>CAZXHR010000001.1:0-15995 GCA_964640465.1 uncultured Opitutaceae bacterium
CAGATCTCGAATCCCAAAATTCGAGATCTGGGCACGCCCGGGGAGCCCGGAGTCCGAACACCCAGACCGGAGACGCATCACCTGCCGCCGCCCACGCCCTGCGTGTTCGGCCTTCATCGCCAGAATGAAGTCGCTCCTCCCGTCTCCCGGGCGCTCGCACGCGTCCGCCCATCCGCGTCGTTTCCCGACGCCCCGTCCATCCGCCTCCGGTTTTCGCAACCGAGGCTGCCACCGCACCCTGCCGTCCGCCGTCGTCTCCGACCGCGCCGCCGCCGGGTCCGCCGTGAGGGTGTACGGAGGCGCGCCATGGACGCGCTGAAGACCTACTTCGCCAACGGCCACACGGCGCAGTTCCTCGTCGCCTTCGCCCTCGTGGCCTCGGCCGGCCTCGCGCTCGCCCGGGTGCGTATCCGCGGCGTGGGTGTCGGCGTGGCCGGGGTGCTCTTCGCCGGGCTGGCCTGCGGCCGGCTCGGGCTCGCCGTCGACCCGCACGTGCTGGAGTTCGTGCGCGAGTTCGGCCTCATCCTGTTCGTCTTCTCCATCGGCCTCCAGCTCGGCCCCGGCTTCTTCGCCTCGCTGCGCCGCACCGGACTGAAGCTCAACCTGCTCGCCGCCGCCAACGTCCTGCTCGGCGTCGCACTCGCCGTCGGCGTCTGGAAACTCGCCGCGCTCCCGCTGCCCGTCGCCGCCGGCCTGCTCTCCGGCGCCACCACCAACACCCCCAGCCTCGCCGCCGCCGCCCAGGCGCTCACCGAGACCGGCGCCGATGCCGCCGCCCTAGCGCAGCACGGCTCCGCCTACGCCCTCGCGTATCCGTTCGGCGTATTCGGCGTGATCGCCGCCATGCTGCTCGCACGGCGTTTTCTCCCGAAACCGGGCCGCGCCTCCGCCACGCCCGCCGCCGATGAATCCGTCCTCGCGCGCAACCTCGAGATCCGCAACCCCGCGCTCGCCGGCCGCCCGCTGGGCGAGGCATTCCCCGCCGGCCGCGGCTTCACCGTCTCCCGCCTGCGCCACGCCGAGGCCACCGTCGTCCCCTCCGCCGAGCAACATCTCGCCCTCGGCGACATCCTTCTCGTCGTCGGCGAGACCGCCGCCGTGCAACAGGCCTCGCTCCTCGCCGGCGGCGAGTCCGCCCTCGATCTCCGCTCGCTCGAAGGCCCGGTCACTAACCGCCGCCTCATCGTCACCCACCGCGAAGCCGTCGGCCGCTCGCTCGCCGCGCTCCAGTTGCAGGCGCGTTGCGGCGTGGCCGCGACCCGCCTCGCGCGCCAAGGCCTCGAGTTCGTGCCCGAGCCCGCCCTGCGCGTGCAATTCGGCGACGTCCTCACGCTCGTTGGCACCGCCGATGCCATCGCCGACGCCGCCCGGCTGCTCGGCGACTCGCCCAAGGAACTCGAGCACACGCGCGTCGGCCCGCTCTTCTTCGGCATCCTGCTCGGCGTGCTTGTGGGCCTGATTCCCATCGCGCTGCCCGGCCTGCCCGCGCCCGTGCGCCTCGGCCTGGCCGGCGGACCGCTCGTCGTCGCCATCCTGCTCGGACGCCTCGGTAGCTTCGGCCCGCTCGTCTGGTACGTGCCGGCCAACGCCTCGCTGGCCCTGCGCGAGATCGGCATCGTGCTCTTCCTCGCCTGTGTGGGCCTGAAGTCCGGCGACGCCTTCTTCACCCACCTGCTCGACGGCAGCGGCCTAGCGTGGATGGGGCTCGCCGCCCTGATCACGTTCGTCCCCGTCGTGCTCACCGCGTGGTTCGCGCGCCGCCACGCGAGGCTGCCCGTCGACGCCACCTGCGGCCTCCTCGCCGGTGCGATGACCGACCCGCCCGCGCTCGCCTTCGCCCAACAAACGAACCCGGGCAGCGGCACCGCCGTCGCCTACGCCACCGTCTACCCGCTCACCATGCTCCTGCGCGTCCTCACCGCCCAGGTTCTTGTCTTCGTCCTTTCCTGACACGGCTCCCTTTTCGCACTCCGCCCCAATCGCAAATCCGCAATCCAAAATCGGCAATACCCCAACCCCGTCTCCGCCATGAACGTCCCTCCGCTCCATCTCCCCACTCCCGCCCAGGATCTCGCCGCCTACCTCCAGAGCACGCCCGGCCTGCCCTCGCTCATCCGCAAGCGCGACGGCCGCCGCGTGCCCTTCGAGGCCGCGCGCATCACCCGCGCCCTCGCCCGTGCCGGCGCCGCCACCGGCGAGTACGACGAAGCCCTCGCCCACCGCCTCACCGTGCGCGTCGTGAACCTCCTGCTCTGCACCATCGCCGACACCGAGCCCTCCGTGGAGCAGGTGCAGGACATGGTCGAGGAGGTGCTGCTCGACTCGCCGTTCCGAAAAACCGCGCGCGCCCTCATCGTCTACCGCGACCAGCACAAGCGCCTGCGCCAGATCACCGCCAAGCAGGACGTCGCACTCATCGACGGCTACCTCAAGCAGCTCGACTGGCAGGTGCGCGAGAACAGCAACATGAGCTACTCGCTCCAGGGCCTAAACAACTACCTCTCCTCCTCCGCCTCACAGACCTACTGGCTCAACGCCATCTACTCGCCCGACATCCGCGCCGCCCACGAGTCCGGCGACTTCCACCTCCACGACCTCAACCAGCTCTCCGTGTATTGCGTCGGCTGGGATCTCTACGATCTGCTCAACCAGGGTTTCTGCGGCGTGCCCGGCAAGATCGAGTCCAAGCCCGCCAAACACCTGCGCACCGCCCTCGGCCAGATCATCAACTTCTTCTACACCCTCCAGGGCGAGGCCGCCGGCGCCCAGGCATTCTCCAGCTTCGACACCCTGCTCGCACCCTTCATCCGCTTCGACGGCCTCTCCTTCGCGCAGGTGAAACAGGCGCTCCAGGAGTTCGTCTTCAACATCAACGTCCCCACCCGCGTCGGCTTCCAGACGCCGTTCACCAACGTCACCCTCGACCTCGTCTGCCCGCGCCACATGGCCGACCAGCCCGTCGTGCGCGGCGGCGAGCTCCAGCCCTACAACTACGGCCAGTTCCAGGAGGAGATGAACCTCTTCAACCGCGCCTTCTTCGAGGTCATGGCCGAGGGCGACGCCAACGGCCGCGTGTTCACCTTCCCGATTCCGACGATCAACCTCACGCCCGATTTCGACTGGGACAACGCGAACCTCGCCGGCCTCTGGGAGATGACCGGCCGCTACGGCATCCCGTATTTCTCCAACTTCATCAACTCCGACATGAAGCCGGAGGACGCCCGCTCGATGTGCTGCCGCCTGCGCATCGACAACACCCAGCTCGAGAAGCGCGGCGGCGGCCTCTTCGGCGCGCACCCGCTCACCGGCTCCGTCGGCGTCGTCACCATCAATCTCCCACGCTTGGGCTACCTCGCCACGCAGGACCACCCGGCCGCCCCCGGCGCCGATGCCCCGCTGGCCGAGCGCGAGGAGGCGTTCCGCGCCCGCCTCGTCCGCCTCATGGGCACCGCGCGCGACAGCCTCGAGACCAAACGCAAGTTCCTCGAGCGCCTCACCGCCGCCGGCCTGTACCCGTACACAAGCCACTACCTGCGCCACATGTACGAGCGCTTCGGCTGCTACTGGAAGAACCACTTCAGCACCATCGGTCTGGTCGGCATGAACGAGGCCTGCGTCAACCTCGGCCTCGGCGGCATCGCCACGCCCGAGGGCCAGGCCTTCGCCCTGCGCACGCTCGACTTCATGCGCGAGCGCCTCGTCGCCTACCAGCAGGAGACCGGCAACCACTACAACCTCGAAGCCACCCCCGCCGAGGGCACCAGCTACCGCCTCGCCAAGAAGGACAAGGAACGTTTTCCCGGCATCCTCGCCGCCAACGAGGAGGACGTCGCCCAGTCCGGCGCCAAGCCCTACTACACCAACTCCACCCAGCTCCCCGTCCAGACCACCGACGATCTCTTCGAGGCGCTCGACCACCAGGACGACCTCCAGACCCGCTACACCGGCGGCACCGTGCTCCACCTCTTCCTCGGCGAACGCATCGCCGACCCGCAGGCCGTGAAGACGCTCGTGCGCCGCATCGCCTCCGGCTACCGCCTGCCCTACTTCTCGCTCACGCCCACCTTCAGCGTGTGCCCGGAGCACGGTTACGTGGCCGGCGAACACTTCAAGTGCCCGCACTGCGGCGCCGCCAGCGAGGTCTACTCCCGCGTCGTCGGCTACCTGCGCCCCGTGCAGCAGTGGAACGAAGGCAAGCAGGCCGAGTACGCCCGCCGCCGCGTCTACAAGATCCCCACCGCCCAGGCCGCCGAGGCCGGCCTGCCCTTCCCGCGCATCGGCGACCAGCCCGCCGAGCCCGTCACCGCCACCGCGTGAAACACCAAACAGTAGCGAGGAGCGAGTAGTTGGTAGCGAGTAGACCGCCTGCGGGTGGACCCGCTTGCCCCCAAGCGGGTCAAGCGCTCCGCCCGCGGCATCACGTCGCCCGCATCCCGACGCTGCCCACATCTCTTCACGCCTCCGCCCTCCGCCTCCTCGCTACTGACTCCTTCCTCTCACCTCTGACCTCTCGCCTCTCGCCTTCCCCACCCATGCGCATCGGCGGTTACGTTCCCTGCTCCCTGAGCGACTTTCCCGGCCATCTCGCCGCGGTCGTCTTCACGCAGGGCTGCAACTGGCGCTGCCCGTGGTGCCACAACCCCGCGCTGGTCTACCCCGAGCGGTTCACCCGCCCGTTACCCGTGCCCGAGATCCTCGCACGCCTCGCACAGCGCCGCGGCAAGCTCGATGGCGTGGTCGTCACCGGCGGCGAACCAACGCTCCACGCAGACCTCACCGACTTCCTCCGTGCGATTCGCACGCTCGGCTTCGCCATCAAGCTCGACACCAACGGCTCGCATCCCGCCGTCGTTCGCACGCTGCTCGACGCCCGCCTCGTCGACTTCGTCGCGATGGACCTGAAGGCGCCGTGGTCCCGCTACGCCGAGGCCGTCGGCGTTCCGGTCGACACCGCCGCGCTCGCCGAAACGATCTCGCTGCTCCGCACCCGCGCCATCCCGCACCAGCTCCGCACAACCAAGTGGCCCGGCCTCACCGACGCCGATTGTGCCGCCATCGCCCTTCTCGCCGCCGGCTCGCCCCACGTCTGGCAGGAATACCGGCCAACCGACACCGTCGGTCATCCAATGCCGGCCACCCCCGTCGTATGAAGCCTGCGCGCAAAGACCGTTGCTGCCCGATCTGCGGCCGACCCAACCACTGCGGCGAAGCGGAAGCAGGCGAGCCGAAAGGCAGTTGCTGGTGCTACGGAAAGCACTTCCCGCCCGAGCTGCTCGCCCGCGTGCCCTGGAGCTACCGCCGCAGCCCCTGCATCTGTCCCGACTGCCTCGCCGCCGCCCTCGCACAGCAACGCCCTTCGATGAGCATCGACGTCGAGTGCGCCAAACGCGCCTCCTGAGCATGCGGACCGCCACACCATTCTCGTCAGTCAATCAACCCAACCGCCGCCGCTCCTGCGGTGGCGAACGCGTGCAGCGGACGGGGAACGCCGTGAAAACCGGCGACAGTCGCGCTGCGGTATCGAGTCACAAACCCCAGGTCCCGGCGAGAAACGAGCGCCGGTACCCACCGTACAGCCGCACCTCACCGCGCGGCCAAGGCCGGGGCAAGGTCGCGGGCACCCGCCCGCCACAAACTCGGAGTCCGAATACCCGGCTGCACGCACCAGGAAATCCACATCGCAGAATGAAAGGACTCCCATGCATAACTCGGATAACTCGGCTCGCGGCCTGATCGCGACCCACTCGCTCGGCTTCCCGCGCATCGGCGCGCAGCGCGAGCTCAAACGAACCGTCGAGGCCTATTGGGCTGGGAAGATCGACCGCACCGCGCTCCACGAAACGGCGCGCGAACTGCGCCGTCGCCACTGGTTACTCCAACGCGACGCCGGCCTGACGCTCGTCCCGTCGAACGACTTCTCGTTCTACGACCACGTCCTCGACACCACCTGCATGGTCGGCGCCATCCCGCCACGCTTCGGCTGGAAGGGCGGCGAAGTCGACCTCGACACGATGTTCGCCCTCGCTCGCGGCGTGCGCCCTCACTCGGCCACCGACGCGCTCGGCCGGACCTGCAGCTGCGCCCAACCGCTGCCCACCGGGGCCGTCGCCGCCTGCGAGATGACGAAGTGGTTCGACACGAATTACCACTACATCGTCCCCGAGCTGCGGCCCGACATGCGTTTCTCCCTCGGATCGACCAAGCCCATGTCCGAGTTCGCCGAAGCGCTCGCGCTCGGCGTGAAGACCAAGCCCGTCCTGCTCGGCCCGGTCACCTGGCTGCGCCTGGCCAAGCCAGCCGCCAACACCCCTGAGGGATTCGACCGGCTCTCGCTGCTCGAACGCCTGCTTCCCGTCTACCTTCAGGTGTTGCAGCGACTCGCCGCCCTCGGTGCCGAGTGGGTCGAGATCGACGAGCCCTGCGGCGCGCTCGAACTGGAGCCGGAGTGGCGTGCGGCTTTGGAAGCCACCTATGCGACGTTCGCCGCCGCCGAGCCCCAGCTGAAGCTCCTTGTCGCCGTCTACTACGGCGCATTGGGCGGCAACCTGCTCACCTTCCTCCGGCTCCCCGTCCACGCGCTGCACATCGACAACACCCGCTGCCCGCGCGAGCTCGACACCGTCATCCGCGAATTTCCCCGCGGCAAGATCCTCTCCCTCGGCGTGGTCGACGCCCGCAATGTCTGGCGCACCGAATACGATGCGGTGCTGCCGCGGATCGGGAAGGCCATCAACATCCTCGGGCCGGAGCGCGTCTGGCTCGCACCCTCCAGCTCGCTCCTGCATTCACCGGTTTCGCTCGCGGAGGAGACCACGCTCAGCCCCGAGATCCGCCCTTGGCTCGCCTTTGCCACCGAGAAGCTCGCCGAACTCGGCGAGCTCCGCGCGCTGGCATCCCGCCCGGCCGAATCGTCAGCATTGTTGGAAGCCAACCGCGCCGTCTTCGCCGCCCGCCGTGCGCATCCCGCCCTGCGTCGCAAGGACGTCCGTGCCCGCTGCGAGGGGCTTCTCGCCACCGCCTTCCGCCGATCCAAGCCGTTCTCCGAACGGCAGGAGCTCCAGCGTGAGCGTCTGAAGCTGCCCCTGTGCCCCACCACCACGATCGGCTCATTCCCGCAAACGGACGCCGTGCGCACTGCACGTGCCCGTTGGCGCAAGGGCGAACTCGCGAATCTCGACTACGAGAGGTTCATCGAGCGGGAGATTTCCGCATCCATCCGCATGCAGGAGGAACTCGGGCTCGACGTACTCGTGCACGGCGAGTTCGAGCGCACCGACATGGTCGAGTACTTCGGGGAGCAGCTCGACGGGTTCGTCTTCACCCGCAACGGCTGGGTCCAAAGCTACGGTTCCCGTTGCGTGAAACCGCCGCTCATCTACGGCGATGTCGCCCGCCCACATGCGATGACCGTCCGCTGGTCCCACTACGCGCAGTCGCTGACCTCGCGGCCGATGAAAGCCATGCTCACCGGGCCGATCACAATCCTCCAGTGGAGCTTCGTGCGCGACGACCAGCCGCGCGAGGATACCGCGCGCCAGATCGCCCTCGCCCTGCGCGACGAGGTCGTCGACCTGGAGAACGCCGGCTTGCCGATCATCCAGATCGACGAACCCGCCCTGCGCGAGGGACTGCCCCTATGGCGAGAACATTGGAAATACTACCTCGACTGGGCCACCGCGGCCTTCCGGCTCACCGCCTCCGGCGTGCGCGCCGACACCCAGATCCACACGCACATGTGCTACGCGGAGTTCAACGACATCGTCGAGGCCATCGCCGCGCTCGACGCCGACGTGATCACATTCGAGGCCTCGCGCTCGCGCATGGAGATTCTGGAGGCGTTCGAGACCTTCGCCTATCCCAACGAGATCGGCCCCGGCGTGTGGGACATCCACTCGCCGCGCGTTCCTTCCGTCGAGGAGATGGTCGGACTTCTCGAACGCGCCGCCCGCGTCCTCCCGGTTGAGAACCTCTGGGTCAACCCCGACTGCGGCCTGAAGACCCGCGGATGGCCCGAGACGCTCGCCTCGCTGGCCAACCTCGTCGCCGCCGCCGGACTCCTGCGAGCCAAGCTCGGACGCCCAATCACCACCGTGCCCTGATTCCGGCAACCGCGCCGCCCGCACTGCGGCCGGCGGCGCGGCCTTCGCTTCCACCACGAACAACCCATGATCCTCAACGACCGCGAAATCGCCGCGCTGGCCCGCGCCGGCATGATCCGCCCCTTCGAACCCGAACTCGTCCGCGAGGACGCCGCCGGCCTGCGCCTGCTCTCCTACGGAGCGTCCAGCTTCGGCTACGACCTGCGCCTCTCCTCGCGCGAGTTCCAAGTCTTCCGCCACATCCCCGGCACCGTCGTCGATCCGAAGGATTTCAACCCGCGCAATCTCGAACGCGTCGTCCTCCAGACCGACGCCCGCGGCCGCTTCTTCATCCTCCCCGCGCGCAGCTACGGACTAGGCGTCGCCGTCGAACGGCTCGACCTCCCGGCCGACGTCACCGCGATCTGCGTGGGCAAGAGCACGTACGCGCGCTGCGGTATCATCGCCAACGTCACGCCCGCCGAGGCCGGCTGGCGCGGCCACCTCACGCTGGAATTCTCCAACGCCAGCGCCGCCGACTGCCGCATCTACGCCGACGAGGGCATCGTGCAGATGCTCTTCTTCCGCGCCCAGGCCTGCGCCGTGAGCTACCGTACCCGCGCCGGCAAATACCAGAACCAGTCGCACCGCATCACCCTGCCAAAGGTGTGAGGCAGCGCTCGAACGAGAGCACTGATCCTAGCTCCAAAGACGCCAGCAACGCGCGCGCTCGTACCCGGCGTTGCGGCGCGGGGACTGTCGTTCAGGCGCTGGTGTTCGTTGCGGTCGGAGACGGCTTGGTTCCGCGCGCACGGCCGCCTTTGGCAAGTCGACGTCGAGCATCGCAATATGCCAACCCGGCCTCGGCGTAGCGTTCGCGAATCGGCAACTTGAGCCTGTTCGAACGTGAGCAGCCGCCCGCCCAGAAGCAGCGGCCACTCCGATACTCGAAACAGAGCGGAGCGCTACGTCCGCTCAAGCGCGACGCGAAGTTCGCTCAACATGCTGCGGATCAACGGATAAAGCCTCCGCTCCGTCAACCCCGCACTCACCGTCTACGCCTTTCTTGAGACTGTTTCTCACTTTCGGCTTTGCAGGTGGTGCACCGTCCGCATTTTGCGAGTTGAACTCGCCCACACCGCCACATTCCGCGCCGGCACCACCAACCGTTTCACCAGCCACCATGTACTCCGGCTCCCCCCACGAAGTCGCACCCAGCTACGACCTGCGCCCGCTTCCGGCCGAGCGCGGCGAGCAGCCGCCGTCCGCCACCCCCGCGCCACAGACCGAGCAAACGCTCCATAGCGCGTCCGCCGGCGTCACGCTGCTCTGGCAAGGCGTCACCGAAGCGGCGTTGCAACCCCACGCCGGCTCGATCGCGTTCCTCTTCACGCTGCCCCGGTCGCCCGCAACGCCCGGTTCGATGACCGCGCGCCGCATCGCCACGGCACCGAAAACCGGCATCCCGGCCCACGCCGCCGGCTCTCCCATTGCCAACGTCGCGGTTGTGATCGATCCCGCAGCGCGCACGGGCTTCCTCGCCGCCGACAACCTTCCCTCCACGCGCGGCATCTGCAGCCTCTACATCTGCGATCACGCGGCAAAAATCGCGCTGCCGCTCTCGCCCGACGCCCAGCTCGCAGCCGAGTCGATCCAACGCTGCCCGTTCGCCGGAGTCTGCCGCACGCTAGTCCTCACCGCGCGCGCCCACGACCTCGTGCTGGCCTTCCTATCAGCCCTGCCCGACACCCCCTGCCCGCGTCATCCCGCGCTCCTGCGCTGCTGCGTCGATCGGCTCCACGATGCCGCTAAGCTGCTCGACCGCATGCAGGAGGAACCGCCCACGCTGGCGGAACTCGCCCGTCAGGTTGGGCTGGGAGAGACCGCCCTCAAACGCGGTTTTCCCCGCGTCTTCGGCACCACCGTATTCGGCTACCTGCGCGAACGTCGACTCGACCGCGCCCGCCAGCTCCTCCTCTCCGGCGAGGCCACCGTTATGGAAGCGGCCGCGGCGGTCGGATACAGCAATCCCAGCAACTTCGCCTCCGCCTTCCGCGCACGCTTCGGCGTGAACCCGAAGGCCTTCCAGCTCACCGCCCGCCGCTGAGGCGGTTCCGCGTCGCTCCGTCGGCCGACGCCTTACGTGCCGATGCTCCACCAGACCGCTCTGCCGGCCTAGCCGATCCCCGCGCCCCCTGCTCTCCTTGCATGTGGCGCTGCCCTCGCGGGCAGCGATCCGCCGCCCCACGTCGCCATCCATCAGGTCGAAAACGTCCGACCTCGGGTAGAATCGTCCGCACTGTCCCTGCGAAAATCCGCGCGGGTTCCCGCGCCGCTCACGCCCATAGCGTCGCACTTTTGCGCGTCGTCTCCGGGGCCGTCTCTCCCGTGGCTGGAGCACCCGACCGTCCAGACCGCCGATGCGACCCGGCCCGCGAGGGATACGATCAGCCGGAAGTCACCCTCACACACGCCCTTCCACAGGCAGAAATCGCCCGGCCTCGGGTGGAATCGGGTTTCCTGCATATGCAAGAATCCGCATATGCACCGACTGGATTGCCGTTCCTACAGCTCGCCCTGCTTTCGCACCGACGCCGCCGGCTACATCCTGCTCCGTCCCGACTGGCCCCCGCTGCTCGAACACCTCCGGGCTTGGGGTACATGGTACGTGCAAACCCGGCACCCCTACGCACGCCTTGTCGCATTGGCGAACCTCCCGGATTGGAACGGCGACGTACGGACTTCGGCGGACCTCCGCGATCCGCAAGGGATCTTGCATCTCCACCTCGGCAGCCTCGGCGAGGCCCTCGTCCGGCTCGAATCCTGTCCCTGTTGCGGCTCGCCGGGCATTGTCCTCGTACGCGATCACGAAGGCCACACCGTATTCGAACTCCGGGCTCCTCCGGAGCGGCAGCTCGCGGACCTGGCCGCGATCCCGGCATTCTTCTCCGCCGCGGGTATCCCGCGCGGGGCCACGCCCCCCGGCTCGGCCCTGTTTCCCACGTTGCCACAGTCCGACCTACCCTCGGCGCCCGCCTCACTCCTGCCCGCGTTTCTTCGCACCTGCGGCGACCGCAAGCTCCCCCTGCTCTGGCGGCTGCTGGCCCGCGGCAGCGATCACCGCCGCATTTTCGTGCCGGAACGCATCGGCACGGATGACGGCCTACTCACCGTCGCCGACAGCCGCAGCCATTCCTGCCAACTCGTGCTTCCCGTGTGCCACCGGCTCGTCTGCGAGCGCACAGCCACGGCGGCGCTCCTCCACGTCGTCGCAGTGGACGACTCGCTGCTCCTCACGCTTGCGGCCGGCGACGTCCCTGAGTCCTGCCCGGACTGTGACACCGCTCTGGCCTCCCTCTCTCCCGCTTTTCTCCAACCATGAAAAACACCATCACGATCCTCTTCGCGACCGAGACCGGCAATGCCGAACAGCTCGCCCGCCGCTTCTACGAACGCGTGCAGACCGCCGGCTGGCCTGCCGAAATCCACAATGCCGCCGAACGGTCCGCCACCGAGCTGTCCTCCGCTGTCGTCCTCGTCATCTTCGCCAGCACCTGGGGCAGCGGCGAGCCGCCCACCGACGCACAGTCGTTCCACGACGAACTCCTCGGCCCCTCCATGCCCGCCCTGCAATGCGTCTCCTACGCCGTCTTCGGCCTGGGCGACACCGGCTACGGCGACGACTTCTGCGCCTGCGCCCGCCGTATCGACGAACGCCTCGAACAGCTCGGCGCCGTGCGCCTCATCCCCGTCGCCCAGGCCGACACCGACTTCGACCCGGTCTACGCAGAGTGGGAACGCAGCATCCTCGCGCGCCTTACTACCTTGGATACCTCGACCCGCTGACCTCGTTGCCCGCCACCGTCGCTTCGCCTGAGCCCACCCGCCCCGGCAGCCGCAATCCCTACCTCACAACCTTCTCACACAACCACTAGCCCTCAACGCCCATGCAACCCGCATCCCTCACAACCGACAGCGTCCCGTTCATGCACCACACCAGCTCCATCGCCACGGCCATCGGCCGACTCGTCCGCTCGATCGCCCTCGGCGCCGCCCTCACCGGCCTCGCCTCCTTCGCCGCTCCCGAAGCCGCCGTCTCAAGCGTGCGCCAGGTGCTCGACACCGGGGCCGGTCGGGTGGGCGAAACGCTCGTGGTCGAAGGTTTCGTCACCGGCGTCTGCAAACACAGCGGGTGCAAGGCGTTCCTCCACGATACTGACCCCGCTGCCGAGGGCACGATCCGCGTCGAACGGACCGGCGACATGAGCCCCTTCTCCCAAGACCTCGCCGGAAAGACCCTGCGCGTCCGCGGCACGATCAGGGAACTGCGCATCGACGCCGCCTACCTCGACTCGTGGCAGGCCCGCATCGAGTCGACCGCCGCAAGCCACTCCGAAGAGGACCAGGACTGTGCCGACGCCGGCTGCGAGAACGCCCTCGCGACAAAGGCCGCACTCAAGAAAGTCGCCGAACTGCGCACTCGTCTGTCCAACACGCCGGCCGGCTACATCTCTTCGATCTGGATCGACGGCACCGCATGGGAATCGGTCGAAACGGCCCGATGAAACCGTCGGTGCTGCGGCTCGCTCGCATCCTGCATCGCGATCTCGGGTACTTCTTTTTCGGCGCCACGATCGCCTATGCCGTCTCCGGGCTGGCGATCAACCACCGCAGGGACTGGAACCCGAGCTACCGGCTGGAACAGCGCAGCATCGCGCTCCCGCCCGGGGCCGTCCCGCAGTCGGTCGACCGCGAAACGGCCCTCGGCCTGCTTCGGCTGGCCGAAGTGTCGCGTCCGTACCGTCAGCACTACGCCCCCGCCCCGAACCAGCTCAGGGTATTCTTCGACGGCGGCACAGCGACCCTCGACCGTCCCTCCGGCACGATCCACGTCGAGGAGCTCACGCGTCGCCCCGTCCTGCATTTCCTCAACAGGCTCCACTACAACCCCGGCCGCTGGTGGACGTGGTACTCCGATGCCTTTGCCGGCGCCCTGATCGTGGTCGCCATCACCGGACTTGTGCTCCTCCGCGGGCACCATGGCATCGCCCGCCGCGGCGGCTTGCTGGTGGGAGCCGGCATCGCGCTCCCCTTGGCGCTCGCCCTCTGCCACCTGTAGTCCCGCGGCGGCGCCACCGACCCGCCACAGGCGGAAATCGCCCCTCCCCGGGTGGATTCCCGGCCATCGGATCTGGGATACTGGCGCCACACGAAGGCTCATTCGTGGAAACGAAAACCGGTGTCCGCACGACACTGGAAAGACCATCCCGATGGTCGCTACGCAACCCCGGTCCCCAAGGGAGGGACCGGGGTTTTGCTTTCACGGCCCACGTGCTCCCCGGCCCCACCGCAGGCGGAAAACGCCCCGCGGCAGGTGGATTTCCCCGATTGGTTTCGGGCATCCTCTTCCCATCAATCCCGGCAAGTGCCGGAAACCATAGTACCAAAGCCCCGCGCCTCCACGGCCGGGGCTTTGCGTATTTCACGCACATCGAGGCGACGCGCGATCCGCACGCCCTTCCACAGCCGAAAAACGCCCCGCGGCAGGTGGATTCGCCTACTCCAAATCTGGAATACTCGTCGCTCCGATGCGGAAGCGGTCGCCCCGCCGCGTCCCGCCATCCGACCAAGCACAATGATCCCAACCCATACTCAACTCCCACGCATCGCCCTCCTCGGCGGCCTTCTCGCCGCCACGGCACTGTCCGCACAGGACAACACAGCCGCCGCTGCCGCGGAATCGCCCGCCAGGCCCGCGGCCTCCGATGGCGACATCGTCGTCCTCGATCCCATGACCGTCGTCGGCACCGGCATCGCCCTGCCCACGATCAAGTATCCGGGCTCCGTCACCGTCGTCGCCCTCGACGACCTCGCAGCACGGGCCGACATCGTCCAGTCGCTCTCGCTCGTGCCGGGATTCGAGACCGGCAACGACAACGGCCGCTCCCTCGGCCAACAGTATTCGATCCGTGGTTTCGGCTACGGCACCGAGGACCGCGTCATCGTCGAGCTCGACGGCGTGCGCCGCTCCACCAGCCTCTACTCCAACCAGGTCTCCAGCTTCCGCGTCGACTCCGACCTGCTCAAGGAAGTCGAGGTCGTGAAGGGCGCATCCTCCATCTTCCACGGCGGCGGCGCCATCGGCGGCGTCGTCGGCATGACGACCAAGGACGCCGCCGACTTCGTCCAGCCCGGCCACACCACCGGCGCCGTCGTCAAGGGCCGCTACGACACCAACAACCTCCGCGAGGCCTCGGTCGGCGTCGCAGCACTCCAGCGCGGCCGCATCCCCGATCTGGTGATCTACTACAAGCAGGGCCTCAAGGGCGACCTCACCCTCGCCGAGGACCTTCCGCTCACCGCCGGCGGCACCTACGACACCGTCGACAACCGCGAGGAGCTCTCCACGCTCTTCCTCAAGTCCGGCTGGGACTTCGCCCCCGGCCAGCGCCTCTCCGTCAGCTACCTGCGCTACCACGAGGACACCGAGGTCACCTGGCAGTCGCTCTACCACAGCAGCTACAGCTCCGTCACCGGTCCGGTGCTCGGCGAACTCGACCAGCAGGACTGGGTCGCCCGCTACACCCTCAAGCCCGAAGACAACGACTGGGTCGATTTCAACGCCTCCGTCTACCACTCGGAGGCCAACTACGAGCGCGGCTACACCTACACCACCGCCGCCGGCAAGACCACCGACCTCTTCTACGACAACCGCGACCGCCGCTGGGGCGTGAAGGCGCAGAACCTCTCCCGCTTCCCCACCGGCCCGGTCGACCACCGGCTGCTCGTCGGTCTCGACTACCAGCACCGCGAAGAGGACGCCCTGTATGTGCTCAACACCGTCGTCACCGACTTCGGTTCCATGCCCAACCAGTACGACGACCTCGGGCTCTACGTGCAGGAGGAGGCCAGCCTGCTCGACGAGCGACTCATCCTCCAGCTCGGCGGCCGCTACGACTCCTTCCAGCGCGAGGTCGATGACGAGGACTCCAAATACGACAACACCCGCTTCTCGCCGCGCGTGGGCCTGAGCTTCGAGGTCCGCCCCGGCCTCTATCTCCTCGGCAACTTCTCCGAGTCCTTCCGAGCCCCCACCCCGCACGAGACCTCGTCCTCCGGGGCGTTGAACATCCACTACCATTATCTGCCCAATCCCGACCTCGGAGCCGAGACCGCCAAGGAGTTCGAGTTCGGCGCCGCCTTCGAGCGCGCCGCCCTCTTCCGCGCCGACGACCATTTCCGAACCAAGCTCATGGTCTTCACCGGCCGCATCGACGGTCTCATCGAGCTCG
Organism: uncultured Opitutaceae bacterium; assembly: GCA_964640465.1. Classification (GTDB taxonomy): domain Bacteria; phylum Verrucomicrobiota; class Verrucomicrobiia; order Opitutales; family Opitutaceae; genus CAJCBL01. Next base: position 15,371 of record CAZXHR010000001.1, read on the forward strand.
TGCCCGACTACGACGGTCCCACCCCGCCCGACGCCACCTACTACGCCACCTACCGCAACGTCGACCGCGTCGACCGCGAGGGCCTCGAGTGGGAGGCATCCTACCAGACCCGCCTCTGGGGCGTGCGCACCAGCTTCGAGATGCTCGACCAGACCGACGCCGCCACCGGCGAGAAGACGCCCTTCGCCTACGCCGACAAGATCCAGGTCGGCCTCTCGCTGCGCCCGTTCGGCCCCGACTTTACCTTCACGACCACCGTCGAGCACTGGCTCCCGCCCGAGCAGAACCCGAAGACCCTTGTCTCCGGCGGCACCACCTACACGTACGTGGATGACGATTACACGCTCGTCGGCGCCTCGTTCGTCTGGCGGCCCACGCGCTCCGGGCTGAAGTGGTTCGACGACTCGGTCGAAGTCCGCCTCGGCGCCACCAACCTCTTCAACGGCCCGCGGCTCAACGCCTCCAACGTCTCGACCTCCGCCCGCGTCGGCCTCGGCCGCAACATCTACCTCAGCCTGACCAAGCGCTTCTGAACGCCTCGTTCCGCACAGGCTCGCCCCCCCCCGCCCCCCCCCCCCCCCGGCCGTGGGGGGGGGCGGGCCCCGCCGCCCGCGGTAGGCCCACC
>CAZXHR010000001.1:16005-33897 GCA_964640465.1 uncultured Opitutaceae bacterium
CGGCCCCACCCCGGCTCCCCGCCTCGTGCCGCACCGGCCCCCCCCCCCCGGCCCCGCGCCGGTCGCGGCTTTTCGTCGGCGCTGCCCTCGCATCCCTGCTTCTACCCATCCCGGCCCTTCCGCAGGCAGAAAACGCCCCGCGGCAGGTGGAATGCGCCGTCGCCGTTTTGCGATACTCGCACTTCGACACTATTCAGCACCCATCCGACTCATCCATGAACGTCTCGCACACCGCTCCCGTCGCCCGCCAGTTCTCCCGCGCGCTCGCCCTCGCGCTGCTGCCGGCCTCGCTCGCCGCCCAGTCGCTCGCCGAAACCGAGTCGGCCTCCGGCCCCGTCGCCGTCGCGCTCACCGCCACCGGCGAATTCTGGCACAACGCCTCAGGCGGCCTCGCCACCGGCTCACGCTGGAACTCCCTCGCCGATCTCTCCGTCGAGCTCGACCTCGCCCGCCTCGGCGGCCCCGCCGGCGCCTCGTTCACCGCCCAGCTCTTCTGGATCGAAAACCAGCATACCGAGGCCGACTTCGCCGACCTCACCGGCGCCGCCAACCCCGTCTCCGGCATCAACGCCGCCGACTCCTGGCGCCTCTTCAACCTCTTCTACCGCCAGTCCTGGGCCGACGACCGTTTCGCCCTCAAGCTCGGCCAGCTCGCCATCGACGACGACTTCATGGGCTCCGACTTCGCCGGCCTCTTCGCCCACTCCGCCCTCGGCGCCATGCCCTCCCAGGTCGCCACCCCGCACGGCGCCGCCACCGGCGGCGGCAGCGCGTATCCCATCTATGCCGTCGCCGCGCCGGGCGTCCACTTCTCGGCCACGGTCAACGACAAGTTCTCCCTCCAGCTCGGAGCCTACCACGGCGGCCCCGGTCCCGACGAACGCTCCAACCACGGCACCGACTGGGACGACGCTTCCGGCCAAGGCCTCGTCCTCTTCTATGAAGGCGCCTACAGCTTCGACCTCGCCGGCAAGGCCTCCACCCTGCGCGCAGGCGGCGCCGTCCACACCGGCCGTTTCGACAACTTCGCCGCTCTCGCCACCAACGCGGATGCCCCCGAAGTCCGCAGCCTCTCCAGCTTCTATCTCGTCCACGACATCGTCTTGGCCGCGCGCGATGCCGAGCACCCGATCCTCGGCGCCTTCTGGCGCGCCGGCCTGAGCCCGCAGCTCGACCGCAGCGCCGTTGCCCGTTACGCCGACGCCGGCCTCAACTGGTTCGCGCCCATCCCCGGCCGCGCCGACGACATCGCCGGCCTCGCCATCTCGTACACGGAGTACGGCGACGCCTACCGCCGCCTCGATCACGCCCTCGCCGCCGCCGAGACCGCCCTCGAGCTCACCTACCGCGCGCAGCTCACCGAGCACCTCGCCCTCCAGGCCATCGTCCAACGCCACTTCAACCCGCTAGCAGCCGACGACGGCTCCCGCCACGCCGCCACCGTCCTCGGCCTTCGCGCCGAAGTTTCCTTCTGAGCCGCCTCCCAACGCCATGAGCCACACCGACACCCCGGTCCGCCTCGCCGATCTCGCCGTCGGCACCCGCGCACGCATTGCAGCCATCCAGCTCCCGCCGGACATCCAGCAGCGCCTGCTGGAAATGGGCCTCACCATCGGCACCGAATGCACCGTCCTGCGTTTCGCCCCGCTGGGCGATCCGCTCGAGATCCGCGTCCGCGGCTACCAGCTCGCCATCCGCCGCAGCGAGGCCGCCGGCCTGCTCGTATCCATCCTCTACTGAAAGCACCGATCATGTCCGTCCCCGCATCCGCTCCGGTCTCCCCGGACTCCGCCGCGACACACAATTCATCCCACGGCGCCGCGCGCTCAGTCCGCACCATCGCCATCGCCGGCAACCCGAACAGCGGCAAGACCTCGCTGTTCAACGCGCTCACCGGCCTGCGTCAGCGCGTCGGCAACTACCCCGGCGTCACCGTCGAGAAGAAGGTCGGCCGCTTCTTCGGCGCACATGGCGAGCCCTTCGACCTGCTCGATCTGCCAGGCACCTACTCGCTCCAGACCCGTTCGCCCGACGAAGCCGTCGCCCGCGATGTCCTCCTCGGCCGCCGGGCCGACACCGCCGCGCCCGACCTCGTGCTCTGCGTCGTCGACGCCTCGAACCTCGAACGCAACCTCTACCTCGTCGCGCAGCTCGCCGAGTTCGGTCTGCCACTGGTCGTCGCGCTGAACATGATGGATCTCGCCGAGCGCAACGGCCTCGTCACCGACACGGCCGCGCTGGCCGACCGGCTGGGCTGTCCGGTCGTCCCCGTCGTCGCCTCGCAAAAGAAGGGGCTGGTCGAGCTCAAGCACGCCATCGCCTCGCAACTCGGCGCCGCAGCCGCCCGCCGCGCACCGTTGCCCGAACCTGTCGAGCGCGCCGCACGCGCCTTGGGCGAGGAACTCGTGCGCGAGCGCGTCGTCGCCTCGCGGGCGGCCCTCGGCGAGGCGCTGTTGCTCCTCTCCGCAGTCGACAACGCCGGCGACGGCACCCTTCCCGGCGGCCTGCCCGCCGCTGTCGCCACGGCCCGGGCACAGCTCGACCGCGCCGGCATCGACCGCATCTCCGCCGCCGTGCAGGCGCGCTACGCTTGGGCCACCGAGATCGCCACCGCCGCGCAGCGCTCCGCCAGCTCCGGCCGCGCCCGGCTCACCGACCGGCTCGACCGCTGGCTCACCCACCGCATCTGGGGCTGGGTGTTCTTCCTCGGCGTGATGGCGCTCATGTTCTTCACGATCTTCCGCCTGGCCGAGATCCCGATGGGCTGGATCGAGGCCGGCCAAGAGGTCGTCGCCGGCTGGGCCGAGTCGGCCATCCCCGAGGGCGATTTCCGCAACCTCGTGATCGACGGCGCCATCGCCGGCGTGGGCGGCGTCGTCATTTTCCTGCCACAGATCCTGATCCTCTTCTTCTTCCTCGGGCTACTGGAGGACACCGGCTACATGGCGCGCGCGGCGTTCATCGTCGACCGGCTGATGAGCAAGGTCGGCCTGCACGGGAAATCCTTCGTACCGATGCTCAGCTCGTTTGCCTGCGCGATCCCGGGCGTCATGGCCGCGCGCACGATCGACAGCCCGCGCGACCGTCTCGTCACGATTCTGGTCGCGCCGCTGGTGAGCTGCTCCGCGCGCCTGCCCGTGTACGCGCTGCTCATCGCGATGCTGCTCCCGGCCGGCGGCGCCTGGGAAAAGGCGGGGATGATGCTCGTGCTCTACGGACTCGGTCTCGGCACCGCGTTCTCGATGGCCTGGCTCTTCCGCCGAACGCTCTTCAAAGCGCAACATTCGCTCCTCCTGCTGGAGATGCCGCCGTACCACCGGCCCTCCCTGCGCGCCACCGCCATCCGCATGGGGGAGCGCGGAGTGATGTTCCTCCGCCGCGCCGGCACCATCATCCTCGCCATCTCCGTCGTCATCTGGGCGCTCTCCAACTACCCGAAGCCCGCCAACCCCGACGCCACGCCCGCCGAGGCGTTGGCCGCTTCCTACGCGGGCCAGCTCGGCCACGCCATCGAGCCGGCGATCAGGCCGCTCGGCTACGACTGGAAGATCGGCGTGGGCATCCTCAGCTCGTTCGCCGCGCGCGAGGTCTTCGTCGGCACCATGTCGATCATCTACTCGGTCGAGAACGGCGAGGAGGACACCGACTCCATGCGCGACCGCATGCTCGCCGAGACGCATGCCGACGGCTCACCCGTATACACGCCGCTAGTGATCTTCAGTCTCATGGTGTTCTACGTACTGGCGATGCAATGCCTCGCCACGACCGCCGTCGTCCGGCGCGAGACGGCCTCGTGGAAATGGCCGCTCTTCCAACTCGCCTACATGACCGCGCTGGCCTGGGGCGGCGCGCTCCTGGTCTACCAAGGAGGCCGGCTCCTCGGCTTCAGTTGAGCCCAGCTCCGAGCGGGGCGGCGCTCCGGCACGCCCCGCCGCCGCACTCGCATCATGTTCTTTTGGCAGACGCAGCCGTCGTCGCTCAGCAATCCGAAATCCGAAATCCGAATTCGCCAATCCCCATGCCTGTCTGGCTCGACCAACTCCTCGTCCTCGCTGCCGTGGCCGGAGCCCTTGTCCACTTTGGGCTGGGCTTGAGGCGCGCGGCCACACAATCCCCAAGCGTCTCCGCAAGCTGCGCCTGCCCCGGATGCGCCCCAAAGAAAGCCCTTAATTCTCCGTCGCGCACCACTCTCCGCTCGCCCAAGAAGCTTGGCGTTAAGGCAGGGGGTTCTTGATCAGCTAGGCCAGCGGCTCTATGTTCAAATAGCGATTACCGTCGATCCATTCCGCATGGGCTCCACGGCCAAGGGGTGGATCAACCCTACCCAACTAAATGGGTGAACGACTATGACTGGGCCGGATGACCGTCTCCGGTTCTTGATCCTGCGACCAGATCTACCGCAATTCGGGTAGCATGCTTACCGCGAATTCGGAGGGCGCGGCCCGTTGAGACTCGCCGCGCGTAGGTGCGTGATGGAACACGTGAAAACGATTCCAACAGACACCGAACAAAGCACCGCTTGTGCTCGAGTTTCCGCGGGTAGCCTTCGCGAGGCCGCCCGCTTCCAGATCGTCGTCGAATACGCCCCCGGCGTCTTCATCTCCACCGCGTCGGCCTCCACCGTGGAGGAAGCCGTCGAACTCTTCATGAAGCAGACGCCCGGCTGCGAGACGGGCGAGATCAACCTGCACGACCGGGTCGAGCACCGCGTCATCGGTTCGGTGAAGTGGGCAATGGAGCCGACCGAGAACGGCCTGAGTGTCCCGCACCGGCAGAACATCTTCTCCGATTGGAACACGGCATTGCTCGCGCTCGAAGTGCAACGCCGCTCCGAAACGGAGTCATTGGTCGAACTCACCGCCTGAGCCACCTCGCTATGAACGCCACCAGCCGCGCAATCCTCCAAACCGTGCTTTCCACCGACCCCTCGCTCTCGCCGGTCGAACAGAACGCGGTTCGCGACCTGATCGAGGGAAGGACCGAGGCGAAGGGCGAGCAGATCTCGTTCGGCGGGGAGCCCCTGCTGATCTCGCAAAAGAAGGCGGCCAGCCTCCTCGACGTCAGCCGGGTGACGATCTGGCGGATGACGAAGGAATCCATCCTGCACCCGGTTGAAGTCATTCCAGGCACTTGGCGGTACCCGTGCGACGAAATCCTGGCGATTGCACGGCAGGGGGCCGGAACCGGCGCGATTGCCAGCGCCGACCGACAAAGATCGGCCGCCTGACAAGCTATTCGTCACCGTCGGACCGAGGCCCGCAGCGTACCGACTGCGGGCCTTTCTGCGCTCTGAGCTTTCACAATTCGATCCGCTGCGCCCACCTCCCGTGGGAGGCCGCGAAATGGGAGCGTTTTCAGAGGGAGAAGCGCGCCGGATCACTCCACTTTTCCGCTCGGAAAATGTTTGGTCTTTTGTTTGGTTAACGGGGTCAAAAGTTGCCTCGCGTTGCCTAAAGTCACACGCGAGCAGCCCGCTCTCTGAAACTCGCGTAAGTCATTCAACAAGAAACCCCCGGAGAAGTTTCCGGGGGGTTCAAATTGGGTGCAGGGCTTGGATTTGAACCAAGGACCTTCAGGTTATGAGCCCGGCGGTAAATGTTATGGTTACAGGTATTTAGCTCAAGACAGGCCGGAACTACGGTGTAAACTACGGGTCAGTTAAAAGCAGTCACTCACCCTTTCACGAAGTCACACCGGAGTTTTTCGCATGGCCCTCGAAATCCAAAAAGGTCGCAGCAAGTGGTGGTACGGTCGCGTCACCGTGAACGGTGCCGACGTGGTCAAGAACCTCGGCGTCCAGATCAAGGGCGTCCCGCCGCGCACTCTGCGCGAGCAAGGTGACGCCGCCTTTGAGCGCTCGCGCACAAAGGCCCAGGTCGCGCTGGAAAAGCTTCAGTACGATCTCAAGGCGAAGAGCACTGCCGAAGAACTTGTGCAGACGATCCACGAATTGCGTACGGGCTCGCGCGTGTCCTCGATCCTGCTCGACGACATCGCGACGCAATGGAAACAGCTCCCGCGTCGTCGTCCCCTGAGCGAGCGTTACGTCGCGCAGGCGGAGAGTTGGATCGATCGGTTCGTCGAGTTCGTGAAGAAGTCCAATCCTGCGATCAAGGAGATGGCCCAGATTCAGTCCACGCTGAGCAGGGCTTTTCTCCATGCGGAAGAAAAGCGCGGCGTTACGGCAAAGACCTACAACAACACCGTGATCTTTTTGCGGTCGCTCTTCCATTCCCTCCGCAAAGAAGCCGGGCTCGCAGACAACCCGTTCGACGGCATTCCCACGCGCGAAGGAGAAACGGTTTTCCGTCGTCCGTTCACGGTCGAGGAACTAGGCGTGATCATCGAAAAGGCGAAGGCCGATACGTTCATCTATCCGCTCATCGTGACCGGCATGTGCACGGCAATGCGTCGCGGCGACTGCTGCACGCTCCGGCGCGACTCCGTCGACCTGAAAGGTGGTTTCGTGACGGTGAAGACGTCCAAGACCGGCGAATACGTGCAAATTCCGATATTCCCGCTCCTGCGCGAGGTGCTCACGAAGGCATTGAATGCCGAGCTCCCCAAACCGTCGCTCTACGTGTTCCCGTCGTTGGAATCGCACTATTCCAGCAACCCGGATCACCTGACCGACCGCGTGCGGCGCGTGATGCGCGCCGCTGGATTCTTCGATGCCGACGAGGCCGAGACGGAGGAGGAGAAAAAACTCGCACGCGGTGACGTCCATCAGACTCGCAAGGGCGGCCTGCGCAAAGCGTCGGTCCGCGACTTTCACTCGTTCCGTGTGACTTGGGTCACGCTCGCTCTGAGCGCAGGCGTCCCTCTAGAAATCGTCCAGAAGGTCACTGGGCACCGAACCGCCGGCATCGTGATGAAGCACTACTTTCAACCTGGTCGTGAAGACTTCCGTCGCACGCTCGCGGGTAAGATGCCGTCTCTTCTGGTCGGCGGAACGCCAAAGGCGGAACCGCCCTCGCTCAAAGAAATTCTTGCAAAGCTGAAGACGATGACGCCCGAAAATTGGGAGTCGGTTCGAAAGGATCTGGTGTCGAAGTTGGAGCCTTCGCTTCCCGCGCTACCGGCACCGACTGAGCCCAAGGTCGCGGTCGCCGTTTGAGCCGCCGATCTTGTCACAAAAACTGGTTGGTTTTTGTGACAGCGAGTGCCCCCGCAACCTGCTCTTGGAGTGGTCTGTTTTTCTCTGAACGCCTATTTTCCTCACGACGAAAATAGGCGTTTTCAGGAAAATAGCGGCCGGCGCCGGCTCTGGGCAGCATGCTCCCGTGAACGATTTGTGCCTGACGCCCGTTCAGAGAGAATCGGTCCGGGTTTCGTCGGCATTTCCGGGGACGGTGATCAGGTATTTCGAATCAAGGCGACCGCCGGACACGAGTGATCGCTTTCCGCTCCCCAACGAAATCTGAGTGAGGTCGAGGTGCTTCATCCACGTATGGCTGTGCCTTTCCGCCAAATGCAGGAACAACCGTTTGACGCGGATCGATGTGCAGGCGGAAAGGAGCGATTGAACAAGTTCGGGCCGAAGTCCCCCAAGGCTTTCGAAGATCAAGTTGGCATGCTCGTAGGATGCGGTGTCGAGCGGTCGATGCTGAAGAAATTCCAGGATTGCACGCTCTACCGTCGAGGTCGTCACGCGAAGCTCTCCGTCGCTGTGTTCGCACAACCCGAGGTCATCAGGAAGGAAACTCGTCCGAACGTGCCGCACGCGGCCGAACCATGGCAGACCTCTAAACCAACTCGGGAGCCGTTCACTGGCTCGGCCGAAGAGATATATCGGATAGTTCGAGCCCAGTGGGATGAAGTGTGCGCGACCGAAGATTTCCAGCGCCGTGCGTCCGCCGGGATGGATCGAGGTGGGTTTCTGCTGAAGACCATGGACTGCGCCCAACCAGGACGGCGTGCCCGGCTTGGTCGTGAACGCCCCATCGCCCACGCGGTGAAGCCAGCCGGAGCGACAGTAGTAGTCGGCCAGCCGGCTGGATATGCCGCGGCCCTTGAGCCATGCAGAAGTTAGCACCGCGGCGGGCGGTGTAGCGGTCAATTGCTGGTTTAACTTCCGACTCATTGACCAAGTATTACTGGATTAAACGGCTAGTTTGTAAACCTTCGACTTGGGCTGACCTGTCGCCCGAGACATCCCGGACGTAGCGCTTGCTGGATTATAGGTTGGACTATCGACCGGGGTTTTGTATTAAATATCAGACACGATGCCACGAACACTTCCCGTCCTGTTTCCAGCTACCGCCCGCCAATTGGAGGCTTTGGGCGAACGTCTGCGGCTGGCCCGGCTGCGGCGTCAATTCTCTGCGGCGACGGTGGCAGAACGTGCGGGCATCACGCGTTCCACGTTGCATCGCGCCGAGAAGGGCGACGCCGGGGTTGCCTTGGGAACCTACGTAAGCGTCCTCCGCGTCCTCGGCTTGCACGGCGATCTCGATGCGGTGGCACGAGACGACGATCTGGGCCGGAAGCTGCAAGACTTGGAATTGCCCGAGCGACGCGCCGCGCCGCGTCGCGGCAAGGCGGAGGAGACGCCGTGAAGCCGAAGAATCGTCAGCAAGTCGAGGTCGTGCTCGATGCCGATTTCCTCGGCGAAGCTTGCCCGGTCGGGACGCTGTTCCGCGCCGCGGCGCACGGACGCGAGACCTTCTCCTTCGCGTATGACCGCGCCTGGCTGAACCGGCCGGATGCCTTTGCAATCGACCCCGATCTCCAAATGCACGGCGGCGAGAGTTACCCCGCTGACGGCACTGGAGTTTTTCGCGTGTTCCTAGACTCCGCGCCGGATCGCTGGGGTCGCCTGTTGTTGGATCGGCGCGAGGTGCTGCGATCGCGAGCGGAGAAACGACCGGCGCGCGCGCTGGGCGAGTGGGACTATCTCCTCGGCGTGCATGACGGTTGCCGACTGGGGGCGCTCCGTTTCCGGCAAGACCAAGCTGGGCCATTCCTCGATCACGACGACCGCCTCGCTGCCCCGCCTCTCGCCTCGTTGCGCGAGTTGGAGGCGGCCTCGTTGGCGTTGGAGGAACCGGACGCGCCGGATCGTGAAGAGTTTTCGCGATGGCTCATGGCGCTCCTGGCGCCGGGTAGCTCCCTCGGCGGTGCCCGGCCGAAGGCGAATTTCACCGACCCCGATGGCGCACTGTGGATCGCCAAGTTCCCGAGCCGGGAAGACCGCCGGGATGTGGGCGCGTGGGAAAAGCTCGTGCATGAATTGGCTGTCGCTGCCGGCGTCGACGTGCCGGACGCGCAGTTGCTGGCGCTCTCCGGTCGTCATCGCACTTTCGCCACGCGCCGTTTCGACCGCGTCGGAGCGCGCCGTCGCTTCTTCGTCTCGGCGATGACGCTGCTCGGTCGTGCCGACGGCCAAGGCGGCAGCTACCTCGAGTTGGCAGAATTCCTCAGCACGCGCGGCAGTGCTCGGCACCGTTCGGATGATCTTCGACAACTCTGGACGCGCGTGGCGTTCAACATCCATGTCGGCAACACCGACGATCACCTCCGCAATCACGGCTTCATCCTCGAAGCGGACGGCTGGCGTTTGGCTCCGGCCTACGATCTCAACGCCAACGTCGAACGCAAAGTGCACACGCTCGCCATCGACGAGCGCGACCCGACGCCCGACTCGGTGTTGTTGCTCTCCACCGCGCCCTACTACGGGCTGAAAACTCCCGAGGCGGAAGCGATCCTCGCCCGGGTTCGGGAGGTCGTCGCGACGTGGAGCGACGTGGCGCGGCGACTACAACTGCCGCGCGACGAGACTCAGCTCATGGCTGCGGCCTTTGCGGATCGTTCGTCACGATAGGCGTTGGCGAACCAGTTACATTTTCTCCCCTCGTAGTTGTAAGTGGTGTGGAAACGTAACTCCCGGCGGAGAACCGCCGGGAGCGGAAAAGCGGGCCTCAGATGAGGCCCGCCTCGCGGAACGAGTAGAATCCGCGGCCGGCCGGATCGGCTTTCGCGTCGCCGACGATGACGTGGTCGAGAAGTTCGAAGTCGAGGACGCGTGCGGCTTCGCGGAGTTGGCGCGTTACCTGGATGTCGGCCGAACTCGGGGCCGGATCGCCGGAGGGATGGTTGTGCGCAACGATCAGTGCAACCGCTCCCGCGATGATGGCGCCGCGGAAAACTTCCTTCGGCGAAACCAGTGTGCTGGTTGCAGTTCCCAGCGTGATGAGGTGACGCCCCATCGGGTGGTTCTTGCGGTCGAGATAGACGCAGTAGAAAGCCTCCTGCATGGGGTTCTCCTCGAAGGCGGATCGCAGGTAGTCGGCTACTTTGGAGGCTCGGTCGAGCTGAACTTCTTCGCCGAGTGAAACGAGGGAGTAAACCATCTTGGCTTCGTAAACGCGCATGGTGAGCGCTCGCGCGAGCCGCGTTTCCCTACTCAACAACGTGTCGAGTGATCGCGGGTGCTGCTCGTCTGAGCGCCCGCTCGGGATGGGCGAAAGTCAAAGCGCTGGGTGGAGCGCCGAGGCAGAGTCCCGCGCCGCGGGACCAATCGAGGGGGAAGCGAAACGTTTGCGCGTGGTGGAGATCGCGCAGCGATACGACCTTGACCGCCCATACAATGGGGCGCGACGGACGGGGCAGGTGCTGGAAGAAATCGAGCGAAGCGAGCAACGGATCGGGTTTCTGTATTCTGGCTTTACCGCCGATGTGGATTGGATAGATTCCGGTCGTGCCGGCGTGCCGATAGGTTATACCGATTTCGGGGCGCGATGTGCTTCGAATATTCGACTGCACACAGTGATCAGCCAACGGTGCCTGATCTCGGATGGGCTTTATAGAGGTCCTCGCACGGAGCCACCTCAACGTCAGTCAGCCCATGCCATACAATGAACGAAGATACTTCGCGCGGAGCGTCCGCGCTTTCCCGTGCACACGAAACCAGCTCCAACCTCCAATCCAACGCGGCAGCCAATCCCGGTTTTGAATCAGGAGACCGCAGGCTTCTGAAGTGTGGTCTCCACCCCCAACAGCTACGCCTTCTCGTTTGCGAGGCCTCCTCGCGTGAAAAACAGACCGGGAAGGTTTCTGCTCTTTGGGGCCGCGTCGGCGAGCTGTATGCGGCGATCCGGTACGGCGTGAAGTTAAGCCGAAGAAATGCTCAAGGCCACGATGGCCGGCTCGGCAACGAGCTGGTCGAAATCAAAACGATCACACCTCGAAAGCGAAAACTGTTCGTGCGCGCGAAACGCGCCGGAAACTTCAGCATGCTCGCCGTCATTCGGGTTCGTCCCGATCACCAGTTCGAAGCGCGGATCGTTCGGCGTAACCGCCTGCCAAAGGGGAACGATGGCGCGTACGTCGTTCTCTCCTGGAGCCGCGTTTGCGCTCTGGCTGAGCCGTTCGGTTGAGGACGAGAGGCAGAAAAGAATGAGCGGCGCGCAGCCTATGGCCACGCGCCGCTCCGAACCCCTACTGCTGAGTCTTCAGCCGAACTGTACCGATTTGTACTATCAAGGCCGAAGCGCGTACCAAACCAATATAGAGCACCAATGATCGTTGCGGTTTTACATTTCCGTCGGCGCGGAAGGACTCGGCAGGCATCGACAAAAATGCCCGCTCGTGAGAGCGGGCTCGAAATTCTCGGGAGCTATGCTCTACCGGAATTTTATGGCGGGAGGGAATTCTTTGAAGACAGATGCGGGCGCGGCTGGCAAGGCCGCGCCCGCGAAAAATGAAAAGGGGCGGCTTTCGCCGCCCCAGTGTATCCACTCAGTTGTTCACGAACTCTCCCGCGAGACTCCAGAGCGCCTTATTGATGCGCTGTCCCTCGGTGAGGCTCGCCACCGGCCGGGTGCGGTTGCGCCGGATGCCCATTCCATCCGTGTAAGCTAGGTAGCGGTCGCCACCGCGAACCAAGTGCTCTTGGATCACGTTGAATGTCGTCCAGAGATCGGTTGCGGCATCACCGTAGCGCACCGGGGTGAGGAATTTTTCAGGGGTGAGCAATTTCTTCACCGGCTGATCGACATCCCAGCGGAGTGCCGCGGCCCGGCGCGCGAACTCGATTCGCGTTGCCTGCGAGAGCTGCACGCCTTGCCACTTCGCCACGGTCTCCAGCGCGCGCGGTGTGTTCTGCGCCACAGCCTGCGCCGCCTGCGCGAAGGCCTCCGCCGAAACGTCGACGTGCCTGATCGAGACATGGGCGAAATCGGCGTCGGAGACAGTCAGGCCGTTGCGGCAAACCAACCGATAGAGGCCAGCGTCGATTCTGTAGGCCCGGCTTCCATCGTGCGCGTTTTGCAGAACCATTTCTGCGCGGGTGCTCCCGACCTGAAATGCTCCGGCCTCCAAGTCCACGCGACGGGCAAACCGGATCTCATGCATCTGAAACCCGATGCGATCCTCCAGCCTGACGCGTTGCTCTGAAGCTTTGACAGGCTCCCAACCCTCGGCCCCAAGCAGGGCAACGACCTGCGCGGTGGAAACGAAGGTGTAGCGGGAAGAAACTCCGGGACGGGCGTGCTCTGCGAAAATCGACGGCGCGCAGCGGCGGAGGTCTTCCGACGAAAGCGCTTTGAAGGTGCGAGCGGGTGAAACGATGACGGACGAGTTCATGACTTTGTTGTGCTGACGAGCGCCCCAACGAGGGCGCATGTAGCGGGCCGCGCTACGCGGACCCCAACCCGAGCCGAACCGTTGAATCGGCCGCCCCGGAGGGATGCCGACGATCAGCACCGTCGCGCAAGGTGGAGCGCAGCGGAGCGAGCAATACCTTGAGGCGAGGACGGACGAAGGCGCTCGCGCCGCCCGGCCGCCCGCCGGCGCAGGTGCTACAATGAGGCAGCCCCGCAGGGTGTGGCTCCGCTGGAAGAAAATCGCGCAAGCGGCGCAACGAGAGCGAGCACCGCAAGCCTAGCGGCGTCTGAGCGAAACGAATCAGCCGGGAGGCGAAGCCCGGTCGATCGCGGATGCCTGTTCGCGCTGAAGTGTGCGTTGCGCAGGTGCGTGAGCGGAGTGCAGGCGACCGGCCATGAACGAAAAGAGGAGTCGGCGACGGTGGGAGCGCGGCAAGGCCGCCGGTGTCGCGAACGGAGCCTGCGACGAGAGCGATCCTGGCGAATGGTCGTTCTCGGACGACGAATCGCCAGAGGCGGCCGTGAGCGCGGAACCAAGCCGTCTCCGACCGCAGCGAATGGACGGGGGCCGGAACGGAGCGGAAGCGCTGAAGCGATGATCCCGAAGGCTCGCGCTAGAAGTCCCCGGCATCAGCCGGCATCGGGGCGTTGCAGGGTGTTCCACAACGAGAGCGATCACTGGAAGCGCAGCGGTGCATGAGCGACGGTTACCAGATAGGCCGCCATTTCACTCTTCCTTAGAACGCAAAATCTTCGCGAGCAATTGCAGGCATTCCTGTTCCAAGCTTTCCGCCCCGGACCCGAAATGGGCTTCCCGATGATGTTCCGGGCAGAGGGCGATCACGTTTTCCAAGGTGTCCGGCCCTTGCTTCGCCAATGCGATGATATGATGGGCTTCAACATAGTGGTTTCCATTCGGAAGCAGGAATCCCCGACGCCCGCAGTATTCACACCGACCATTGGCCCGCTTCACCACATGAGCCCGCACCGCCGGGTCGCGCTGGAAGACATGCATCGTGCGCTTCGCGCGGTCGGGCGCACCGTTGCCCCCCGGTGGTGCGTCCAGGTCGTCCAGTGCAGTCTCCGGCGCCGGCTTTGCCCTAATCGCTGCCTCGTAACGCGAGAGAAGCTCCCGATGCCCATTCATGGCTCCACCGTTGAAGGGAATATGCAGCGCCAACGCTTTTAAGGCCTGAGCCAACGCGGCTTCGCCGTAGTCCCGATGAATCCATTGCAGGAAGTCCTCCGTCGCCGTCGCACTCATGGCCCGCTTGTAGATTTCGCCCCGCAGCATGTGCCGCAGAATGTAGATGAAATCGGCCGCGCTGTTTGCGTTGAGTCCAACCTTCACCAATTCCGCTTTGGCATCCGTAAGTCGCAACTTTCCCGCATCCACCTGCTGGGCCAGCCGGTAGGCAGCTTCGTATTGGTGGCGGTTGATTGTGGGCTCCCGAGGCATAAATCGGAATCTGTCAGGAAGCGCGTCTGGTCCAAGACGCGACCGCGTTGTCGTCCAAAGCGATCAATTCCTCGGATAGGCTCTGTCGCACGACATGCAGCCGTGGGTTTGCCCCCGCCAAGTGAGCCAGCGGAGTCGGCTTGATTTCGAAGGGGAATAATAGGTTGCTCCCAAAAATCTGCGACTGCGGCATGGCGCTCTTGCCGCTCGCCAGCAACACGCCCTCGGCCAGCCAACTGATTATTTCCGGATCGGCCAGTGGCGTCATGCGACCACGACCGTAACGTTTGGTCTGCTTGTCGTAGCTCAACAGTTGCCAGTCCAGCATGCTACTGAGGTTGTAGCGCGCGACCCGGCTGACGAAGGCTCGATCACCGGCACGTTCCGCCAGCCGCCGCACCATTTCAGCGGCAGTAAAGCCGGCGTTCAGGCGAAGTAGCCGGCCAATCGTCTCACCGGTTTGCGCAAAGAAGGAGTAAGAGGTGATCGAGAGTCCCCAGAGCACGGGAAAGGCGGCGGACGCTCCGTGTTGCCGGAAAAGACCGCTGCCCTGCTCGGCAAAAGCCTCGCAACTCGCAACCGGCTCGAAAACGACCTGCCGCAAATTCGAAAGGATCTTCGCGATGGCCGCCTTGCCCGGATTTGTCTCGGCAACGAGCTGAGCAAGCTCATCGCGCGCCGAGTCGAAGGGCTCCCCTTTGGCGCGGAGCCGCAGGGCTAGGAGCAGCCATTCCCAGCGAACCTTCTTCCCGAAGCCGATGCGTTGGTTGGAGCTCAAGCGGCACCTCCTTCGACCCGACGCAAAAGCACGAACGGCACGGCCAGCTCCTCCAGCGAGTCGCCACCGTGGCAGACGAGCGCGGCTCCCTTGGCGACAAAAGCCTTCCCGGCCGGAGCCACAACCGGAATGAAATTAGCCGGGAGTCCGGTGTGTTGCCAGATGCGGCTTCCTGGCACCTGCGCCACACAGTCCGCCGCGAACTTGGGTTCGCTAAAGACCCGGGCGCGCTCGCCACGCACATCGCAGAGCACTCCCTGTTTGGGGGCTCCGACACCGATTGCCTCGGTGTTGCCGTGATCGGCAGTGATCAAGACGGTGAAGCCGCGAGCCAGCAGCAATTCGAGCACGTTGAGTAGCGCGTTCCCATTGGCCCACTGGGCCACTTGGTTTTGCATGCCCGCGGCGCCGAGCTGCATCCCGTGCATGATCTTGTCCACCTTGTAGAAGGTGACGGCGAGAGCCTTGGTGTCGGCCGACAGGTAGTCATCCACGATCTGTTCGTCACCATCGTCGCCATGGAAGGCCACCGCCGCGACTTCATGTCCGTAAAGCCCACGCCCGGTCCAGAACTCCCGCCAACGGCTCTCGTCCCGCGAGGTTTCGAAAATCGTATCGGCGAAGAAAGCCGGGACCTTGCCGGCAAACGTCGCTTGCCGGGAAACCGGCGTGATGGTCGGAGCCCAAGCAAACACGGCGGATTCGTCCAACAAAGCCCCCGGCAGTTTGGGCTGCAGAATCTCCTTCAGCATCGCCCACTGCTCCAGCGCCATGCCGTCAATAAGCACCAAGGCGACGCGCGAGGCAGCTCCCTGATCGAGCATTCTCGCCAAATAGGCGGGGGCGTGATGCACCATCGCCGGCGTCGCGGCGGGCACGTTGTGAATCCGCGGATAGGATTGTTCGACCCACCGAGCAAAGCGTTCCTTCACGAGCTCGGCCACCTTGCCATGGCTCGCGGCCTGGGCTGCCTGAGCCTTGGCCTCAAGCCCGAGCCAGAGCATGCGGGCCTGACCCCAGCGCACCGCAAACTTCTGCCACTCCGCCGCCGGAGCCTCCCCGGCTGGCACCGCGTCGGTCAGCTCTGCCAGCAGCTCTGAGAGCCGGAGCTGGGGATTGCGGTGCTCGTCATCCTTGAGTCCAACGCGTATCCAACTCTCGGCACTCGCGTCCTGCCAGCGCCAGGCGATGGGGGTCAGCAGGCCCTCGGCGAAAAAGTGGTCGATGAAGATGCGAACATCGGGGTGTTCGAAGGGGATTCGGTGAGGCCCCGGCACGCGGAGTTCTCCTCCCGTCTCCTCCACCAAGGCGCGCCCACCGTCGCTCTCCGCCACGAAAAGCGGCCAACGCTCCTGCAAGAAGGCGAAGAACAGTGCCCGGTCGCGTAGCAGGCGCCCGGTCGCCCAAGTCGGAAATCGGGGCGCGAGCAGCCGATCGAGGTGCTCGATGAGCAACTCCGGCATTTTCGCCTGCGCATAGTGCGTCCGGCACAGGAAGGCCAGGAGCGCAGCCTCGGTCGCGAGCAGGCTGCCATCGACGGCGTAGAGATGACGCAGGACAAAGTCCTTGGACAGGGCGTCGCCGAGCGACTGCACGGCACTCGTTTGATAGGCCGCATACAAGGCATCGAAGTAGGCCGGCCCCAGGTGGCGGATCACATCGTAGGCGAGACGGGGGAAGATGTCCTTGAGGTGAAGCCGCACCTGCCGAGCCCGCGAAAGCACATCAACTGGCAGGGTTTCAAAGTCATGCTCCCCCGGCTCGAACGAAATCACCGCCTCCACGTTCTCTCCGGCGTCCCAGCGGCAGCGCACGCGGGTCTCGTATTCCACCCGGAAGGCCAAGGGATCTTCGAAAAACAAGACGATGAATCCGCGTTCCTCGACGCGTTTCAGCAAGGTTGGCTCACGCAACAATCCATCCGGATCGGAAACCGCCAGAATCGGTTTCACGCCCGGCACGAATTGCGTCAGCAGCGATGTGCGCCAGTCAGCCATGATTAGGTGACACTCACGATGAGGATAGGGTTGAGTTCAGGCAGAATATTGCGCTGCGCCGCGATCTGCTGCCGCCACGCCTCCCGCTCCCGGGCGAGCTGTCGCAAACGGAATTCGCGCACTTCACTGAGGCCGATCTCGCCCAGCAGTTTGTTTCGAATCCGGTAGCTGTATTCCCCTTTTTCCTCCTCCTGCTGCACGGCCGCCAAGTGACGCGCCTTGAGTTCAGCATACACACTGCGGAGTGCGTCACGCGCCGCGGTTTGTGATTGTTCGAACGCGTGCTCGCTGGCGATCCCGGTGACGGCACCACTGTTGCTCCACGGCTCCATCATCAGTCGCTCGAAGAGATACTTCGCCGTCGGTTGCAGGCTGCGACCATCCGCGTGGACAAAGACGGCACTCAGCCGGGTGCGCGTGACGGCGTCCCCGCGTAGCCGAGTCTCCCAAAGCGACCAATATCCGGTAATCCCGTCAGGTATGCCGCCCAGCCGAATCGACGGGATGGGCGCGCCTCGGGCAGCTCTCGGAAGACGCGCGAGCAACGCTCGCACCCTCGGATGCTCCAAACTCAGGAGATCGGCACCCGGTATCCTTTCCTTCCCAGGCAGCGAAAAGCTCTGCGGTTCCGATCCGTCGGGCCAATGCACCAACAGTCGGTCCAACCCCGTCACCGTCAAGGTAGTGACATACCATGCTGTCCATCCAGTGGCCTATTGGCAACTTGCTCGCGCTTTCGGACGGTAGAGTTTCCGCCGGGAGCAAATTCCCCTGGCGACGCGCCTCATCCGCCTGGCTGCGAATCGCCCCCGTCAGCCGCTCCACCGCGGCCGGCAGGTTTTCCGGGTGAAGCAGTGCCTCGACATACAGGCTGTCGAAGAGATGCCCCGCCTCGGCCGAGTCCAGCACGTCGCTTGTTTTGTCTACGCCGAACTCCTCGAAGATGACGCTGAGCTTCTGTTCGAGCACCTCCCGCACGCGATACTCCACGGTGTCTTCAAAAACGAAATTGAACGCCCGCACGGGATGCTTTTGGCAAATACGGTCCACGCG
>CAZXHR010000001.1:33907-79548 GCA_964640465.1 uncultured Opitutaceae bacterium
GCGACCGATACGCTGTGCCATGCGCATGGGGCACCACGGACTATCGAAGATCACGACCACATTGCAGAACTGCATTTTTTTTTTTTAGCCGCCGGCATCCGTCGAGATCAGCACCCGCGCACCTTTGGCGAACTTTGCCTGCACGCTTTGCCGCTCCTCCATGCTCATCGAGCCATTCAGGCAGACGCACGAGACACCGCGCGCCTCGAAATACTCCGCAAGCATGGCCTGCGTCGGCACAAATTCGGTAAACACGAGGACCTTCAAATCCGGGTCGCGCTCGGCTCGCTCCAGCTCCGCGACCAAGCTCAGCAAGGCCTCAGCCTTGGCATCGGCACCCGATGCCTCCACCCGCTCGGCCAACTTCCGCAAGCCCTCGATCTCGGCCCGCTCGTTGGCCATGCCGGCCCGAATGGCGGTGATGGTCAGCTCGAGTTGCTCCTGGCCGTCGAGTTCCTGCCACTCTTCTTCCCCGACGAAGGAACGTGCCGCCGCCGGCACGTCGGTGCCGTCCAACACCGCGAGCCGCTTTTGCAGCGCCGAGCGGATCGCCCGGGTCGAACTCGTGACCAGCCGCTGCATCAGGATCATGAGGAAGCCGACGTAAGTCTTCTTCTCCTTCAGGGCTTGGTTGTAGCCATGCCGCACATAGGTCGTGACGGCATCGTAGAGCCGCTTCTGCTCTTCATGCCTTTGCCATGAAACCGGCCTGAGTTGCGTCAACCGCGGCTTGAACAGAGGCTGGCCCTCGGCATTCACCGCCTGGCGCTTCTCGGTGCGAATCACATACGGCTGCACGCGCTCCCGCGTGACACTCTCGACCGCCGGGAAAGCCTGCTTGTCCAGCAACGTGAGCAACCGGTGAAATCCATCCGTCTTGCCCTGGTGCGGCGTCGCCGAAAGCAACAGCAGGTAAGGCGCAGCCTCCGCCAAGCCCAGCCCGAGTTGGTGACGAGCCACCAAATCCGTGCTTCCGCCCATCCGGTGCGCTTCGTCTACGACGATCAAATCCCAACCCGCCGCCACGAGATCGTCGAACCGGTCCTTGTTGTAGGCGGCGACCTCTGCGGGTGTCCACCCCCGGCGTGACTCCATCGGTTTCACCGAGTCCAAGGAACAAATGACCTGGTCGCACGCTTTCCACACATTGTCGCCGGGCACCACCTTGCGTAGCGCGTCAAACTCCGCCGGTGCCAGATGCCGGAAGTCCTCCCCGAAATGGGTCTTCATCTCCGCCTCCCATTGCTTCACCAGCCCCTTCGGAGCGATGACGAGCACCCGGCGCACCCGGCCGCGCATCTTGAGTTCACGGATGATTAGGCCGGCCTCGATGGTCTTGCCCAGACCCACCTCATCCGCGAGCAGGTAGCGCACCCGGTCACCCGACACCGCCCGGCGCAGCGCCCGGATCTGGTGCGGTAGCGGAATCACCGCGGAGTCGCTGGGAGCGATCAGGACATCCTCATACGCCAAGTTCGCGAGTCTCGCGGCGAACAGCACATACTTGATGCGATCCACCTGCCCGACATCACGCGCCTCCACCGGCCGCACATCCGATGGCCGCACCCGCACGATGGCATCTTCATTCGGCAGCCAGATACGGAGCGCCTCATCGCCCCAGAGGGCGATGCGTTCCTCCACCCGAGCGACTTGCTGGTGAGGGAGGCTCCATATCCATTGCTCGTCCATGTCGCGTCACCTCAAGTCGCCGCCTCCGCGCGCAACGCGGCGTTATCGTAGATCATCTGGAGCTGCTCGTCTTCGTTTAGCACGCTTTCCGGAAGCATGTCGGCCACCGCAAGAATCGTCGGGTAGTCCTTCTGCTGATAGCAAAACTTGAAGCCGACCCGCACCGCCTCGGTGCGCACCTGCTTGAGTTTCTTGGACCGCGGCACCTTTGGGCGCGGCGAGGCCATGCCGGGCATCGGCAAAGTCGGATTGCGATCCGGCGACCGCGCCGCCGAGATGTAGCCATCGGGCAGGTAGGACCAGAACTCCTCCAGCAGGCGCTTGTTTCGCAGCGTCTCGACATCGACGTTCTTCTTCGGGTCCGGCACATACCACCGGTCCTTCGCTTTCTGCCGCAACTGTGCGTGATCCTTGGGTAGGTTGCGCAGCTCCTTGAACTGGGTGCTCAGGTAGCTGTGAATCTGGCTCGGAACCTCTCCCGTTCCGTCGTAGCAGAGAAAATTCTGATCAAGTAGGACCTTCAACTCAGGCCGGGCTTCCCACTTCTTCCAACTCGCGTTTAGCTGCTGCATGAAGTCGGGCTGGATATCCTGAGTAGTCCGCGGTTTCTCGTTTAGTTCGTTCCGGAGCCAATCAATCGCACTGCGCTCGTCTTCGACGAAAATCACTAGTTGCCCAACCCCTTCCATCTGAGCACGCTTCTTGTCATATTCGCTCACCTGCTCTGGCAGGAACCACATGCCATCGCGCTCGACAAAGTTTGAGGCTAGTTCGGCTTGGAATTCGGCCGAAGACAGTGGCACAGGGGTGGAATGACCGACATAGAACGCCACCATGCGATCATAGAGGATACGTGGGTCGCGTTCGGCAATGGGCTCTAGTTGCCCGCCCTTGGGTTTCACAACTGGCAGGTTGCGCAAGTGGGTCCGCACAAAGTCCCAAACACCGGCAACAGTGTTCCCAGTCTTAGCAAATCTCTCCTCAAGACCACCGTTCGGCTTGTAGGCTGAGATTACTAAATCCTGCTTAACGGCGGTCGTCGTCGTTACCGCCTTGAAGCTTCCTTGCTGCTTGTCCAACGCGGATACATTTGCGACGACAAAGCCGCATTCCTGCAACGCAGACTGAATAGCATTCCAGACAGAAGCTTTCGTATTCGAGAACTCCACGGTCAGCCAGCGCCCTGGCTTTAAGGCTCGGAATGCCAATCTAAATGAATCCGCCATGAGACCACGATAATCATCGAGGTCTTTTGACTGCGCCCGACACTCAATTGCCTCCGGCTTGGAATTTGTCCACGCACGCAACCACGACTCCCAAAGAAAGTTCAGTTCGGAGTATAGCAGATTCGCTCCGAATGGAGGATCGAGAAAGATGTAGTCCAGCGAATCGGGAGGTATGGGTATAGCGGTGGCACTGCTAGTGGCGATCATTGCTCCAGAACCGTCAAAATGCGCACGTCGGATCATGGCGATCTTCTCCGTCAGAATATTCAACCAATTCTGCTCCCCCACCAGTGAAGGCACATAGAGTGTTCCTGCGGTATTACCCTTCATCGGTCCTGTGCTTTTGGTGGCCCAAGCGGAGGCCCTGAAGCGCGACATTTTGGTGCCCACGGAATGCCCATCAAGAATCGCGCAGGTCACAGCGGTAGTCGGTGCGCGGTTCAACAGAGTAGAAAGCAGAATGAGGTTCCTCTTAGAGTAAAAGTGATGCACGTGCGTCATCCCTGCTGGATCGTTGCGCCGTGATTCATCACCGTCCGGCATTCGAACAGATGGCGGAGCGATCTCGTCCGGAAATGTTTCTAGCTTCGCTACCAGTGCACGATCAAATGAGTCCGGTGTTTTTTCGAAACGCTTTCCGTCAATGATATAGTTTACTAATGCGATCGATTGCTTAGTTTGAGTTACCACTGTCTTTAGGACGTGGTCATAATAACTGACTCGTGCAGGCTCTGCGGCTCGCTTTGTGATGGCGGACTTGCACTTTGGGCACGGAAATTCGTCGAGAACGTCGCCTGTCTTTTTGACGACAGCTTGGTCCCAAAAGTCCACTTCCGCGCCGCATTCTGGGCAAACGAAGACATCTGACCAAACGACGTAGTTAACGCGGCCAACCCGGGTGCGATTGGTGGAGATTTGCTGAACCGCTGCACGCAGATCTGAAAAACTGGATGTCTTATCTACTTCAAGAACTGCGTCTTTGAGTTGTGCAGCAGTAGGCTGATGTAGAGTTGAAAAAATCCACCCGTGACTGGCTTCAACTTCGCGAAGTAAGCGCCTCGCATCTTCTTCGAACGAAGGATCTGAATAATTGTAATGATACGCTATGAACGAGGCGGCAGGAGATAAGTCGCTAAGGAACGGCTTTCGCGCACCAATCTTCGAGAAGGCCTTGCCTTCTTCGTTCAGGATCGTGCCGTCGTCGAGCACTCGGTATCCCAGCGCTTGGACTTCACTACGGTTACCGCAGAGTTGCGCAGCAACGCCGGTCATTCCAGTTCCGCAAAAGCCATCAAAAACTACTTGGCCGGGTAGCGTGTAATGCAGGATATACCGCATGATCGCCCGGTGAGGAACTTTGGTATGATAGCTATGTGCGTTGTAAATTGGGTGATTCTTGCCGTCGCCCACATCCGCCGCGAACGGCTCCCGGTGGTAAGGCTTTTTCGGGTCGTAGGCTGTGCCGTAGTGCTTGATGAAGTCCCCGAGCCACGGATTGGGGCACGCCGTGTAGTAAGGCGGATCGGACAGAGCGAGGATTGCCTCATCGGTGCCAATCGGAAAACCCTCGATCTTGCGAAACTCCGGGTCTTTCAGCTTCTCGGCGAGTAGCTTCAGATAATGCTCCCGCCGCGCCTGATCCGACGGGAAGGTCTGACCGAGGCATTCGACCGGTCCCGTCGAGTTCGTGGTAAGGTTTAAAGATGATTGGTCAGGCATGCGGGGCGAGGATGCGGGTTAAAGGTGCGAGGCGATCTCGGTCAGCCAGCCGACGATCTCGGCTTTCCCATTGCGAGCGTCGAGCCGTGCAATCGTCATTCGATCGGCGGCTTCCTGGTTCAACCAGCTCTTGATATCTCGTCGCTGGATCTTCCTGCACCCAAGTTGATTTGCGATTTCAAGCTCAACGTCGCAGTCGTCGGTGATGTTCACAACGACAGGGTTCGGAGCGCAGGTCGCAAACGTCTCGGTCAGGGCATCGGGGTGGAGATAATTCTCCATTTCACGTTTAACGGTGAGAAATGCCTTCGACCCATCGCCGCGCGCATTCACGACGTTGACTGCATCCTGATATTTGTAGGTGCCATCCGGGCGCGGCATGTCGCGGTCATAAATATGGACTTCAGGCAGGCCGATGTTCCTCAGCAGATGTCCGTCCACCCATTGGCGAAGCGTTGAACCGCCGAGGAGTATGAGTGCAATGCGGGGATCGCTCTCCAAATCGGGCCGGGTGGGATCCTCCGCATGAAGCAGACGGCCGATGCGCCGCAGGAAGTGAATGTCGTTGGGACCTTCGACACAGACGACCACCCGCGCACGTTTGTCGGGTAGAATTCCCAACTCCTTGGCGATTTCGGCGAGCACAGCATCGTCGCCGACGGAGACGGTGCGCAGCTTCTTCGTCACCGCCTTCACATAGCGAATGCTTGCCACCGGGAGCATGCCGGCCAAGCCCGGGACGTGAGTGGTGAGCAATACCTGATGCCCATCGGTCTCTGCGATGGCCAACAAAGCCTCGATGACCTTGCGCTGGTTTGCGGGGTGCTGCGCAGTTTCAGGCTCTTCGATGGCGTAGATGATATCCTTCTTGGCGGACTGCTCGCGGAGTCTTTCCGCTTCGGCTCGAAAGAAGCTGAACAAGATAAGGCGGCGGACACCGCTACCGCGCTTGTTCACCGAAATGCCGTCGTCGCCATCGAGACTGAGCTTGAAAACGGAGTCCCATTTCAGGGCTTTGGAAAAATTCGGCTCCAGTGTTTCAGCGAGTGCCTTATCGAAGTCATTAAGCTTCTTGAGCGTTCGCTCTGCGACATCGACCGCCTTCTCCCTAACCTTGTTTTTTATCGCCTCGAAATCCGGTTCCAATTCGGCGATGGCCTGCTGAATCGCGACCTTTAGTGGGTCCTGCACCTCGGCGTCCTCATCCGTGGACGGCCGATCAGCGCGGAACAGAGCGAACGCCGGGAAGTGCTTCGCGATTTGTTCGCCGATAGCTTTGGCGTCTTCCTTGTCGATTTGGATTTCGACCCTTCCCAGCTTCAAGTCGGCACAGGCTGCCCAGATCCCTTTGCGGAGAGATGGGTTTTCATTGAGGTTTACTTGGTCAGCGACACCAAGGTCCTTCGCCTTCTTTTGCAGGGCTGGACGCTTGATTTGGAGCAGGTCGTTGAAGCCGTCGGCCGTGGGGTGGTTAGCAACGACCACCGTTTTCAGGCCGCCCAGTTTGCCGTCCTTGACCGTCCAGACCCGGTGAATCTCAAGTTTCCCATCCGTATCAAGCAGGTATTCGCCCGCTAGCGTTGTTTCCACCGCTGCGTCGAGAATTATCTTGTCCGGAAGATCCGAGAAGACGACGCCGATGCGCACTTCTCCGGGCGCTTCCACGAAGACACACACGTCGGACGAGTCTGGCTTGCAGAGCGGATGTTCAAAAAATGCCCCTAAAGCGTCCAATATGGACGACTTTCCCGCGTCATTCCGTCCGACAAAGGCAGTTAACCGGTCCACGGATATCTGGTGCTCACCGGCAAAGCCACGGAAGTTTTTGAGAATGATGCGCTCGATTTTCATAGGGGAAGATTGGTCACTGGGAGTGACTAAGTAGGGTGCGAGTTGGACGTCCGGTGACTAAGTTCATGGCGCGGGGCACTAAGATGAGAGACCCGGGAGTGAGACGCTGCCGCCGCGGCCGCGACCGGGTGCGATTTCACCCGCTGCCACAAGAGCCTCGCGCACGGCTTCGTAGGTTTCGTCATTCCAGCCCAGCGTTTGCCGTAGCGCGATGTTTCCGGCCTTGCCACCAGCCTCCCGCAACGCAGTCAGCAGCATCTGACGCTGGCCATCCGTGACAGCCGTCCGCGTTTGGGCCTGGGCATCCGCGACATCTGTCTCGGTTTCGTCGGTGGCTTCAGGCAACGGCCCGGCAACCTGAGCGACCGGGGCGCGGGGAGCGCGCAGGGAAATCGTCTGCGCACCCAAGGCCGAGTAATCCGAGGGCGTGCACGTGAGCACGATAACCTGGAGGCCGCGCGCGGCAGCAAGATCGAGCATGCGCTGCAGGGTTTGCACCCGGTCGGGATCGGAATAGGCAAAGGCGTCGTCAAACACCACCGGGAGACAGCCATCATGGTCGGCCGCCAATACCTCGGCCATCGCCAACCGCATTGCAGCTGCGACTTGCTCACGTGCGCCTCCGCTTAGTGTGTCGAATTGCAGGGCACCTCCGCCGTGCATGGGCCGGACCAGTTGGAGGCCTGAGAAAGAATTTTCCACGAGAGCAACATTGGCCCGGGTTCCGGTGCCGAACAGACATTGAAGATACTCGGAGATCTTGTCGGCCAACGGGCGCGTGAATCGTTCGGAGAGTGCACGCTGTTCCTCGAGAAACAGCTGATGGAGGAGCTGGATGGCATTTGTCTTTTGTCGGACCGCGGCGAGGTGTTCGCGCGCGGACTCCGCTTGGGAGATGGCCAGCGCAAGTGCGGCTTCTGGGTCGTCGGTGCCATCGGAGCGCAGCGCAGCCTGTGCGACCGCGCGTTTCGCCTCGGCGTCTATCTTGGCTCTCTCAGCCTGGGTTTGAGCACGCTGGAGCCGCTCCATGTCGGCCGCGAGCAAATCGGGCTGCAATTCCGCAAGAGCACGGCGGGTTGTTGCCAGGAGTTCGATCGCGGCGCTGCTAGCGGACCGTGCCTCCGTCAGCCTGCTGTTGCGGACATCGTCGTCGCCGTGCGTTTCAACCAAGAGGCGCAGTTGAGCGCGGAGGTCGCCGATGGCGCGGGTCTGCTTATCGACGTCGAGCCGCGCCGTTTGCAGCGCTGCCTCGGACTCATTGAGGGCTTTCGCTTCTGCATCACGGGCGAGTTTAGCGCGTCGCTCCCCGGTCTCGGCGTCATGCAGACGCTGAGCCTCTACCTCGACCATCTTCTTCGCTTCAGGAGCTGACGTGGGAGAAACCGCGCCGGGCACCTGTTCCAAACGCCTCGACACATCCCCGTCGGCAGCGGCGCTTGCGGCGCGAGCATCCGCGAGAGCCTCAAGGATGTCGGAGGCATCCAGCCCTTCCAAGGCAGACTCGGTCGAACTGATCCGGGTGGCCAAGTCAGCGCGTCGGACAACAACTTCACTGGCAGCCGCGACCGAAGATACTCCAGCACTACTTAGCGACTTCTGGAGCGCATGCCGCGCGTCGTGTGCATTCTGCCGGGCCTCGGCGAGACTGGTGCCGCCACCCGGACGCACGCGCAACCTGATTCCGCGCCCGATGGTTATCTCCGTATCGTCCACCAAAACCCGTGTTTCCCCTGCGGCTAATGGCTGCCCACCGACCAGAACGGGTTGGTCGCTCGCCACAATGTCCAAGCCGGCTGCCATAGCCTGAAGCGAGGCCTCGGCACTGCCAACTTCGGCTTCCAGTTTTTGGAGTTTCTTGAGCTTGGCCGGGTCGAGTTCCGGCAGCTTGGCCAGTTCCTGTCGCAGTTCGGATAGCGCGGATTCGAGTTTTTGAACCTGCTGGGCTTTCCTAGATAGTTCGTCCAAGCGGACGGCCTTCTCGAATTGCGTCAGCCAGGCGGTGGCCAAGTCGTGCCGCAGGCGTTGGGCACGGGTGGCCTCGCAAGCAGACTCGTAATCACGAGCCGCCAGTTCCGCACGCTGCCTGATCTCACTGTGCGCCTCGGCCAGGCGATTGACTTCGGCGTTCTTCGGCGCGAGTTCGACATCAATGTCAGCGATCGATGCCCGCACATTTGCGACCTGTTGGTGCGCTCGCTCGAACCCGGCAAGTCTCTCGGACGCTGATTCAGCGGCGTTGACTTGAAGCGCTTCCTGGCGGCGAAGTTCGTCAACCTGCGCTTGCCTCTCGGTAGCGGTCTTCAGCTGCGCGATGAGCGACCGCGAGTCATTTTCAACCCGAGTGAGAGTGCTGGAAGCATCATCGTAGTCTTCCACGGCCTGCCGCAAACGAGCAAGCCGCTCTCTGGCCACGCCAAGTTTCTCCTCCGCCGTAGCAGCTGCGACTTCGGCCCGAGCCAATTCGGAACCCGCCTTGGCCCGGCCCCGCGCGAAGGTCGATTCGACGGCTTCGGCGAAACGCGTTGCGACAGCTGCATCGAGTGATGACTGCATCGCCGTCGCAGCACCCGACTGCTGGAGGCGCTGGAGCAAGCTAGCTTGCTGGGCGCTGGCATATTCCGTGGGATCGTTCCCGCTCTGCCCCTGCCAAACCCAAAGGTGCGACCATTGCTGAGAAACACGGTCGCCTAGCCCCCGACCGCCTCCAATGGCTTCCACTCCAAGGAGTGCGGCAAGTCGAGATTCGGCCTCGTCTCCGAGCAACGCGACACCGTTGGTCTCAACGAGTCGGGTGGTGCCGTTGTTCCCACTGAACCGTTTGCTTAGTTGGTAGATTTTGCCGCCTGCTTCGAAGACAACATCCACTTCGGGAGTTCCGGGAGAAGTCGTAGACACCATGCTCTTTTGCACATCTCCGGTTACTTTGGATTTGAGGAAAAGCGCTCGGTGAATGGCTTCGATCAGGGTGCTCTTGCCGGACTCGTTGGGGCCGCCAATGATCGTCCGTGATTCATCAAATTGAACCCGTAGTTCATGGTGGACACGGTAGTGGCGAATGGTGACGGAGAGGAGTCGCATGACGGTTTCTCCGGGTTAGGTGCGCGCACAAGCCGCGTGCAGTTCACGCAAGGCGATGCGCGCGACCGCTGCGTCGTCGTTGTTGCCGGCGGCGCGAGCGACGAGCTGGCTCGCCACACGGGCAATCAATGGATCAGCTGTCCTTTGGGTGAGCGCCGCGATTTCGTCGGCAGACGGCGAGATGACCGTGCGATTGGAGAGTTTCAGCCGCAGCAGTCGTGCCTCCAAAGACTCCAGAAACTCTTCAAGACGGTTGGCAGCCTCAATACTGAGTGAGCCGGAGAGTTCGAGCCGAAGGAGATCGTCCCCCGATCTGTTGCCGACAAGCGCATCGACCGTCTGTTGTAGACGTGTCAGCGCGCCATCATCCACGAAATCGCACGCTAATTGATGCCAACCTAGCCGCGCTGTGCGGACTGACTGGACATGCGGTAGATCCTCGCGAGAGACAGCGACCGTGAGGCAATGGCCGGGCTCATTGGATTCTCCCTTCGGAAACCGATCAATTTCCGGCGTGCCCGCATACCACGCCTTGAGTCCAACCTGTTTGGTGCCGTGCCAGTCACCCAGTGCAAGGTAATCGAATGACGCGGTCGCGAGCTTCGCCAGATCCAGTTGGTTGGTCGCTCCAGCGTCCCCTTCGTCATCGTCCTGAACGGCACCGAAGCCTTGGACGCTGCCATGAGCCAAAACGATCCGTGGTTTTCCGCCGAACGCATTGGCGGGGAGGTCCAACGAACGCAGCCACGTAGTCGGATCGGCCGACTCCGTCCGCCGCAAAAGCGGACAGGGGAAAATCACCGCCGTCTCAAGTTCGACGGGTTCTGGTGTCAGTAGAATCCGGAAATTGGGGGCGAGACTGGCGCACTCGCGCTGAAAAAAAACTTGCTGCCAAATGCTACCGGGACCGCCGTGGTCGTGGTTGCCAGGAATCGCAAGGACCGGCACGCCAAGGCGCCCGATAGCACTACACGCCATGGAGACGGTGGCCTTGGTGACACTGGCCGAGTCGAATAGGTCGCCCGCGACCAAGACGAACTCTGCCCGGTATTCATCCACAACCTTACCGATGCGTTGGATCGCTGCGAAACGCTCTTGCTGGACCAGCGATCGCTTCTGAACGTCAGCAATCCCGGCAAATGGTTTGCCGAGTTGCCAGTCGGCGGTGTGGAGGAAACGAGCGTTCATCGAGATCAGATCACGACAATTCGGACTTTGGCCGGATCGCGTCCCTTCAGGAGTTGATCGAGATACTCACCCATCCGCCGGCGCACTTCCTCAGGCGTGGCAGGGCTGCCATCGGGGAACAGCGCCGTGCGGAGCCCACCAAGGTCGAGCGACAGTTTCGTGAGGCCGGAAAGCGCTTGCTGGAGCGCATCCAGAAAGTCCTTGCTGATTTCGTCGGGCAGCTGCTTCGACGTGACGAAGGCCTGAATAAGCTTCTTCTGCGCGGGTTTGAGCAGATCGAGGTTCGCCTGGATGACCGGGTCCGCGAGATCGTTGAGCAAAGCTTGCGTCCACGCCCCGAAGACCTGGTCAAGCTGCGCCTTCAGGTTGGACAATCGCACATCGGCAGAAGCCACGATCGGCTCCAACCGCGGCCAGTAATCAGCCTGGGGCTCGGGATCGAGGTCCTTCTCGGTGAGAGGACGGCCGGTTTTCAACGCCCCGAATTCATTCTCAAGATCGGTGAGCTGTTGTCGGTTGATGACCTCAATAACCGCGAGTCGCTTCAATGCATTGAGACGTTCGTCCCGCAGGAGGGCGGACTTCTCCTTGTCTTGGGACAAGCTCAGCCGGGCCTTCCGGTAGAGCTCAAGATAGGCCCGGATGTAATCGGATTTGAGCTTCCGGAGCGTCTTTCCGAGTTGGGCTTTGAACGCCTCGGACTCCCGGTTCTCAGGGATGCGAATCTGGTTCAGCAAATCCGTCCGCACGCGGCGGCTTTCCGCCACCCACGCATGATCGTCGGGCAATACGGTCTCAGCTTGCGAGAGGTAGTTGGTCAGCTGGCTAACCTCGCGCGCGAAACGCTCCATGGACTCGATTTCCGCCAGGCGCTGGAAGGCTGATTTGTGCGCGGCAATCTCGGCCGTGGCCAAATGGAAGTTCTTGATCTTTCCAGGCGTGTTGTAGGCTTGGAGTCCTTCGAGGAACTCCTTGCAGCGGCGCATCGTCTCGCCGATCTGCGCCACCTCAGCATCGGTGTAGAGCGACTGGCCCCAAAACGGCAGGCCATTGAGGAGTTGCTGCCGAGCCAAGACCAGTTTCTCGACGCGTTCAGCGACGGTCTTCTGCAACTGCTGCACGGGCGCGACATCGCCTTGCGTGACCTGCACGGCAAGCCCTGGAGCCAACCCGAGCAACTCGAACAGCGCCTTCAACCCGGCAACATTCCAGTCCTTCGGCTTTTCGAGATGCTTGAAGGCTGTCAGCTCCGATAGCGGGGTGGTCGTGAGCCCGGCGAGGTTGGTGGCATCGAACTTGGTGCCGGGAATCGCCAGCACGGCGTCGCCGTTGTAGACCAGCGAGGCGGCCACCACCGCGACCCAGCACGGCTCGAGCCGCAGCGAGCCGGGTGCCATATAGTCGATGTCTCTTTCGAGGGTGGTGATGATCTCGTTGCGATTGAGAACCTGCCCCTGGCCCTTGGCATCGAGCTTATCGAGGATGAACTTCGCGGCGGTGGAGTTTGCCGGCACCACCCGATCACCTTCGAGCAGACCAAGAGCGTCGAGAATGGCTGAGGCCTGTTTGGTTCGGGTTGGTTGGCTCAGACCGCGGATGGCTTCCTGCGCTGCCTGCATGGCGTTACCATCGCGCCCGTAGGTCACGAGTGTGGAGAACACGGGATACTGCGGGGCGTCATCGTGGAAATGCCCGGCTAGACTGACGGAAGCGACCAGGTTGATGGCGTCGCGGACGTTGAGATGACCACCGCCGCCAGCCCCCTGCAGCGCACTGGTGAGCTTCTTGCGATTCCCCTGATACGTTACCGAGATCGCCGTCAGGAGATGCTCCCGCAGCCATTTGGTGAGACGCAGGAGATACTCTGTCGCCTTCTTTTCATAGACCTGCTTTTTGACGCCGGAGGCAATCGAAGCGAGGTCTAGTGCGCCGGCATAGAGACGCAGCGCGTTGATAAACTCCGGCTGCTTGTCGTCGAGCCGGAAGAAAACCTCATCCGCACGCTTTTCGTCAGAATACTTCGGCGGATCAAACGGCTGGATAAAGTAGAGGTAGAAATCCCGAGTCGGAACGGCGGTGGATCGCTCGTTGGGTGCACCAAAAAAGAGGTAACCCAAACGGCCGGCCTTGTGCTCACGCCATTCGATCTCGTGCTGCCAGATTTGGTAACCTGTGACGTGGGTCGGAACGTCGGTGCATTCCAGGACCTGCCGCAGCGCATCGTAGTAGAACCGGTCGAGGGTCCCGTTATCCAGCGTCTCTGCCCGCTTCTCGACGAGAGCGTCGTAGTCGTCGGTCTTTTTCAGATCGAGGAACCACTGCCGATTGTCCGGATTCGATGAGATGAACTGGCCGCTGACCGTTTTGTGAATCTCGCGCAGAGTCGTTTCGACCACGGTGAGCAAATCTTCGGCCGGCTCGCCGCCGAGTTCCGCTGCGCCGGAATGATAGAGACAGAGGTGGTCACGCATTTCCTCCGGGGTCAGGCCGAGGGGCGAGTGAATGTCACCGGTCGTGAGTCTGTGCACGGAAAGTCCCCGCACAATGCGTAGGGCCATCGGCTTGTAGGTTTTCTTGGGGAAGGCGCTCTGAATCTTGGTCTCAAGCGTCCCGCTGCACTCCATGATGGCCTTCACATCCGGGTTCGCGCGGTGGGCGGCGTTGTCCGTGATCGCGTCCCAATAGCTATCGTAGGCGAGAATACCCGGGCGATCATTCGGCACCGGTTGCCCCATGAGTCCCTTGATGGCTTGTGAAATGATCTGCAGGACACCGCGCTTCTCGACAATCGGGATGCGCTGGAACGTATCCACGTAGTCCGGATGGATCGGAAAAAGGGCGCAGAACTCATCCAAGCGTTCGGACATACCGCCGTAAAACTTGGCGTAGGGCTCCAGGTAGGCACGAACCTCGGCCAATTGCTTGTCCGTCTTCTTGAGGAGGCGGTTCGAAACCACGAACTTCACGTCGGTGGTGACGATTTTGACCTGCTGGAAGCGGTCCTTCACCCGGCCGAGGCTATCAGCGACATGCGCGAAGCGCTGGCTGTCGAAGATTGCTTCCTGGACACCCGCAACGAAGCGCAGCCGGATGTCCTTGCAGACTTCTCCTACCTCACGGAGAAAGCCGAGATCGAGAATGAGCGCCTGATCTTTTCGCGACCGCAGATAGTCGAGCAGTTCATCGACCACCAACAGGAGACCTTGGTCCGGGAACTTCTTGTGGAAGGCGGCCATCATATCTTCCAGCGCCGTCTTGTTTTCCTTCACCTTGTCTGCGGCAGGGAAACGATAGGGCGTTCCCCATTCGGCGAACTCTTCCTCGATCGAGGTGGTGATGATGTCGCGCAACGGCATCATCACGGCGCCGATTTCGATACGAATGACCTTGAACCTGCCCGCGATGGATCTCGCGGAGTCGCGAACCTTTGGGTGGGAAATCAGCGGGGCCAAGGACGCGTTTTCGGCCAGCGCCGACACAACGGACATCAAGTGAGACTTACCCGTGCCGTAGTTGCCGACGATCAGGAGCCCTTTGTTGTCCTGAGGGGAGTCGAACTGAAGCTGCGGAATGACCAGGTCAACGAGACGCTGCGCCATTGGATCCGAAATGACATAAGTCGAGACCAAGTCCTGCGCCGCGGCGCTCTTGTTGGCATCGCGCAGCTGAATGACGGATTCAATGGGATGAAATTGAACGAGGTCTTGGTAGTTCATCGGAAAATTCGAAAACTGGGGGCTCCGCGCTCCATCGTAATCACCGCAACCGGCGGCAACTCTTCAGAATAAAACTCTGGGTGATCCGGATAGCCCCGGATGAAACGCCTGCCATCCACGCGACCATTCAGTGCGTAGACCACCGTGCTGTTCTGGCTGATACTGATGGCAAGCCGCAGTGGATCGCACTTCAGCGCTGGCGAGAAAAGGATGTCCGTATTATCGATGCATGTCCCGATTCTATCCGGATGAATGGACTCGCGGACGATGTCCTCTATCGCCAGTGGCCTCTTCTTCGGAGCAACGGTCTGGAGACGCGTGCCCAGGAGTGTTCCAAGCTTCAGAAGCTGAAATTGCAGTTCAGAAGCCACTTCTCCGAGGAGCTTGGACTTACCTGTTCCGCTTTCACCAATGACGAGGACAAGCTTGTGCCGGCCGTTAGCTGCAAGCTGAATGGAATCCCGTATTGAACTGGAAGAGATGGTGCTCATTTCACTCCCTTTGCGGAATGGCCAGCCATCTTCATGATCAACTCGATGGTGTCCGAGATGGATAGCACCTGTATCGAAGGCGCGCACTGCTTTGCCGCTCTAGCAAACTCGCCAACAAAGGGAACCACCACTATAACTTGCTCACAGCGTAACAGGTCTTGAAGCAGCCGGGCGATGCCGACGGTCTTATCGAAGTCCCGGCTGACGTTGAATTTGCATTCGATGGCGATGCGCTTGTCGTCGCGCTCGATGAGGAAATCGGCGGAGGCGATGCCGTCACAAACGTCGCGGCGGTAGCTGATCCCGGCCTTTTCGAGTTCGCGGGCGACTGCGTCTTTGAAGGTGATGGCCTGGGTGCGTGCCTCTAACCAGCGCTCGATACGTTCGCGTTCCGCTAGGGCGTTCTTGGGGTCGTCGGAAACCGGTTCTTCAATTGCCGGGACTGAAACGCCAGTGAACGCGCGGAGGATCAATTGTTCGTCCTCAGGGGTCACGCATAGCCGCTTCATCAGCCGTGAAAGCGTGACCTGCTTGGGCTTGGCATGGCCCTGGATGATGCGGCTGACCGATGTCGCGCTGAGGCCGATTTCTTCGCCGAGCTGCGCCCCGGTTAGGCCGCGGCGGCTCATCAAAGTCCGAATAGCTTCACCCAGAGCATTCATGGGTGATAAGCTTTAAGCCTACTTAAAGCTCAGGCAAGCATTGATTCGCTCACCTTATGCTGAGCCTAAATCTGTGTGTCTGGGCTTAAATCGCCACCTAAATTCAACCGTTTGGTCACTGGTTTTGGGTTTGGCCGTGGTTCTGGCTCATGCGAATAGCAGCGGACTGTTGAACGGCAGCGCGCTCGCTCGCATGGCGAATCAGCTCCGAAGCCACCGTCGCATCGCCCCTTTCGATAAACGTTTTCACCTCGTGTTTGGTTCGGATGTGGTCGGCTGGCCCCATCTCTTTCACGCGCAGTTTTTCGGTGATGAGGCGGAGCGCGTCGGGCAGCTGGCGCAGAGCGAGCAAGGTCTCGACGGTGACTTCTGAAGATTCTTTCGGGTTCATTCGACTTCGAACGATGTGGGGAGTTAGGAGGGACGAAGGTTAACTTTGCGGAATCCGTTCGTGCAATGGCGCACGACGGCAGTGTGGTCGGGAAGGTTTCGAAACTCGTGCGGTCTGATCCGAAATTCCTCCACGCGCTGGTATGTGTGGGCGGTGTGGTCCTGATGAACGGTTCGTGTTGCGCGTTCGACCCAGTGCTTGCCGAGCGCGTTGGCGCACCGCAGCGCGTCGAGCTCCGACGCGGCGCGATACATGACGAGGTTCTTCAAATTGAGGGCGAGCACCTCGGCCTGCTCCTTCGTTTGGGGCGGAATGAGCGACTCGAAGGCCTGCGCAGAAACGATGAGCATGAGCATGCAATCGCGCAACCGGTCGATGACATTGAAGTCGCTGGTGCCGTCGTGCGAAGCGGTGATCGCGTTCTGAAATTCGTCGCCGACGTAGATCAGTTGGTTGCACGCATACTTCTCCCACGGTGGCAGTCCGTAGCGCCGCAGCGCGTGCCGGTAGAGCAGAAGCTTGATCACTGTGAAGACATACTGCCGCTCTGTCGTGTAGTCTTGCGGCACGTCGACGCAGAATATTTTGCCCTTATCGACGTCGGCAATCGTGCAGGTGTCGGGCTCGTTGGAGCTGAAGATCTCGGCGACTTCCGGCGTGCCGAGGAATTCGAGGTAGTTCTGCGAGGTGCCGATTTCGCCGGCGCGCTGCTCCTTGGCTTCGTGCTTCAGGTAGGTCTGCTCCAGTGTCTCGGCGAGGCGGATGCGACGCTCGGTGGGGTCGAGTTCGGTGAGCTTTTCGAGGGCGGCTTTGAGCGCGGTCTCGGACGTGAGTAGGTCGTAAGCGTTGGTTGCGGTGACCGGCTTTCCAATGTCCGCGAGCAACTCGAAGGCACGCCCGATGTGCGCTGCGCCCTTCACTTTGAAGAAGCCTTTCTCGTCTTTCGGATTCAGAGCGGCGGCGGTGTCGACGAGGATGCGGGCGCGGGTCGTGAACGGAAGACGTGCGTCACCCGTGACGTTCAGACGATGCAGCGCCTTGCCCGTTTCCCCAACCAGGCGCGGACGAAGACGGATGATGTCGTTCTGTCGGCCGTGCTTCTTTGCGAGCCATTCGAGGTAAAACCACTCGTCGCCCTTGTTCGCCATGACGACGCCCCCGAGCGTGGGATTGCGCCGAACCAACTCGGCGAGCAGCCGGTTCATGCCCGACGTTTTGCCCGAACCAGTGTCTCCCGAGAAGAAGAAGTGCCGGTTGGCTTTGTCGCGCGTCCATCGAAAACCGGCAAACGACACGGCAATGGCCCACCGGTCGGCGACGATTTTTCCATCCGGCGCGATGACGTATCGGCGATGGTCCGCGTAGTAGAACAGGACCGCCGACAGCCCGCAGAACGCTGCACCGATGAGGATGCCCCACGGATTCGGAAGGCGGCTCGCGCCGAAAATGCCAGCGGCGGAGATGATCAACGCGAACGGAAGCACCATCGGTTTCCGCAGTCCGGGCTCGTTGTGGCGGAGATTACGGAGGATCAACCACGCGGCGATGCCGGCGAAAACGCATGCGATCGCGAGCGCGCCGGCCGTGATGGCGTGGGGACTTTGCAGCCACTTTCGCAGCAAAACTTCAGGTGCCGGGAGGGTTTTCATCGCGTCGTGACGGCACCAAACAACACCTCCGCGCGGTGCGTCGCGAGGACCCGAGCCTACCGAAAAAACGGTAGATGCATTTTGCGGGTCGGCCCGTGCGTTTGCCTGCGTCTGCGAACCCAACGAACTCGTTAGGGCCTTGCGTCTGTTTCCGAAAAAGCACGGGTGACGTGGGCCAACGATCACGGCTGGTCGAAGCCCCAGGCTCCCGAAAACGACGCCGCGAACTGGTGGCCGGATACACCGTTCGCGGTAGGAGCCCTACACCGGACTCGGGGGGCGCCGTCCGTTGAGGGAACGTGACGCTTCGCACGTGCTGTTCGGCATGATCACGATTGGCATCATCCGAAACGGCGGCACCTACCTCGCGCATCACCTGCGGAAAAACGACTACTGGGCGGAAGGCGAGAAGGAGGTGCGTGGCGAATGGATCGGCGAAGGAGCAAGGGCTCTCGGTCTGACCGGCGAAGTCGCCGATGCGCCGTTCGAAGCGTTGCGCGAGAACCGGCATCCACTGAACGGCGGTCCGCTCACGCCACGAGACTACGCGAACCGTGTCGCATTCTTCGACATTCAGCTCTCCGCACCGAAGGACGTGAGCGTGCTCGCGATGGTCGGCGGCGACGAACGCGTTCGCGCCGCCTTCTCGGATTCAGTCAAGGTCGTGCTGGCCGAGATGGAACGCTTCGCGGCCGTTCGCGAACGCCGCGGCGAAGCCGCGATGAGCGAACAGATTCGCCTGACCGGAAACTTTATCGGCGCGTCGTTCCTGCACGACACCAGCCGCGACCTCGATCCGCAGCTCCACGTTCACGCCGTCCTGGCCAACGCCACGTGGGACGGCACCCGCAACGAATGGCTCGCCCTCAAGCAAAACGAGATGCTCCGGGCGTCGCCGTATCTCCGCCAAATCCTCTATCGCGAGTTGGCGGGTCGCCTGCGGTCGCTCGGCTACGAGCCTTACGAACTGAACTCGAAAGGATTCTCGGTGCGCGGAGTCGAGCATCTGCGCGAGCGGTTCTCGAAACGCTCGCGCGCCGTCGAGAAACTCGCGGCCGACTTCGCAGCGGAGAAAGGGCGCAAGCCCACGAAGCGCGAAGTCGAGATACT
This sequence comes from uncultured Opitutaceae bacterium, assembly GCA_964640465.1. GTDB lineage: Bacteria > Verrucomicrobiota > Verrucomicrobiia > Opitutales > Opitutaceae > CAJCBL01. Next base: position 52,678 of record CAZXHR010000001.1, read on the forward strand.
CGTCCGCGAGTCTCGCGACGACAAACTCACGGAGGTGAGCACGCCGGAGGTTCGCGCGCGACAACGCGCCGAACTTTCGGCCGTCGAAGCCGACAAGCTTGACGCGCTCGTGAATCGGGCGCGTGCGCAGTTGCCGCGTGAACAGTGGTCGCACGGCAATGCCCAGACGATCCTCGATGCCGCGCTCCGTCACGTCTTCGAACGCAACAGCGTCGCACGCGAGGGGGCAGTCCTCGGCGCTGCGTTGGAGCTGCATCCTGACTTCTTCCGCTGGCGCGATCTGCGCGCCGCGCTCGAAGTGCATCCGGACGCCATCCGCAAGGACGGCGAGCTGACGCTGCGGATGATCCGCCGCGAAGAGGCCGCGACCGTCGACCGCGTGCGCTCGGGTCGCAACACGCGCTTCGTGCTCGGCGATCCCGCGAACCTGCCACCGGCGTTGACCGCAGGCCAACGCATCGCGGCATCGGAAATTCTTGGCAGTCGCGACTTCGTCAGTGTCCTGGTCGGCGACGCCGGCACCGGCAAGACGACCGTGCTGACGGCCATCGAAGGCGCGCACCTCGTTGCCGGTGGCAAACGGTTCGTGCCGCTCGCGCCGACGACCAAGGCACGCGATGCCCTGGTCGAGAGCGGCTTCGATGCGGCGGACACGGTGCAACGCTTCCTCGTGAGCGAGGCGATGCAACGCGAGGCGGTCGGTCGTGTGTTGCTCGTGGACGAAGCCGGACTGCTTTCCACGCAACAGCTCGATCACCTGACGAAAGTCGCGCAAGAGGTCCGGGCACGCGTGCTCCTTGTCGGAGATATCAAGCAGCACTACAGCGTCGAGCGCGGTGACGCGCTGCGCAACGTCATCGATCACGCGGACGCTCCGGTCGTCCGGCTTGCTGAAGTGCTCCGGCAGCGCAACGAGTCGGACCGGCAGTTCAGTCGCTTGCTCGCGTCCGGCGATGCGGCCGAGGCCTTCGCGTATGCCGACCGGCGCGGTATGATCCGCGAGACCGGCAACGACGATACGCTCTTCGCGAGAGCGGCGGAGCACTTCGTCGAGAACAAGGTGAAGGGGATCGGGACGCTCGTCGTGATTCCGTTCTGGGACGAAATCGAGCGGTTCAATGCGCAGGTGCGGCCTGCGCTGCGCAAGGCCGGTCTGCTTGGTGAAGTCGAGGTGGTTCGGGAGGCCGTGAAGCCGCTCACCTGGACGGCCGAGCAGAAGGCGCATTGGGAGCAATACCATGTCGGCGACCGACTCGTCTTCGCACGGAGCACCCGGTTCTTCAAACGCGGTGCATCGGCTGAGGTCGTAGCGGTCCTGCGCGACGGCATCATCGCGCGCGGGCCGAACGGCCGCGAGGCGAAGCTCACGCGCAAGCAGCGCGCCGCCTTCGACGTAGGTCGCGTGCAAACACTCGCGGTTGCGGCCGGCGACCGGTTGCTCATCCGCGGACGCAACGACGATGCCGGTTTCGCCAATGGCGACTTCAAAGAGGTCGCCCATGTCGACCCGGACGCGAACCGCATCGTCTTCACCGATGGGCGTGAGCTGCCGCCGGGCTTCGCCGCTTGGACCTACGGTCACGCGATTACGTCGTATCGCTCGCAAGGCAGCACCTCGGAGGAATCGCTCCTCGTGCTCGGCGAAGTCGCGGCGCGCGCGCTGGCGCGGCGTCAGTTCTACGTCGGCAACACGCGCTTCCGCGGAGCCCATGCGATCTACGTCGCGAACAAGGACGAGATCCTCGCTCGGCTGAACCGCACCGACGGCGGGCGCGAACTCGCAACCGAGTTCATGCAGCGTCACCGGATGTCGGAACGCGAGCGCTTCGTGCCGCGCGTCATCCGCGACATGCGTCCCGAGGTTCGAGTTGCCTGGCTTGCCGCCACGACGAAACAGCAACGGGCGCGACAACAGCGCACTGAGCGCCGCAGCGTATGAACCAGCCACCACCTCTCCGAAAACCGAAGCTGCACTTCGACACGGCTGCGAGCCCGAGCCATGTCACCTTCGACGACGGCAAGAAGCTGCGGCGAAACATTCCGTGGTCCGTCTACGTCGAGGCGTGCTGGAACCACGACGAGACGGATCTCATCCGCGTCCTGATCGGCGATTGGCTCGTCCTTCTGCGCGGTCACAACCTCGGCCCGCTTTTCGTCGCGATTGAGGAGCAGACGTTGGTTCGGGTGCGCGCCAATCCCGAGCTGGCGCAGGAGCGCGACCGCGAGGGCGACACGTTTGTTTTTGATCTGCGGTTCGGGCGGCCACCACCGAAGCCGCTGGGCGGCGAGCGTCTCGGACAAATCGAGTTCGATCTCGCTCGGAACGACTAAACCGTGCCTTTGACGCTTCGCTTGTTCTCCATACGACACACTTGCGCTGCCCTTCTCAGTCAAGTGCTGGGTCGACCGTTTCGATCTCGCGCATCTTGGGATGCGGGGACGCAGACTCCGATCGCGACGCTGCTCGAAGCCGCCCTGTCTTCTTCAAGTACCGCGCCACTGAGTAGGCAAACATCGCGAACAGCATTCCGAGACTGAGAGCCCGGATCCTCAGCGAATCCCAATGCAATTCGTCTCTCATCCAGAGCCTGTGGAACAGTACTAGGATCAACACCGCGAACCAAGCAAACGCAGTGCCGTATTCCGCAGAGATTACCCGGCGCCAGTCGAAGGCCATCCCTGAGAGTGTGGTTCGAAACCCTTGTATTCTTGGCAGGAATCGGGGCACGCGGCGGCAGTAGTCGTCGAACTCAGTACCAAATTTCCCTCTCAAGTAGTTCTCCTCGGCGGCAACGATCGCCATGTACGCGAAGGTGAAGAACGGCATGGCGATTGTTAGGAAGACGAGAGAATCCGATGCCACGGCCAGTCCGAGGACAATGAGAAGGTTACCCAGATATAGGGGATTGCGACAGTGCGCAAACAAACCTCCTTGGACCAAGCGCTCGGCGTACACCTGGCGCTTACGGCCGCCTCGGATAATGTAGTCCAGACCGACCGCGGTTGCACGAATCGCCTGTCCGACGGAAGCAATCAAGAGGCCGCTGAACGCGGCGAGGTACGGGTTTCCAAGCAGTGAAGGGCCGCCGATGAACAGCAGCAAGTAGACCAAAGGAAACAGACCGTTTCGAAAACGGAAGAAGATGTTGCCGATTGTGATCATCACTTTAGGGCGATCATTCCTGTAAAGTTGTACCACTTGAAAAACACATCGCAGTAGCGGAAACCGCATCGCAGGAAGAGTTCACGGTTTTCCAGGAGCTTGTATGGAATGAGAACGTTCTCCAGTGCTTCGCGCTTCTGTGCTATCTCGAGTTCCGAGTATCCGCGGCGCTTCTTTAGCTCGTAATAGTGTTTTATGAACAGGCGATTGAAGACCGAATCTTCTCCGATGACCTTCTCAACGATCAAAAGGCATCCGTTCTCATTCAAGCCACTCCAGATCGTGCGGATTAGTTTCTCGCGGTTGAGCGGACGAATGAACTGCAAGGTGAGGATCATCAGCACGACACTAGCGTTCTCGATGGCGACCTCATTGTTGAGGTCGGCGCAGGCGAGTGTATGCGCGTGTTTCATGCCGTATTCGTTCAGCTTTCGCCGACAGTGCTCAAGCATGTCAGGAGCGTTGTCCATGCCGACGAATTGCACTCCAGGTGGGGCGACTGGATCGAGGAGCTGAAGTGTGGTTCCGGTGGAACACCCAAGATCATAGATTTTGGTGCCATCCACAGCGAAATCTGAGGCTAACTCAGTCACCATCCTCTGGATCTCGCTGTAGAACGGTACTGAGCGTTCGACCATATCGTCGAAGACGTTAGCTACCTGTTTTCCGAAAGTGAAATCAGCGATCGGTTGCGGTGCGGCAAAGACCTCGTCCCGTTGGAGCGCCGGCCTTTGCGTTGCGGAGATGATTGTCTTTTCCATAGATGTAGGGAGAACCAGGGTACCTCAGTGCCCGACCGACGAACTGCCAGATACAGATTCTTTCGATCTGGTCCCGACGGATTCGAACAAGGCCTGGAAGTGACAGCAGGGCAAAGCTGCCGCTTGCGTGCCCGGCAGGTCCCCCCTTCCCCGTCCCTGCGGGCGACTTTCCTCTGGAAATCGCTCCAGCGTGCGGATGTAGGGAACCATTACGCCGTATCGTTGTACGTCCCGTGGGAGAAAGGTGTTCGTCGTCGCCTTCCCCAAATTAACAAGCCCCGGAACGCTCGTAACGGACTGCAGAGCTACGAGCGCGTCTTGTCGGCAGACTCCGGACAATCGCCAGACGCGCCAAAGAACGACGAAGGCCGCGAGCGCAATGCAGTATCTTGGATCGCTGTAGAAGATTGTTCGCAGCAACGCATCGTCTCGACCAATCACCCATCGCTGTTCGCCCGCGACGAAAAACCTATCCGGAATCCAAAAGTCTAGGTCGGTGAGTTCGAACAGAGCGAACGCAGCCAATAATGTTGGCAGGCTGTATACGAGAGATCGATCAAGGCGCATCAGGGACATACTCGGATTGCCTCCCGGACTTCAATAGCAGGCTCGCCGTCTCGTAGTATGCAATCGCATCTGCGACGAAACCATCGTCCCGTTCCACAGGCAGTGTCTCCCGTGTCTCGGCATCGTAACGCCAAGTTGTCATCGAGCGAACTGGCGCGAGTATCGCAAGATTGGCCCCATCGCGCTCTTCGTAGAGACCGAGGCGCTGATAGTTGCCGATGAGCGCACGACCGGAACTTTCACGATTGTCGGGTGCCAACACGTCGCGCCCGAAGAAGCGACTGTGGTACGTCCACCTCATTAATCCAAGGAGCGTTGGCGCGTAGTCGATTTGACTAACGATCGAGTGTACCCGGCCGGGAGATACCTGTCCACCCGGCGCGTAGACGATCAGCGGTATGTGATAGCGCTCCACTGGGAGTTCGGCCTTCCCCGCACTAGAAGCGCAGTGATCGGCCACGATCACGAAGATGGTATTTTGGAACCAAGGCCTCGTGGATGCCGCCTTCAGAAACTCGCCGATGGCGAAATCAGTATACTTCACCGCTCCCCTGCGCCCGGACGACTTCGATGGCAAGTCGATCATGCCATCCGGAAAAGTGTATGGACGGTGGTTGGACGTGGTCATTACGAAATGGAAAAACGGCTTACCCTGCTCGTGAGCCTGGTCGGCTTCTCGGAGGGTCCATCGATAGAGATCCGCGTCGCAGGCCCCCCAGACATTTGCGAATGTGACATCCGACTTTGCGACAGAACCACGATCGACGACGCGATAGCCGTTTTGCCCAAAGAAGTAGTTCATGTTGTCGAAGTAGCCATAGCCCCCATAGATGAAGGCCGTGTCGTAGCCTCGTGTCCGAAAGACGGATCCGAGCGTGAAGAGATGCTCGTTGTCGGGACGCTTGACCAGTGATCGGCCAGGTGTGGGCGGCACGCTCAGGGTCAGGGCTTCCATCCCGCGGTCGGTACGATTGCCCGTCGCATAGAACCGATCAAATACGAGGGACTTTTCGACCAAGCCGTCGAGATTCGGTGTGATCGCGTCTTTGTTGCCAAAGTGGCCGAGAAACTCCGCGCTGAGACTCTCGACCGTGATTTGAATCACGTTCAGACGCATCTCGGGCCCCGGGTTCGAGACCAATCTCAACAAGTCGCGCTCATCCTTGCCAAAAGAGCCAGGGCTTCTTCCAAGCAATCGACGCATGCGCACAAACGCAGCACCTGGCGGCAACGTCGGATAAAACTGTCCATAGTCGAGTTGGTTCGCACGGAACGCCGCGACGAATGACCACATACCGTTTTTTGCAAGCTCACGGTGATAGTTGTTCGCGAATGTCGGCAGTGAGCTCTCCTGCAACCCAACTACCGCCATCGCTGCAGCGCATATCCATGCGACCGCCGCACTCCATCGCGGAGCAAGAGTTTCGTCGGCATTGCTGAACCACGTCCGGAACGCGCCGATACGCACGCATGCCCACGTAAGTAGAGCGGCTGCGGCGCCTATGCATGTAAGCAGGAGCGGGAGCGGATACGACTCACGGATGTTTCCAAAAACTTCGGTCGTATAGATCAGGTAGTCGACCGCGATGAAGTTAAAGCGTGCTCCGAACTCGTCCCAAAAGACAATCTCCGCCAGGGCAACAAAGAGCATCGAAGCGATCGCCGCGAATACGATGGCATAGGCTGGCGCTCGACCGATCCTTCTTGAGAAGACGCGTCTTGGCAGAGCAGCCAGAATCAGCACCAAAGGCGTTGAGACCAAAAGTACGGCACCGAGGTCGAAGAGTATGCCCCAGCCAAACGACGCCAACAAAGTCCAATTCCACGTGATCTCGCTAAGCGAAGCAAAGAGGAGAACGAGGCGCGTAGACGTCGAGACGATCATCCCGATCATGACCAGCATCAAGGCTCCCCCGTGGCGGCCAGCTATGGCCCGCCTCCAGAAGGAGGTATCGGCAAGCGTATTGTTGTCGTAACCTGGTTGCCTGACCGCGGGCGGTTCAAATGACGAAGCTTCTTCCATGCGCCGTGAAAGACCCACCGACGCGATGGATGTTAGGAAGATGACCGTTTCGTCATCCGGCTATCATCGAGCTGTCATCGACCCGATGAAAACGCACTGGAGTGGCGGCGAACTCCTTTCATCATGTCCGCATGCGCGTGCTCGTCGTAGAAGATGAAAAGAAGGTCGCCGCGCTGGTCTGTGCGGGTCTCGAAGAACAAGGATTCGTCGTGGAGGTCTGCCATGACGGGGCCACGGGCCTGCGGCTTGCGGCCGAAGGATCATTCGATGCGGTCGTACTGGACGTGATGGTGCCAGGGCGTGATGGCCTGAGTGTCCTCAGGCAGTTGCGCGAGTCCCGCAACAATGTCCCGGTCATACTTCTAACCGCCCGGGGAACTGCCAACGAACGTATCGAGGGACTGAATCTCGGCGCGGACGACTATCTGCCAAAACCCTTCGTGATGGCCGAACTCGTGGCGCGCGTTCGCGCGATTGCGAGGCGGCGCACCGGGGAAGGCCTCACCGTCGTCACCATCGCAGACCTTCATGTGAATTTCGCCACGCGAGAGGTCCGGCGCGGCGGCATCAGAATCGACCTGACGAAGAGTGAGTTTGCGCTCCTGGAATGCCTGCTGCGCAATCCGGGGCGTCCCGTCACCCGAGTCGACATGAGTCAACAGGTATGGAAGCATCAGTTTGATGCCGGGACCAATTTCGTGGACGCAGCTGTGAAGCGGTTGCGGCGAAAGATTGACGATCCATTCCCGGCAAAACTCATTCAGACCGTACGCGGGTTGGGGTATTCCATCGAGGACGGAACCCGAGCATGAATGCCCTTTCGATTCGAGCGAAGATCGCCGTCGCCTGCGCCGGCTTGACTGCCGCCACGGTGGCGTCCTTCGCGGTTGGGACGCTGGTCAATATTTACGAGGAGAGCATTGAGGCAGCCGACATGGAGATTGCTTCCGAGGCTCGCCATGTGGCGGAGATTATGTCGCTCGACGATTTCTCCCGAGAACGTATTCAGAACACGGGTGTCGAGAAGATCGAGCCTTGGATCGCCTTCGCGGTGATCGAAACTGACGGCAGCATCTGGCGTTCGAACGGCAACCTGCCTGACGAGATTGTGCGCGCGCTGGTGACTGGCGAGCGTCCCATCACCGTGAGACACGGAGGGAAAAGTTGGCGTGTGCAGCACCTCCCCATCAAGGGGAGAACTGTGGTGGTCAGTTTCGATCTCGCCGAGGTTCACTCGATCGTGCTCGACCAACTAGTCGCCTACGTTTTGGCGCTACCGCTAACCGGCGTCGTTGCAGGGTTCGGCGGTTGGTGGGTGGCGGGCCGAGCGTTGCGGCCGGTCCGCGAACTGACCCGTGCCGCGGAAGGGATTCACGCAGAGAATCTTTCAATCCGTGTGCCGATGCCGGAGAAGCGTGGCGACCTTGCTCGGTTGACGAATGTCCTTAACGCCATGCTTGATCGGCTGGAGCGAAGCTTCAGGCAGGCGGAGCGATTTGCGGCGGATGCGTCGCACGAACTACGTACACCGCTCACGATCATGCGCGGCGAACTTGAATCCGTGCTTCAGAGCGAAGCTCTCTCGCCCAGAGCGGAGCGCAAACTCGTGAGCGTGCAGGAGGAGACCGACCGTTTGGAGCGAATCACGACCAATTTGCTGCTGCTTGCACGGTTCGATGCGGGGGCGGATGGATTCGGCCTCCGTTCAATTGACCTCAGTTCTGTTGTCTTGGAAGCGTGTGACGACATCAGCGTGATCACGTCCAATCGCGAGATCGTGCTGGAACACCTGGTTTCTCCCAACGTCACCGTGCTGGGCGATGAAGACTTGATGCGACGGATGGTGCTCAACCTCTTGGACAACGCGGCAAAGTTCAACAGTTCGGGCGGCCGAGTTTCCTGTGTCCTCGACACGGCAAACGGTAACGCCCGCCTAAGTGTGGGGAACACAGGACCTGGCATACCCGAGGCGCTTCGAGGCCGGCTGTTCGAGCGGTTTTTCCGCGCCGACCAGGCGCGACAACGCGCTGGAAATGGCCTTGGGCTGGCCCTTTCCCGAGAGATCGCACGATTTCACGGTGGCGACCTGGATCTTTCGGAAAGTGGGAAGGAAGGTTGGACTGAGTTTATTGCCTGGATCCCGCAACTCGGACCGAATTAGGCAGAGCGTTGGGGGAAGGAGACCAGGTTTGTGATCGGCTTCGTCAAGTGTGTATGTGTACCCCGCATGAAGGCTTCTGCACACAAACAACCGTGGTTGAATTCCACCGTGCTGGGTGTCGGATTGGCATCTCTGTTTAGCGATTGGTCACATGAAATCGCAACCTCGGTTCTCCCGGCGTTTCTAGCAACGATAGGCGTAGCAGCGGTGTGGGTCGGTTTGATTGAGGGCATATCCGACGGCGTTTCCAGCTTCGCGAAGCTGGCGTCGGGCCACATTACGGATCGGTTGCCGCGGCGTAAGCCGGTGCTCGTGCTTGGCTACGTTGCGACGATGGTGGGCACGGCGTGCTTCGGACTGGCGACATCCGCCTGGCATGTGCTACTCGCGCGGGCCGGTGCGTGGCTCGGCCGGGGTGTCCGTTCGCCGGTAAAGAAGGCGATTCTTGCGGCATCAGTCCCGCGAGAAAGCTACGGCCGCGCGTTCGGCTTCGAACGGATGATGGACACCGTCGGTGCCATCGTCGGTCCCGCCACCGCCTTCGTGCTGCTCCATGGGCTGGGTCTGGAGTTTCGCACGGTGTTTCTTTGGACCTTGCTACCGGGTAGTGTCGCCGTGGTCGTGATACTGTTCGCGGTGCGGGAGAAGGCGCGGCTCCGCGTTTCGCGCGTTTCCTTTCGTGAAGGCCTGACGAAACTGCCCCCGGCCTATCGGCGGTTTCTTGTCGCAGTCGGTGTGTTCGGTGCGGGGGATTTCTCGCACACGCTGCTGATTCTCCTGGCGACACAGAAGCTGACGCCGGTGTTAGGCGCGACGGGGGCTGCGAGCGCCGCGGTCGGCCTCTATGTCGCGCACAATGTCTTCTATGCGGGCTTCGCCTTCGTCGCGGGTTGGCTTGCGGACCGCTTTCCCCGCCATCAGGTGCTAGCCGCCGGCTATGGCTTGGCGGCGTTGATGGCGATAGCGCTGCTCGCACTGCCGGCCAACCTCTTCACGCTCGCGCCCGTGTTCGTCCTCGGTGGCATCTTCGTCGCCGTCGAAGAGACGGTCGAAGACTCGCTCTGCGCTGAACTGGTTGCCGAGGATCAGCACGGCATGGCGTTCGGAGTCCTCGCGACGGTGAACGGCATGGGCGACTTCCTCTCCAGCATCGTGGTCGGTGCCTTGTGGACCGCGTTCGGAACGTCGGCCGCATTCGGCTACAGTCTGGTCCTGTTTGTCCTCGGCGCTGTGCTCGTGCTGCGTGTCAGGCCGGGCTGCCAAAACGAAACCAGAACGTAGAGGTAACACGCCAAAGAGCCGACCGCCGCCGGGGGCACTCTTTTGCGGGGCGAGGGTCGGTGATGGTGTCGGGAATGGCCCGATTTCAGGTTCCAGAACTTGCCCTACCTAATTTTCGGTAGGGACCCCGCATTGAACGGAAACGGGGCGTTGCCTTTCTCCACCGGCACGCGAATCGGCGTCCACGAAAAGGACGTGGCGACGAGGTGCGTGGGACTCGGCCCCCTCAAGCGCCGGCTTCGAATCCGGAGATGACCATGACAACAATGATCCTTGTAACGCCCTACGTGGCGTTGGTTCTCGGTGCGGCGATGATGGCGAAGGCGCTGCACCTTTACTCGGAAAGCCGTCCGCAGACGGCGGACGGCGACAGCCGACGGAAACTCGCGCTGCTGTTCATGACGGCACTGGCAATGCCAACCCTCGCGCATGCGCAGGCCGTCGATCTGCGCACTGCCACCGAATCGGGCAACGCGATCATCATGTATCTGAGCGGCGTCTTCGCCGCAGTGGGCATCGTGGCTGCCGGCGTCGCCATGATGATGGGCCGTCAGTCCATCGCGAAGTGGGCGTTTGCCGGCGCGATGGTGAGCGGCCTGGCCTTCGCGATCGTGCGCACGATGTGGAGCAACATGGGCCTGGAAGCCTCGGGCGTCAGCACGTTCGCACCCTGATTCGAATTCGAGGCGTTCCGCACTATGAACAGCACGCAGCTCAACGAACACGACGCCAACCAGGGCGCGCAGTCCTCCGGAGAGTTCCTCGGGATGACGGGCAACTCTGGCTGGTATCTACTCGGGTCCGGCGGCGCGACGATCATGATGGTCATCCTCCTGTGGGGTGTCCTCGGGGTGTCGCTGCTGCTGTGCCTGTTCGTCGGGCTGGTGCTGTGCCTTGGTTCGGTGGCCTACGTCTTCGCGCTGAAGAACAACAAGCCGGAGCACTACGACACGGACTTCTTCGAATCCGCGCTTGTGGAGTCCGGTGTGTTGGCGTTCCGATTCGGCCCGCGCGAGCGGCGTCCGTCGAATCCCTTCACGGATGCCGGTGATGCGTCGCCCGTGGCATTTGACGCGAAGGCGTCGAAACGCGCGGATCGATCCGTGTCGGCCGGGCGTGCGCGCGCCGGGGCGAAGCGCGTCGTTCGCCCGTTAGGAGCAGAGGCCGCCAGCACCGCCGAAAAGCCGGCGCCCGCGCGCGACAAGGCCAAGGCAGAGCCGGTCGTGGCGCGTGCGGAGTATGAACAACTGCAAGAGAAGCTCTCGACGACGGAAGAGCTACTCGAAGACGCCCTTGCGGAGGCGGTGGAGGACTGACCATGCGCGTTGAAGCTCCAGACGGCTACTTCGGTGAAGACATGATTGTCTTCGAAGGCCTGCACCGTGGCGGCTACGTCTCGCGCGGCTTCGAAATCGTTGCGCCCGACCTGGAGCAGGCCGACCCGGTTCATCACAACGCGTTCGAATCCGACCTGGTCGCGCTACTCTCGGTGCTCAAGCCAGACTGGCGCATGCAGGTGCAGTGGACAACGGACTCGAACTATCGCACCGCCCTCCAGCGCTACCGCGAAGATACGCTGAGGCATTCGACGAACGCGTGGAGCACGCGGCAGCGCAACGAACGCTTCGTGCGCTACTCACGTCTCGCGGAGGACGGCGTGCTCCGTCGCGAACGCCTTCGCCTCTACTTCACCATGCCGGTCGATGCCGACGCGCTCGGTCAGAAGGCGGGGCGCCTCACGACCGAGGCGCTGCTCAACGCCTACGGCGAGCAGTTCAAGCAAACCGGTCAATTCCTGCAGGCGCTCTTCGGCGGCTGTGGCGGACAGGTCCGCCCGATGACCAACGCCGATCACTTCCTGCACTACCTCGAATTTCTGAACCCGTCGCTGCCGGAGCAACGCGTCACCGATCCGCTGGAGTTCTTCGATCCCGCGAAATCGATCCAGGAGAACTGCTGGCACGGCGAGGGCCGTCCGCTCGAAAAGCCCGACACCGGTTTCTACCTCGATGGCTACTACCACGGGATGCTCGTTCTGAAGGCGCTTCCGAAACGGACGCGCCCGAGCATCGCCTACATTCTCACAAAGCTCGGGTTTCGGGAGTATGCGATCACCGTCAACGTCGAGGCCGTCGACGTGGAGGAGTTGATCGAAAAGGAGCAGAAGGAGTTGAACCGCGTCGAGGGCGACTACGAGAGCCTCAAGAAGGTGAAGCTCCTCGCGGCCATGAAGACGAAGGCGGCGAAGATCGCGCGCTACTCCAACGGCGACAGTTCTCCCTACCGTATTCAGTACATCATCCGCGCGTGGGATCGCAGCCGCGAAGAGCTGCGCGCGAAGCTGACCGCGCTGAAAGCCGCGGTCGGCAGCATGGAGCGAGCGCAGGCTTACGAGCCCGCGCTCGAACCTTCCGCGCGCAATTTCTTCTACTGCACGTGGCCGGGCTGGACGTTCAGCCGCTACAACGCGCTGTGGCATGACTACGACGATGCGCTCGTCGCGAACATCCTGCCGTTCTCCTCAACGCCGGTCGGGCATTTGGAAAACGCGGAGTTCATCTACGAGGGACCGAACGGGAATCTTGTCGGTGGCAGGACGTTCGTCGGCGAGGGCAACAGTCAGACGCCGCAGAACGCCGTCGTCATCGGCACGACCGGCTCGGGCAAGAGCGTCAATGTCATCGACATTCTCACGCAGACCGAACCGTTCTACGCCTACACGATGATCGTGGAGGAAGGGGAATCCTACACGACCTACGCCAAGACCGTCGATCCGACGACGGAGCCGATCATCGTCCAGGCGAACGGGAAGCTCACCATGAACTACCTGGACACGCGCGGTCTGCCGCTATCCGGGCTGCACCTGAGCGCGGCGGCGGCGCTCCCGATGCTGATGGTGGGCCAGTCCAAGGACGAGGACCGCACGAAACTCCGGCAGGCGCTGCTCTCGAACGCCATCGGTCGCCTCTACGAAGACTTTTCGCGGTGGTATCTGAATAAACACCCGGACGAACGCCTCACGCTCGCGCGCCGCGCCTACGCGCTCGACGCGTATCGGCGCGAACGCATGGGACCGCAGGCCACCGAACTCGACGCGTTCCTCGAGTTCGCGGAGTTCGAGGCGGCGAAAGCCGACGAAGCTGCCGCGTTCCTGGCGCGTGCCGATGAAGGCGAGGTCACACGCTTCGCGAAAGAAGCGGCCGGCGCGCAGCAACTCCGCGATCTGATCTTCTCTCGGTTCACTCCGGCGGAGCAACCGCAGCACGGGCATTTGCAGGAACTGCTTTCGGCGGAGGCCTCCGGACCGCACGCGGACGAGATGCGCTACCTCGCCACGCTGCTTGAGCCGTGGTCGGCCGGCGGCAGCTACGGCGAACTCTTCGACGGCGTCTCGAACGTGAACCTCACCGGGAAGATTGCACACTTCGAACTCGGTTACATCCCGGAGTCGGCGGAGGAGCTGAAAGCCGCCGCCGCGTTCCTCATCGCGAACTACACGCGTTCGCACATGATGCGGCTCCCGCGTGCGCTGCGGAAGCGGAACATTTTCGAGGAGGTCGCGCGTTTCTCCCTCGTGCCTTCCGGCAAGAAGGTGTTGCGCGAATCGTATCAACAACTTCGCAAATACAACGTCTGGAACGTCGCTACCGTTCAGAACTACGAGCAGTTCAAATCGTCGGACATTCGCGGCGCGGTTCTCGGTAACAGCCGCATCCTCTTCCTACTCCGGCAGAGCGACCGCTCCGACATCGAGGATCTCGGCCGGGACTTCCCGATCCCCGAAGCGGTGAAGGATGCGGTGATGAGTCACCCGGAGCCGGAGAAGCTGATCGGGAAGAAGTTCTCGCAGTTCACCTACTACCACACCGACGAGCGCCGTCCGCTGATCGTGACCATGCGCAATGTCGCGTCGCGGGAGATGCTCTACTGCGCGTCGAGCTCCGGCGCGCATTTCGACCAACGCCAGAAAGCCCTGAGAGGCCACGCCGACATAGTCGAGGCCATCATCGCCAACGCCTGAAACCACCATGAAAACAAAATCCGAAATTCAAGCCGAGGCCCAGCAACTGACGATTCTCGGCCGTCAGTATCAGAACGAACAGAGCCAGGTCATCGTCAGCGATGCGGTGATCGCAATGCCGCGCGTGTTGATGACGCTGCCCGAGGCGCAACTTGCCGCGCGGCCGGTGCCGGTCGCCGAAGGCGACGCAGCGCTCGCGCCGCGTAACGTTCGCCACATCGAAGCCGCGCTCGAAGGCGACGAGCTGGTGTTCCGGCTCATGGAGCGCGAGACCGATTTTTCCGGCGCGAGCGACGACGCGCCGTCGCCGGTCATGTCGAGTCGCTCCGCTTACGACGTGCTTCGCACCGGCTACGAACTCGTCGAGGAGGAGCGCCTCGCGGCCGAACTCGAACGTTTCGCGGAGCGCAGCGAAGATCGCGACGAACCGGCGGACGGCGAATCCGTCGCCGAGGTCGAAGCAATCCTTGAAACGAATCTGCTGCCGCACGCAGACCGTCTGCGCACGAAAGCAGAGATCGTCGAATTTCTCTCCGGTCGCATGGAGCCAAGCGCATTCATCGCGAACGCCATCGAACGCCAGTGCGAGCGCGAAGGGCACGTCGTGCGCCACACGCAACGCCACGAAATCAGACTCACCATCGATGAATCCTAAACTCAACCGAAGGCCACCCATGCAACGATTCCTGGACACTGTCAGTTGGCTGTCGCCTTACCTGCTTGGGCTCTTCCCGCTTCTCGTGATCGCGCTGCTCACCTCGGGCTGTGCGACGGCGAGCGCCGACTCGGCCGGGCGGACCCGCAACTTCGCTACCACTGCAACGACGACGGCGGCCGGTGCCTATGTCGGTGCGCACAACAGCAACGACCCAGCGAAGGGCGCGGCCATTGGTGCTGCCGCTGGGTTCGTCGCCGGCGAGACGATCAACTACTTCAACAACAAGGCGCAGAAGGAGGCGTTCGTCGCGGGTTACGAGAAGGGCCAGTCGAACGCGGTGAAGCAGCAATACTGGATTGCGCGGGACAATCAGCGTCCCCGCACCGACGACGGTTACGAGGAAGGTTACTACGAAATCGAAGTGCCCGCGACGGAGCGCGACGGCGTCCGTCGTGAGCCAACAAAACGCGTCATCCGCGTGGTGATGCCCAAGGAGGAAACCGGATCATGAAAAAGACACTCGCACTCATCTTGCTCGCTGCCGCAACGGCAGTCCCGGCGTCCGCGCAATGGGCCGTCTTCGACGTCGCGAGTCTGCAACAGAGCATCACGAACTACTCGGCGCTCACGCGCCAGATCGCGAACCAAGCGTCGCAGATCAACAATCAGATTCAGCAAATCCGCCAAATGGAGACGCAGCTCAACCGCGTCGGCGACATGGCGAATTTCAGGAATCTGGTCGGCTTCTCGGAGTTCCGCCTCGATCTCGGCCTGCCGACGCAAATTCGCACCTGGTCTGACCGGCTCGCGCGCGTCGATGGACAGGGCCTCTTCGGCGACACGCGCGGTGGAATCTTCCCTGAAATCAACATCCAGTTCCCGGATTTCGACGGCGGTCGGATTTCGCGCGACCCACAAATCTTCAAACAGTCGCACGACATCGTCGTCACGGTGGACGAGTTCAAGACTGTGCAGAACGACGTTTACCAGCGCCGGGAAGATCTGAAGCGCGCCATCGCCCGGACCAGCGAAGCGATGCAGGCCGCGACGACCGAGGCGGAGCAACAGAAGCTCCAGGCGGTGTTGGAGGCGCAATATGGACAACTCGCCGCGGTCGATGCCGAGGTCGCGCTGAGCGCGGCCGAAGTTCAGGTCAAAACGGCGGAAGCAACCGCGATGAACAATGCGAAGCATGCCGCCGAAGCGGAGACTCGGCGAAAGCTCGCGCAGCAAGAAGTTGGGAAGGTTTCCACCACGTTCGTCCCGACCTACGAGTGCATGCTCCAATACGTCACGGAACGTCGGCTTTCACCTTAATGGACAGTGCAACCTTTTCCCGATTGTTAGGTCAATTGCCGAGCATGATTACCAAGCTCACTGCCGGAGGTGTGCTCCTCGCACTCCTACTCACTGGATGCACGGATCGCGAAGCCGAGGCGCGGCGCGCTCGCGAGGAGGCCGAAGCCAAGGCGCGAGCTGAGGCGGCACGCAAGGAAATGGATGCGCTACCGAAAGCGTTCAAATCGGAGCCATTCTTCAAACTCAACAAGCCTGAGCAAAAGGTGGCTCCCGCTACCGAGCCGCTGAAGCCCACGCAACAACCGGAGACTAAGAAGTGACACTGGTCGTCGCAACGATTCTTCCCCCGACCTACTTCGATGGACTGTCGACGTTGTGGGGTGGCTGCGCGTACATCGGGAGCGCGATCGTTGCGGTGGGTCTAGTTTTTCAGACGGTTCGCACGCGACCAGACGCTGGGTCGTTCATCTGGCTCCTGTCGAAGGTACTGATGATCGGGCTCGCCACCGCGTTTCTCCGGGAATGGCTCATGCGCCTGAGCGACATCGTCTATGCCTTCGGCGCGATGATGGGAATCGATCCGACAACTGTTGATGATCGATTCATTCAATTCATCGCGGGAAAGACCGCAGCCGATCCCAACTCCAGCGTTTGGGACATCATTTGGGGGACCGAGTCCATCGGAACTGCCGTCTCCTATGCGCTTCTTTGGCTGTTCGGCTGGTTGTCCTGGGGAGTGCAGTATGTCGTAAAGCTGATTGGAGGTGTCCTGCTCACGGCGGGATGGGCACTCAGCCCGATCTTCCTCTCGTTCTTCATGCTGCGACCCATGAGCGGTGTCGCGCAAAAGTTCCTACTCGGTCTGATCGCTTTGGTGTGCTGGCCTTTCGGCTGGGTGATGGCCGCTGTTGTGACAAACGCCATGCTCGACGCGGCTGCGGCAGCGAACCTGGTGCCGGTCATCAACGTCGGCGCTCCGCTTGCCGCACCGGCACTGACGGTGTTGCTTGTTGGCTCGTGGATGTTGATCAGTTCGGTTCTCGCGCCTTGGATCACGACAAAGGTTCTCTTGATGGGCGCGAATCCGGCGGCGGAGTTCGCGCAGGGTGTCGGCGGAGTGATGCAGTCCGCTTTCTCGGGTGGAGTTGGTGCAGGCGTCGCCGTCGCGACCGGCGGAGCCGCCGCACCCGCTGTGATCGCAGCGGCAGCGGTTGGCGCCATGTCGGCCGGCGGAGAGTCAGCAGTGCGAGGCGGAGGAGCGGCACGAACTACGGGGACTGCAATCAACGGTATCAGTGGTCTCTACTCGGGAGCGTTTGCTCGTCGCAACACTGTCGCCGCCGAACAAATGGCGGCCGCCCAGCGAATGGACGCCGAGGCATCCGATGCAATTGCTTCAGTTTTCCGGGATTACTCACGACGCCAAAGGAGGAGTCGGAGTGGATTCGACAAACAGCCGCATGAGGACGATCCTAACCGCGCGGCCATAGACATCGAAAGCCATGTTCAGCGTAAATCGTAGACTTGTGCGTGCAAAAGAAGAGTCGGCGAAGGCTCTTCAGCGTAGCGCTGCCGCGAAACACCACATCGCGGATACGCTTCGCGAGATGATGCGCGAAGAGGATGAGGAATCGGCACGGCCGCCGCCGCTGCCGAAAAACGGCAACTCTTCAGCGAAGAGCCAGCCGCCCCGCAAATAACCGAACTATGACTGCAACAGAAGAAGCCGCCCTCGGGGCGGGGGCTACTGCCGTGCCCAAATTCGGCAAACCCAAGCCCGCGCTGCTCGCGATTTTCGAGCGGCAGCGGCGCAATTCTCTCATCTGGTTCCTGATCGCACTTGCCGCGTGGGGCTGGTCGATCTGGGACCGGCAACAACTCGTCGACAAGCTGACCCGCAAGCGCGAGGTCGTGCTGATCGACAGCCTCGGCACCTACTACGTGTCGCCGGTCGTCGACATCCAGCAGGCGAAAGACCTGCACGCGATGCAGACCAAGCTCGCGTGCAAGGCGCTCTTCGAACGCAACCCTGGCGGTCTCGATAACCCGGAGTTGTTCAAGCAACTGTTCCTGCGCGACGCCGCACAAATCGCGCAGGCTGCGCTCAACAAAACGAAAGCAGAGTTCGAGGCGAAGTCGCTCCATCAGAAAGTCGAGGTGGGCGCGCCCGAAATCCTGAGCACACGCGACAACGCGTTCTACACCTCGGCCGACGTGCAGCTGATCCGCGTCGGCTCCTACCAGGGCGCACCGATCACCGAAGTCCTGCGCTACCGGGTGAAGTTCAAGTTTCTCCTCAACCCAGACCTGACCCGCAACGGCCGCTTCCCGACCGCGGTCGCCGCGTTTCAGGTCGAACCCGTCAAAACGTGAACCCTTATGCTGAGACTCTTCGCACTCTCTCTTGCCACGGCCTCCGCGCTCGTGGCGCAGCCGATCCGCGACGTCGCGCTCGATCCCGAGCAGGCGGTTGACCTGCCGGTCTCCCGGGAAATCACGACGGTGATGTTCCCCGGCTCGATCACGGCGGTGGCTGGGGCGGACATGCTGATCGACAGCGGCAAGGCTGCGGTGGAATTAGAGGAAGGAACGCCGGTGCGTTTCCACGTCACGCACGCGCCGGGTTCGAACTTCATCCTGATCCGTAGTCTGCAACCAGACGCCACTGCCAGACTCACCGCGATCTACGAAGGTTCGGCTTACGTGCTGCACCTGCGCACGGTGGCGAGCGATTCGGTCGCGAGCCTGATCTACAAACGCCCTGTCATGCAGCGCGCGGTCCGCGTCGACGCGCCGCCGGAGCCCGTGAAGTTCACGCCGCGCATCGGCCTCAGTCTCCTGGACCGCGCACGGGCGTATCCAGTTCTCGCGAAGTCGCTGCCGAAGGCGGTCGAGGGCGTGACACTCCGCGCGCAGAACCGGAGGCTCGAACTGCCCGACCTCGAAATCACGGTGCAGGAAATCTACCGCTTCTCGAAAGAGGACGCGGTCGTTTTCCTCCTGAAACTGCGCAACACGACGGACACGGTCCTCGACCTCGTGCCGAGCACGTTCGCGGCACGCGTCGCGCAGGAACGTTTCGACCAGGCCATCGCGAACGGTCCGCGCAGTCTCGCCCCGGGCGAGAGCGCCGACGCGGAGTTTGCTATCGTCGGTCTGCCTGACGGCACACGCAACGATCTCAGCGCGGACAACGCGTTCACGATTCTCGTCAGCACCGCTCGGCGCGAAGCGAAGCTCGCCGCGGTGGCGAAAACCGAACCGGAGGTCACGCACCCATGAACCCGCGCGCACTTGGCAATTTCTTCAAGAGCAAGTTCGGCCTATTCGTGGTGTTCGTCGTCGTGCTGTTCGCCGGGCTGTGGATTTACGGACAGAAACAAGCGGGCGAACGCGAGGCGGCGAAGCTCGCCGCGCAGAAGAACAAGAAGGTCGAACTCGGTCAGATGAAGGTGCCGCTCAATCAAGGCTTGGAGAGCGGCACGCCGCAGCAGGTGAAGCCCGAAGGCGCGAAGCCAGCCGAGGGCGAACCAGTCGCGGGCGGCATCGTGCCGTTCCGTCCCGCGCCGCCGGTCGTCGTGCAGCAAGCACCGACGAATGCGACGGCAGGGAACGGAAGGACGGCATCAGCGAAAGCGGAACCGAAGCCGCGCAAGGTTCGCTACGCTTCGTTGCTCGCGAGCTACGAAGCGCCCCCGGCCCGAACGGAGCGCGTCGAGCCGCCCACACCTGAGCGGTTCATCCCGTTCGGCACGCTTCTGAAGTGCAAACTCGTGAATACCATCGACAGCGCGAACCTCGAAACTCCGGTGATCGCGCTGCTCCTCGAGGACGTGTGGCAGAACGGCAAGAAGGTGATTCCGGCCAACACGCTCGTCCACGGCACGGCACGCTCGGGACGGATGCGCGACCGCGTCACCGCATCCGGTGCCTGGCGCTTCGTTTGGCAGGACGGGCGCGAACTTGTCTTCAACGGCGTCGCGCTCGACCGCGAATACGACCAGGACATCGAAGGCTACGGCATCACCGATGGTTCGGCAGGAATCCGCGGGCGTCTCCTGGCGACGGACGATCTGCAAGAACTCAAGATGCTCGCCTCGGCCGCGCTGAGCGGCTTCGCGCGTGGCACGCAGGACCGCACGCAAAACGCGCTCGGCACGACGATCACCGGCTCGGTCTCGAACGGCGTCCGCGAAGGCGTAGGCGATGTGTTCGATCTCTACGCGAAGCGCACCCTGAAAGACATCGAGGAAAACGGCTACTTCGTCCGCGTCGCGGCCGGAAAGGAGTTCTACGTCTACGTCCTCGAATCGGTCGATCCGCAGAAGGCCAGCGTCGCTGGCACGAAGCTGCGCGCCGCGTCCGCCGAGGCCTCGATCTCCGAAACCTCAATCTCCAACCCAACGAAAGGATGAACGTGCGACACCTCTGGATTTTGTCCCCGGCGCTCTGCTTCGCGGGCTGCGTGGCGACGCCACCGGCGGCCACGCCCATCGCGGAAGCGCCCACACCTGCGCCGCTCGTGGTTGCGGCCGTTGAGACGACGAAGGTCGTCGAAACCCGCTACGAGGTCCGCGCGTATCGCGAAGCCGAAAACCCGTCCGTGCGGCACGAAGCGCATGCCGTGTTTCGTCGGACACGCGTTCCGCTCAACGCTCCGGACCGACTCGACACCGTGCAGCGCGATACGTTCGCACCGGCCAGCGTTGCGCCGCTGCCGGCCAATGCGGAGCTGAATGCCGAACTCGCCGCACAACGCCAAATCACGGCAGAGCTGCGCGCCATGCAGGCCGCGCTCGCGGAGACCGGCGACAAGATGCAGGCGCAATACGCGTCGCTCGTTCGCCAGAGCGCCGAAACCGTCGAACTGCGTGAACGCCTCGAAGCGGAGCGCACACGCCTGCAAACCTCGGCCGCGGCCCCTGCCGCGCCGACCGCACCGGCTCCGGCAGGTGCGCCCACAAGCACCCCGGAAGTGAAGTGGTAACGCGCCATGACTCTAACCGAAGCACACCGCGAAAAGTTGCGCACGCTGCCCATGCGCCTCAAGGCGGTGCTCACGGGGCAGGACATGGCGATCGATCTCGTTGCCGAGCGTCTCCAGCATGGTGAACTCGGCCTGACGACTCCGGGTCGGCCGAAGGCAAGTTTTATGTTCCTCGGTCCGACCGGCGTCGGAAAAACAGAACTCACGCTGCGGTTCACGGAGGATCTGATTGGACCGGATCGCGTGGTTCGGCTCGACATGTCAGAGTATCAGACTGCGGACCGCCTGGCTCTGTTGCTCGGGACGAGCGAAGAGCCGGGGCGCATCGCCGAAGGTTTCGACGCGTGCGAGGGACGCGGGACATTGCTCTTCGACGAGATCGAGAAGGCGCATCCGCGCGTGCTCGACGTGCTCCTGCAATTGCTCGATGCCGCGCGCCTCACAACCGGGCGCAACCGCGTCCTCGATTTCTCGAACTGGTATGTCGTCCTCACGAGCAACATCGGCGCGCAGCGCATCATGGGCATGCGCAAGTCGAAGTATGAGACGATGGAGCGCCTCGTGCGTCAGGACGCGCAGCGCGAACTCCGCCCGGAAATCTTCGCGCGCATCACGGTCACCGTCGTCTTCAAAAAACTCGACTTCGATGCGCAGTGCGCGATTGCCGGCGGCATGATCGCAAAGGAATGCGCCGCGCTCGCGGCGCGCGGCTTTGCGATCACGCCCGAGCCGGCTGTGTCGGAGGTCGTGATTCAGCGCGGCTATCACGAACGACTCGGCGCGCGCCCGATGCGCGACGCGACGGAACTGCTCATCCGAAACGCCCTCGCGCAGGAACTCCTGCGCGGTGGCAACGGCAGGGGCCGTCTGCGACCTGATCCAGAAGGCCAGCAACTCGAACTGGAACCCTCCAACTGCTGACCATGCCGAGCCAGCCAACCCTTACTCCTCGCATCGTCATCCTGAAAGCGGACCGTTTCTACGGCGACACCATCGCCCAACTCGTGAAGCAGTGTTGGCGAGGTGCCAAGGTGGAGGTTTTCCAGAAAGGCTTCGATGCGCTCGATTCGATGCAGGCGAACATGCCCGACATGTTCATCACCGGGGTGAAGATCGACGACATGGACGGGCTCGAACACCTGGAGCCATTCGTGGAGCGCAAGCTTCCGATCCTAGTCGTCACTTCACGGCGCGATTCGCGCACAGTCGCGCTTTTGCGCGAGCTGCGTTACAACGGCATCTTCGACGTGAAGCTCGATGGGTATAAAGACTTCAGCAAGGCGCTGGAGCTGGTGCTCGAAGGGAAGTCTTACGTGAGCGAGTCGTTCGTGCCGCACATGAAACCGCCGCGCCGAATCACGCTCGATGAGCTGACGCCGAAAGAGCAAGAGGTGCTGGCCGCGATTGGCGACGGCTCCGACGATCAACAGGCCGCGCAGCGGCTGGGGATTTCGCCGCACACGGTGAACACGCATCGCAAATCGATCATGGCAAAACTGCGGCTGCATCAGAAAGGCGAGCTCGTCTGCTACGCCGTCCAAATGGGCTACGTGCACATTTCGCCGTCCGGCGTTTCCTATCCCGGATTCGAGCGCAAGCTGCTCAAACGCGCGCCGCGCGTTGAGCCGCCGAAGGTGAATGTTGCCTGATCGAAACGAGAACGGGCCGGCTTCAATGCCGGCCCGCTCGTTTACGTCTCGATGAAAGTCGCGGTCACTTGCTGCTGACCGCGCGAAGACGTGCGCTCAGCACCTTGACGTCGGCCTCGGCTCCGGCGGCGTTCGCGCGCGATTTGGCAAGGCGGACTTCGGCCTGGAGAAGCTGGCGTTTGAGCTGCGCGATCTCGTCGAGCGTGGTGTCGGTGCGCGTGGCGCGAGCGTTCGTTGCGGTGGAGTTCGGTAGGAGTTCTGTGGAGGTGGCCATAGTTTTGGACCGCGAAGACGCGGTGATTTTGGTTTCAGGTTTTGAGTGCGGTCGGCGCGCGACAGGGCCCCGATCCGCAGCAAGAATCGCCCGCCGGGCGCGGTTGGCAGCACCGCGCATCTACCGGAAACGCGGGAGAAAGCGTGGACGCTGTCTAGGCTCTGACTGACGAAAAAGGGGGCCGAAGCCCCCGTGCTCAGTCCTCGTTCGGGAGCATGAGCGTGAGCACCGGCGCGGGTGTGTCACCGGGGCCGATGTGCAGTTTCAGCTCGTGCGTGCGGGTCGCGATGATGACCCGGAAGCGAGTTTGATCGGCGTCCTGCTTGGTGCGGATCGCGAGCTTGGCCATGGTGGAGATGTCGTGGCAGATGCCGGAGACGTCCTGGCCGGGTTGCTGAAGGGCCGTCTCGATGATGGCCCAAACGGTCGAGGTGCAGGCAAAGGGATGTTTCCAATGCTGCTTGATCGAATCGACCTCGCTCAGGTCGACGAGGACGCCGTCCTCGATGGCCTGCTTGCGGGAGTAGGAGTAAACAACCTCACCGAACGGATTGTCTTGAGTCATGTTTCGTGCCGTTCGGCCCGTGGGGCGTGCGTCACGTCTCGTGACCTTATCGCCTACTGCCGATTGGCGATTTTCGCCCCACACCCGAAAGTCAAAGCGCTGGGTGGAGCGCCGAGGCAGTGTCCCGCGCAGCGGGACCAATCGAGGGGGAAGCGGAACGTTTGCGCGTGGTGGAGCCGCGCAGCGGACTACCTTGACCGGGTGTAGAATGGCGAAATCAGCGGCTGGCAGTCGCTAGAAGAAAACGAGCAACGCGAGCATCGGGTTGGGGATTGTGCGTGGTTCGTTCATCGGCGGAGGACATGAAAAAGGCGGCCGGTCGATCCGGCCGCCGTCGCGCGCAACGGTCACTCGCTCTGTTCGGCTTTCAGCTTCGCGAGCTGCTCGAAGATGAACGTGTGCGCGTGATCGGCGAGCTTGGCGACGAGCGGGAGGTCGTCCCGACCGAAACTGTCCGTGTCGTGGTATTGCTTGGCGTCGTCCACGTAGGTCCGCGCGAAGGTCACGTTGAAGAACTTCTTGTTGTCGGCCTCGTTCTCCCACACGGCGGCTTTGATCCGGCCGAGGCGGAAGGTCTTCACCGGAAGCTTGGAGCTGGCGGTGGCGGTCTTGGGTTGCGAGGAGGGTTGAGTGGATTTGGCGGGCATATCGTTCCTTCTGTTTTTGAGGAGCGGGATTGCTCTCTCGACCCGAGGCGGGGGAGCCGACAGGGACGAAGGGACGGTTGGGGGGATTCCTTCCAAGGAGGACCCAAACGAGCCCTGGCCGCGCAGCGGCGTTCCCGTTGGAGGTGCCGCCAGAGAGAGCAAGAACGCTCCGGAGAAAGGAACGTTCCGCCTTGGCGGTATGCCCGCGATCACGCGCTCCCCGCCGAATCGAGAACGCCCCGACTGGTCTCAGCGGACGCGACTCGGCCGTGCCGTTGCGTGGGAGAATCTGGCCGACGGTTCGGCAACGTGGCTGCGGGGACCGGGCGACGCCTGCCTGATCACGACCGGCGGCGGGACGACCGTGCTCGCTGCGGTGCGAGCGCACGCGTTCGTCACTCGCGAAGCTGAAAGCGGATCAGAGCGACTGCGCGGCGGCGGCTGGAGAAACCGGCTGCCGTGAGGGCCGAGCCTGCTTCGGATCAATCGTCGTCGCTGATTGCTGCTGCGTTCGCAACATCGAGACCCAGGACGTGCCAAGCGTCTCGATACTTGTCTAGCCAACCAGTGGCGTACGTCTGGTCGTGTCCGAAAAGGTGTGAGTAGTCCGGCAGCAATCGTCGCATGGGTCCATCTTTGTGCGCCGAGCCATTGCGGGCTGGTTTCGCCAGCCAACGCTTGTGGGATTCGGTCAGGATCTCAGCGACAAGCGGACTCGGCAACAGAAATACCAATGGTCGGGCAGCGAAGTCTTTTCCGAAATCGACGAAACAATAGAAGAGCCGGTCGCTTTTGATCTGCTCGTGCTTCGCCTTCATGTGCCAACCGCCATCCGATCCAATGTCCCTACGTGTTTTGACTTGGATCGAGCACAGCCGAGCGCCGTTAACGTCGGTGACGACGATGTCCGCATTCGGAACACCCTGCGGCGCGAGGGCTGCGATGTAACCGCGCCGCAATAGCTCCGACATCACATGATGTTCACCGGCGGCGCCGAGAAGTGTGCTTTGTGAGGCCATTGGAAATTTCAGGTTGTGGCGCTGGTCCGCTCCAGTGCCGCTTTGATTTCCTGAGCTGAATACGTGCGCTGAGCCGGAATGTGAACGAGGGGCAGCCGCGCAGCCGCGAACACCTCGTCAACGAATCCGTCACGCGCCTTTCGTTCTGGCCGTTGGTGCGAAGCATCGTCGAGTTCGATCCCTAGTATCGGGTGACCATCGCTCTTCCGAATCAGAAGGAAGTCCACGTGCTTCGCGGAAATTCGGTTCAGGGCGCGCTGGCGCTCACTCCGATCAAGGCCCTTTTTGATCTCAAAGACGTCGGCCAGGCGGACTTTGGTTGTGATGACGGTTTGCTCGTCTACGATCGTCGTGAGGACCCCGAAGAAAGATCGCTCTGCGGGGGAGAACAGCGAATCGGCGAGGTCATAGACATCGGCTCGTCCTTGGCCTTGTTCAACGGTTCGGGTTGCCTTCTTCAGGAACGCAGCTGCGACGAAGGCGATTACGAGAACGAGGGCAATGGTTACGAGCAGTAGTGTATTCACAGGGTAGGTGCTGCCGATGAAGCCACCTGCGCGTCGTCATTGCAATTGTTCAGGAATCGCGGCGCGGGGTTCGGTCGATACCGGAATTGGTGTAGTCCGCTTACACTATTCTCGGAGGGTCCGGTCCGTTGAGGCACGCTAAGCGTGGGTGCGGAATGGAACGCGTGAAAACCGTTCCCATGAGCAACCAACTACCTCTTGAAACTAGTCCGATCCTCGCGGGTGGCACTCCTGGTGCCGGCCGCTTTCAAATCCTCGTCGAGTATGCGCCCGGTGTTTTCGTCTCCACGGCCTCGGCCGAAAGAGTCGAGGACGCCGTCGAATTCTTTCTGAAGCAGGCTCCTGGCTGCGAAGCAGGGGAGATTGCGCTCTTCGACCGCAACGAGCGGCGCGTCATCGGGTCCGTGAAATGGAAGATCGAACCGACGGAGAACGGCCTGCGCGTTCCGCACCGGCACAATCTCTTCTGCGACTGGAATACGGCACTGGTCGCGCTCGAAGTCCAACGCCGTACCGAAGTTGAGCGCGGCTCGCTCGTCGAACTCAGCGCTTGAGGTTGCCGTCATGAACGACACAAGCCGCTCGCTCCTCCAAACGATTCTCGCAACGGACCCCTCGCTTACGGGCGCAGAACGGAGCGCAGCCCAACGCCTCTTTGAGGGAAACTGCGAGGTAACCGGTTTCGCGCCCATCGCGGTCGATGAAAAGCTCTTGGTGACCCAGAAGCAGGCCGCCCAGATGTTGGGCGTCAGCCGAGTGACGATCTGGCGGATGACGAAGGAGTGCATCCTTCACCCGGTGGAAATCCTTCCCGGCTCCTGGAGATACCGGCTGCGCGAACTCGCCCAGTTGGCGCACTCCGGCCTCGATCCCGGTTCCGACGAACGCCAGCCCCGCGCACGCTCCGCTGCGTGAGCGAAGCTCGGATTGAAAACGACACACGCCCGGCATCCCGCGAGGGAGCCGGGCTTCTTCTTGCCCGCGCGGCGTGGTGGGTCCGAACTACGGGCACCGTAGTTGCCCGTAGTCACAAAATCTCCCTCTGAAAACTACGGTGTAAACTACGGGCCGGGGTTCAAAAAGTTGCCCGTAGTTAGCCAAAGTCGCAATTTGGGCCTCCCTCGGAGGGGAATCGCGTAAGTTGTTCAACAAAAAGCCCCCGGAAGTGTTTCCGGGGGCTTCAAATTGGGTGCAGGGGCTGGATTTGAACCAGCGACCTTCAGGTTATGAGCCTGACGAGCTACCAGACTGCTCCACCCTGCAATAGGT
>CAZXHR010000002.1:0-61671 GCA_964640465.1 uncultured Opitutaceae bacterium
GGGGCGGGTGGGGCGGAAGTGGTTGGCCTGGGAGAGGCGTGAGGTGAAAGGCGAGAGGCGGGAGGAATGGGTCGGATGGCGGGTCGGGAGGTAGGAGCCTGCTTGCAGGCGATTCCGGCGGCCGCAGCGGACCGAGCGCAGATCGCCTGCAAGCAGGCTCCTACAACGGACAGCGGAGATTTTAGGCGGCGGCGATGGCTTGCGCGAAGTCGGCGATGAGGTCGCGCGGGTCCTCGATGCCGACGGAGACGCGGATGAGGTCGGGCGTGATGCCGGCGGCACGCTGCTGTGCCTCGTCGAGCTGGGCGTGGGTGCTGGAGGCGGGATGGAGGACGGAGGTGCGGGCGTCGCCGATGTGCACGACGAGGGCGGCGACCTTGAGCGCCTTGGCGAAGCGGCCGATGGCCTTGCGGTCCCCCTTGAGCCCGAAGGTGAGGATGCCGCTGCCGAGCGGGTGGTTGAAGTACTTCGCGATCCGCTTTTTCCCGACGTGGTCGAGTCCGGGGTAGTTGACCCAGTTCACCTGCGGGTGCTTCTGGAGAAACTTGGCCAGGGCGAGGGCGTTCTCGCTGTGGCGGACCATGCGCAGGTGGAGCGTCTCGAGGCCGAGGTTGAAGAGGAAGGCGTTGAGCGGGGCCATGCAGCCGCCGAAGTCGCGAAGGAACTGCGCGCGGGCCTTGTAGAGAAAGGGCGCCTGCGGGAACTTCTCGGTGTAGACGACGCCGTTGTAGCTCGGGTCGGGCGTGTTGAAGTCGTGGAACTTCGGATCGGTCCAGTCGAAGTTGCCGCCGTCGACGACGGCGCCGCCGATGCTGGTGGCGTGGCCGTCGATGTACTTCGAGGCGGAGTGGGTGACGATGTTGGCGCCGAGCCCGAAGGGGTTGCAGAGGAACGGCGAGGCGAGGGTGTTGTCGACGATGAACGGGACGTTGAAGCGGCGCGCGAGCGCGGCGAGCTTGTCGAAGTCCAGGATGTTGAGACCGGGGTTGCCGATGGTCTCGCCGAAGAGCGCCTTGGTGTTCGGGCGGAAGAGCTTGGCGATCTCCTTGGCGGGCGCCTCGGGGTCGAAGAACGACGCCTCGATGCCGAACTTCGGCAGCGTGGAGTTCAACAGGGTGAACGTGCCGCCGTAGAGCGTGGAGGCGGCGACGATGTGGTCGCCGGCACGGGCGATGTTGGTGAGGGTGAGGAGATTCGCCGCCTGGCCGGAGGCGGTGGCGATGGTGCCGGCGCCGCCCTCCAGCGCGTTGAGCTTCGCCTCGAAACCGAAGACGGAGGGATTGCCCGTGCGGGTGTACTTGAAGCCGACCTCGCGCAGCGTCATCAGGCGGTTCACCTGCTCGATGTCGTCGTACTTGTAGGTCGTACTCTGGACGATGGGCAGGATGCGCGGCTCGCCGACTTTTGGCGAGTAGCCGGCCTGGATGCACAGCGTGTCTTGGCTCAGTTTGGTGCTCATGGATGATTCCTTTGGTTGGGAGAGGGTTCAGCGGCGGCGCCGGTCGTGGCGGTGGGCGAGGCGGTCGCCGGCGACCTGGATCGCCTGGACGAGCGCGATGAGGATCGCGACGGTCACGATCAGGACGCCGGTCTCGTAGCGGTAGTAGCCGTAGTTGATCGCGAGAAAACCGATACCGCCGCCGCCGACCACGCCGGCCATCGCCGAGTAGCCGATGAGGCTGATGGCGGTGACGGTGAAGCCGCGGATCAGGCCGGGCAGCGCCTCGGGAAACAGGACTTCGCGGACGACGAGCCAGTGGGTGGCGCCGAGCGCGCGGGCGGCCTCGACGACCCCGCGGTCGACCTCGGAGAGGGAGACTTCGACGAGGCGCGCGTAGAAGGCGACGCAGGCGATGACCAGCGGGACGGAGGCGGCGACGGGGCCGGTGGTGTGGCCGGTGAGCAGCTTGGCCAGCGGCAGCACGAGGATCAGCAGGATCACGAACGGCAGCGAGCGCACGAGGTTGGTCGCGAAGCCGCCGAGGAGGTTGAGCGCGCGGTTTTCCAGGAGCATGCCGCGGCGGCTCAGGAAGAGCAGAAAGCCCAACGGCAGGCCGAGGAGCAGCGCGAGGCCGAGGCTAATCCCGCTCATCAGCGCGGTTTCCCACAGCGCCTTGGCGAGATCGGAAATGAGGACGTCGAGCGGTGTGCTACCCATGACGGATGATCTCCAGTTGAGCGACCTTGAGTTCGAGGTGGTGGAGCGCGTCGGCGATGTGCCGGGAGTCGCCCTCAAGCGAGACGATGAGGATGCCGATGGGGCGGCCGGCGATGTATTCGATGCGACCGTGCAGGATGTTGAGGTGGATCTGGTGCTGGCGTGCGGTGGCGGCGATGATCGGCTCCTCGGCGGACTCGCCGCGGTAGACGAGGCGCACGAGCGTGCCCTTGGTCTGCTCCAGCAGGCGCGGCGGCAGGGTGAGATTGAGGGACTTCTCGATCAGCTCGCGGGTGAGCGCGTGCTGGGGCGTGGCGAAGACGTCGTAGGCGGCGTTCTCCTCGACGACCTCGCCCGCCTGCATGACGGCCACGCGGTGGCAGATGCGTTTGATGACGGCCATCTCGTGGGAGATGATGACGATGGTGATGCCGAGCCGGGCGTTGATGCCGGCGAGGAGGTCGAGGATCGACTCGGTGGTTTCGAGGTCGAGGGCGGAGGTCGGCTCGTCGCAGAGGAGCAGGGGCGGCTCGTTGGCGAGGGCGCGGGCGATGCCGACGCGCTGCTTCTGGCCGCCGGAGAGCTGGCCGGGAAAGGCGTGGCGCTTGTCGGAGAGCTCGACGAGATCGAGAAGCTGGGTGACGCGCTCGCGAATCCGATCCTCGGATGCGCCGGCGGCGCGCAGCGGGAGGGCGATGTTGTCCTCGACGGTGCGGGAGTGCGCGAGGTTGAAGTGCTGGAAGACCATGCCCGTGCGCAGGCGGACGGCGCGCAGCGACTCGGTGTCGAGGCCGGTGATCTCGCGCTCGTCGATCCAGACCTGGCCGGAGGTCGGGCGCTCAAGGAGGTTGATGGTGCGCAGTAGCGTGCTCTTGCCGGCACCGCTGGTGCCGACGATGCCGTAGATCTCGCCGCGGGCGACGCTGAGCGAGACGCCGCGCACGGCGTCGACGGTGTGGTCGCCGGCGGTGAAGCGCACGTGGATGTTCTTCAGTTCGAGCATGGAGAGGAGCGGACGGAGCGGAACGGAAGGCAGGGCGAGGCGTTCGCGGGAGAGCCGGGCTTGCGGCGGCTCACCGGGGACGGTTCGCCCTACCTCGGATGCGGAGTGGCGCGATTACTTGGCGGCGGGCTTGCCCCACTTCGCCTTGTACCACTCGGGCTTCTGGAAGCTGGAGAAGATGTTGGCGGGATTCTCCACGGCGTCGCGGAACGCCTCGGACTCGATGGCCGCCCTGGCGTCCTTGACCCACTGCTGGTCGACGTCGGCGGTGCGGACGGCCAGGGTGATCTTGATGGAGTCGTCGAGTTCCTCGAGCACGAGGGCGTCGGAGAGCTTCAGGCCGGCGGCGATGGCGAAGTTGCCGGAGGCGACGGCGAGGGTGGCGCTGCCGAGGGTGCGCGGGATCTGTGCGGCCTCGGTGGGGACGAACTTCAGGCCGCGCGGGTTCTCGGCGATGTCGCGATCGGTGACCTTGGTCGGGTCGATCTCGGGCTTGAGCTTCACCAGCCCGACCTTCTGGAGGAAGCGCAGGGCGCGGGCCAGGTTGGTGGGATCGAGCGGGAGCGTGACCTCGTCGCCCTTCTTGAGCTGGTCGAACGACTTCACCTTCTCGGAGTAGATGCCGAGGCTGGCGGTCGGGATGAGGATGGTGGGCGAGAGCTGGAGGTTGTGGTCCTTCGAGAACTTGGCGAGGTAGAGGCCGTGCTGGAAGAGGTTTGCCTCGGTCTCGCCGTTGGCGAGGGCGAGGTTGGGCTGGACCCAGTCCTGGAAGGTGACCAGCTCGACCTTGTAGCCCTTCTTTTCGAGGGAAGGCTTGATGGCCTTGGTGATGAGGTCGCCGTAGGGTCCGGGGCTGACGCCGAAGCGGATGAGCTTGGCGTCGGCGGCGGAGAGGCCGGCGGCGAACGTTGCGGAGAGGGCGAGGAGTGCGAGAACTTTGGATGCTGTTTTCATTTTCGATTTCTTGTTCCGGGGCGCGTCGGGCGACGGCGGACCGTGGTGGCGGCCGTCGGGAAGCGCGGAGCTGCGAGACGTTCGCCGGGCTCCGCGGGTGCGCGCGGCTTCAGTTGCGGGCGTTGAACTGCGCGAGCTTGGCCTTCCAGTAGGAGTCGCCGGGTTGCGCGGAGAGGAGGGAGTCGAGGGCCGCCTTGAACGGCGTGGTGTCGATGTCGCGGCGGATGTCGCGGTCGGATTGGACGAAGGCGCTTTGGCGGAGCGCATCCCAGAACTGGACGATGCCAGCGACGTTGGGATCGCTGCTGAACTCGGTGTTGCCGCCCTCGATGACCTCGGCGACGAGCTTGCGGTCGATCTTGAGCGCGGCGGTGACGAGGTCGACGGACTCGGCGCGGTGCTCCTCGAGGAAGCGCTCGGCGCGGAGGATGGCCTTCAGGTAGGAGCCCCAGACCTGCGGGCGCTTGGCGAGGTCCTCGGCGAGGACGGCGATGCGGCAGCACGGGTGGCCGGGCGAGAGCTTGCCGGTGCGCACGAGGACCTTGAGGCCGTACTCCTCGGCCTTGGTGTCGAAGGGCGCCCAGACGACGCCGGCGTCGATCTCGCCGGAGCGCACGGCCTCGACGACGGCGGCCGGGCTCTTCAGCTCGAAAACCTGGATATCGGTGCGCCAGTCGATGCCGGCCTTGAACAGTTCGGAGCGCACGACGGCGTCGCTGGAGGAGAGGCGGACGGTGCCGACCTTCAGGCCCTTGAGGCCTTTCAGGTCGGAGACCTTGGCGGCGGTCTCGGCGCGGACGACGACGGCGGAGCCCTCGCCGCCGAGGCCGCCGATGATGCGGAGATTCTCGGCGCCCTTGGCGATGTGCACCAGCGGAGCGGTGACGCCGACGGAGCCGGCGTCGTTCTTGCCGCCGCGCAGGGCGGCGATGCCGTCGGCGCTGTTGGCGAACTCGACGAGTTCGACGTCGAGGCCCTCCTCGGCGAAGAAGCCCTTGTCGCGGGCGATGACGAGTTTGGAGTGCTCGGGCACCGGGATGATGCCGACTTTCAGGTGGACCTTCTCCGCCGACTGGGCGGGGAGGAAGGCCGGCGCGGCGAGCGCGGCGGCGAGGAATAGGCGGGCGAGCGTGCGGGATGTTTTCATGGAAACGATGGCGTGGCGGTGAGGTGGGCGGAGTGTGGGACGTTCAGGCTTGGAGGGCTTGGCGGAGATCGGCCTCGAGGTCGTCGGCGGCTTCGAGTCCGACGGAGAGGCGGATGAGGTTGTCGTGGATGCCACGGCGGGCGCGTTCCTCGGGGGAGATGGAGGCGTGGGTCATCCGCGGCGGGTAGCAGAGCAGCGACTCCACGCCGCCTAGACTCTCGGCGAGGACGAAGAGCTTGAGCTTGGCGACGAGGCGCTCGACGGCGGGGAAGCCGCCCTTGATCTGGAGGCTGATCATGCCGCCGAAACCGCGCATCTGGCGCTTGGCCAGCGCGTGCTGGGGATGGCTCGACAGGCCGGGGTAGTAGACGCGTTCGACGGCCGGGTGCGCTTCGAGGAAACGGGCGAGGCGCAGCGCGGTGGTTTGCTGCTCTTCGATGCGGACCTTGAGCGTCTTGATGCCGCGGAGGACGAGCCAGGAGTCCCACGGGCCGGGGACGGCGCCGGCGGCGTTCTGGTAGAACTTGATCGGGTCGTAGAGATCGCGCTCGGAGGTGACGAGGGCGCCGCCGACGACATCGCTGTGCCCGCCGAGGTACTTCGTGGTGCTGTGGACGACGACGTGCGCGCCGAGCTCCAGCGGACGCTGGAGGTAGGGGCTGGCGAAGGTGTTGTCGACGACGAGGAGCAGGCCGCGGCGGTGGGCGAGCGCGCCCAGTGCGGCGATGTCGACGAGCTTGAGCAGGGGGTTCGTCGGCGACTCGACCCAGATGAGCGCGGTCTTCGGGCCGATGGCGGCCTCGACGGCGGCGGTGTCGCTGGCATCCACATAGCGGATGTCGACGCCCCACGGGCGGAGGATCTTCTCGAAGATGCGGTAGGTGCCGCCGTAGGTGTCGTCGCTGGCGAGGATCTGGTCGCCGGGTTTGACGAGCTGGAGGGCGGCGGTGGTGGCGGCGTTGCCGGAGCCGAAGGCGAGGCCGTACTTGCCGCCTTCGAGCAGGGCGAGCGCAGCCTCGAGCGCCTGGCGCGTCGGGTTGCCGGAGCGCGAATACTCGAAGCCCTCGCGGAACTTGCCGATGGCGTCCTGCTGGAAGGTGGAGGTCTGGTAGATCGGCACGCTCACCGCGCCGGTGCGGGGATCGGGCGCCTGACCGTCGTGGATGGCGAGAGTTTCAAATTTCATAGGAGTCGCGGTGGCTGAAGGTGGTGATGAGGTCGAAGCGGCTGACGAGGCCGAGCGGGCGGCCGGCGCGGGTGACGACGAGGGCGGGCGAGCCGCCGAGGAGGATGCGGTAGGCCTCGGCGAGGTCGGTGGACTCGTCGAGGGACGGCAGCGGTTTTCCCATGACAGCGCGGATCTCCTGGTTCTGGAGGTCGACGCCGTCGTGCAGCGCCTTCATGAGCGTGGCCTCGTTGAGGCTGCCGACGACGCGCCGGTCCTCGACGACGGGGAGCTGCGAGATGTTGTGCTCCTGGAAGAGCTGGATGGCGGAGCGCAACCGATCCTGCGGGCGCACGGCGATGAGCTGCGGCAGCGCCGACTTCTCGGCGAGGACGCGGCCGAGCGGGATGGGCCGGGCGGCGCGCTCCTGCCAGAAGCCGTTCTGCTGCATCCACTCGTCGGAGTAGAGTTTGCTGAGGTAGTTGCGGCCGGTGTCGGGGAGGATGACGACGATCTCGCGCGGCTCGGCGAGGCGCTGGGCGAACTTGAGCGCGGCGGCCAGCGCGGTGCCGGCGGAGCCGCCGGCGAGGATGCCCTCCTCGCGGGCGAGGCGGCGCGCGGTATTGAAGGAGTCCTTGTCGCTCACGCGCACCATCTCGTCGACGAGCTGGCGGTTGAACGTCTTCGGGATGAAGTCCTCGCCGATGCCCTCGACCTTGTAGGAGCGCGGCGAGTCGCCGGAGAGGATGGAGCCCTCGGGGTCGGCGCCGACGACGACGATGTTCGGGTTCCTCTCCTTCAGGTAGCGCGCGGTTCCGGAGATGGTGCCGCCGGTGCCCATGCCCGCGACGAGCACGCCGACGCGGCCCTCGGTGTCCTCCCAGATCTCGGGTCCGGTGGAGCGGTAGTGGGCGAGCGGATTGTTCGGGTTGGTGAACTGGTCGGGGCGGAACGCGCCGGGAATCTCGCGTGCGAGCCGGTCGGCGACGCCGTTGTAACTCTCGGGCGAGTCGGGCGCGACGTTGGTGGCGGTGACGACGACCTCGGCGCCGTAGGCGCGCAGGAGGGCGATCTTCTCGCCGCTCATCTTGTCGGGCAGGACGACGATGAGGCGGTAGCCCTTCACGGCGGCGGCGAGGGCGAGGCCGACGCCGGTGTTGCCGGCGGTGGCCTCGACGATGGTGCCGCCGGGCTTGAGCAGGCCGGCCTTCTCGGCCTCCTCGATCATGAGGAGACCGACGCGGTCCTTGACGCTGCCGCCCGGGTTGAGGGACTCGACCTTGGCGTAGATGGGCGAGGCGAGGCCGGCGCCGAGGCGTTCGAGGCGGACGAGCGGCGTGCGGCCGACGGCCTGGAGGATGTTGGAATAGCGAGCCATGCGAATGGTGTCGTTGAAGGTTGGAGCTCGATCAGAGCTTGGAGGCGGGATTGAGCAGGCGCTGGTAGTAGAAGCCGCTGGTGTAGAGGGCGGCGGCGGGGTTGTGGCCGGTCACCCGGTCCTTGGTGATGAGCGTGGTGACGGGCGCGGCGGAGTGGCGGATGAAGAGCGAGTCGTGGCCGACGCAGAGGCCGACGATGACGTTGAGGTCGGTCTTCTCGCGGTTGAGCAGCTCGGCCTGGAGGACCGGGTTGCAGATGGCCTCGTAGGAGCCCTTCTTGACCTTGAGCGAATCGGGGATGCCGACGTCGCACTTGTCGACGGAGCCGACCTTGCAGAGCACGGCGTACGACTCGAGCCCGTGGGCCTTGAGGATGCGCGTGAAGATGCGCGTCTCCTCGATGAGGCCGATACAGGTGGCGATCCCGATACGTTTCGCGCCGATGCGGTTGGCGAAGGCGACGATCTCCTCGACGCGGGTGAGCTTGCCGTAGTAGGTGCCCTCGACCTCGGCGGCGGCGTGCGCCATCCGGGCCTCGAGCTCGTCGCCGCGGTAGACGGCGGCGGTCTGCTCGACTAGGGCACGGTCGGCGCGCTCGGTGAGGCAGAAGTCGGGGAAGCGCTTGTCGCGGCGGTAGCAGTTAAGCAGGCCGCACTGGGCGCAGGATTGGGAGAGTTCGGCGGTCATGAGGCGAAGGCGAGGGCGTCGACGAACGTGCGCTGGAACGCGGCGTCGTTGGCGAGTTCGAGCACCTGGACACCGGTGACAGTGCGGCCGAGGTGCTCGCGGGTGTGGCGGTTGAGGAGGAAGGCGCGAGCGCCGGACTTGGAGGTGTTGCCGACGAACTCGACGCGGTCGGCGAACTCGCGCGGGAGCAGCCCGAGGTGGATCAGGCTGGCGGTGCGCAGGTGGAAGCCGAACGAGCCGGCGATGAGCACGCGGTCGACCTGGGCGGCGGTGCGGCCGACGGCGGCGAGGAGCGACTCGATGCCGGTGCGCACAGCGGCCTTGGCGAGCTGCACCTGGCGGATGTCCTTCTGCGAGAGGTAGACGGTGTCGGTGAGCCGGAAGACGGGCTTGCCGTCGAGCGTGCCGAGACGGTCCTTCCACGGGCGGTCGGGCGCGGCGCCGTTGGTGCGGAAACGGCCGTTCTTGTCGACGGCGCCGTGTGCGGCGAACTCGGCGACGGCGTCGAGCAGGCCGCTGCCGCAGACGCCGGTGGGTGCGGTCTCGCCGATGGTGCGCAGCTCGACGGAGTCGCCCGCGAGCGAGACGAACTCGATGGCGCCGCGGCCGGCGCGCATGCCGCAGGCGATGTTCATGCCCTCGAAGGCCGGGCCGGCGGCAGTCGAGGTGGCGACGAGCTTGCCGTCGGCGGCGAGGACCATTTCGCCGTTGGTGCCGATGTCGACGAAGAGGGTGACGCCGCGCAGCGCGGCGAGATCCGTGGCTAGGATACCGGAGGTGATGTCGGCGCCGACGTAGGCGGACATGATCGGCGGCAGGTAGACCTGGCCGCCCGGGGCGAGCTCGAGGCCGATGGAGGCGGCGTCGACGCTTTCGTCGCCGCGCAGCCTGGGCGTGTACGGGTACTTGCCCAGCGAGGCCGGGTCGGTGCCGGTCGCGAGGTGGATCATCGTGGTGTTGCCGCTGAAGATCGCCTCGTAGATGTGGGCGCGGTCGATCCGCGCCTCGGCGGCGGCCTCCGCGACGAGGCGGTTCAACTCGGCGATCACCTCGGTGTGGAGCGTGCGCAGGCCCTCGGGCGTGGAGCCGAGCTTGATGCGGGAGAGGACGTCCTGGGCGTGGCGCGCCTGCGGGTTGAGCGCGGAGGCGTGGGCGAGTTCGCGGCCGTCGCGCAGGTCGACGAGGGCGACGACCATGGTGGTCGTGCCGATGTCAATAGCGGCGCCGTAGAGGGCGGCGGTGGTGTCGCCGGATTCCGAGGCCACGATCCGGCCGCCGGCGATGACGGCGGTGCGGTTGGAAACGGGATCGAACGACTTCTCGAACCAAGGCGCGATGTCGACGGCGACGGTCTGGCCCTCGCGCAGGATCTTCAGCCCCTCGTCCTTCTTGAGCGGGACTTCGACGGCGAGGTCGCCGTGGACGAAGGTCTGGCAGGCGAGGGACCAGCCGGCGGCGCGGTCGGCCTCGGCGATCTTGTTGTGCGGGGACTCGACGGCGTGGGCGCGGGTGGCGGCGTCGAGCCGCACGCGGCATTTGCCGCAGGTGCCGGCGCCGTTGCAGGGCAGGTCGAAGCGGATACCGGCGCTCCTGATCGCGGCGAGCAGGGAGCGGCGCTCGGGGACCTCGACGGTGAGGTTCTGGAGGATGAAATGGACCTTGGGCATGGCGGTCAGTTGTTGCGCACGGTGTCGGTGAACGCGCGGAGGGCGTCGATGCGGGTCGAGGTGCTCAGGCCGCAGGCTGGCGAGAGGATGTCGATGCCGCTGCGGACCAGGTTGCGGGTCATGTCGCGGATGCGGTCGGCGTCGGTGAACTCGAGCGCGTAGGTGCTCAGGTTGCCCATGGTGACGAGGCCGGGGTGGTCGCGCTTGAGGGCGGCGAGGTTGATCATCGCGTCGGTGCTCAGGGCGGCGAAGCGGAGCTGTGTCACCAGATGCTCGACGCGCTTGAGGTTGCCGCAGATGTGGAGGATGGGCGGGACGCCTGCGGCGCGGATGGCGTCGGCCAGGCGGTTGAGGTACGGCGCGGCGAAGGCCTCGAACATCGCCGGCCCGAGGATCTCGCCGGTGGCGGACGGGTCGCCGATCATGACGGAGGTGACGCGGCCCTCGCGGACGAGCACGGTGGCGTACTCGACGAGGAAGTTGGTGACGTAGTCGAGGACGTGGTGCGCGGCCGCGGGGTCCTTGCGCATGTCCTTGTAGAAGGCCAGGGGCTGGACGATGGAGGCGGCGGTGCTGACCGGGCCGGTGAGGCTGGCGATGACGGGCACGCCTGGGTTGCGCGCGGCGACGATGCGGGAGGCCTCGGCGACGACGGCGGCGCGGCCCGTGCGGGCGAGCGGGACGATCTCCCGGTACTCGACGACGGCGGAGGTGGCGAAGGGTTCGAGCGCGATCTTCGGCTCGCAGGCGAGCGTGCCCAGATCGACGCTACTGCCGAGCAGCTCGGCCTCGACGGTCATGCAGAAGGGCACGCCGATGTTCTCGAAACCGGTGTGGGCGCGGACGGCCTCGGCCAGCGCGGCCATGCGGACGGGATCGCTGTGCGCCTCGGGCAGCGTGAGGCCCGTGGCGTTCATGACGTCGACGATGGCGGCGTTCATCATCCCGCCGGTGCAGATGACCGGCGAGCGATCGGCCCGCTCGCGATGGAGGACGTGGAGCAGGCGGTCTTTCTCGGTGAGGTTGCTCATGACGATTGGGCCTGGTGTAAGGAAGTGACGGTTGCAGGTAGGGCGGGACCGCCGGGCCCGCCGCGTTCACGGACGGCCCAGCGGTCCGTCCCTACCTCGGAGAGTTCGTTGCGAGTCTCGGAACTATTGGCGCTTTGGAGGGCGGAAGGGTTGACGGGCCAGCCGAGCTCGCGGACGGCGTCGAGCATGGCGTCGATGTTGGCGAAGGGAGTCTCGACCGGCAGGGAGCAGCCGGAGGCGACAACGAGGCCGCGCGGGTTGTCGGCGGCGGCGCGGACGGTGGCGAAGACGGACGCGCGTACCTGGGCGGGCGTGCCCTGGAGCATGACCTCGGAGGGCGGGACGTTGCCCATGAGGCGGACGCGGTGGCCGATCCGCGCTTTGGCGTCGGCGAGGGCGGCGGCGTTGTCGAGCGAGAGGCAGTCGGCGCCGGTATCCGCCATGTCGGTCCAGATCGGGTGGGTCTTGCCGCAGATGTGCAGCGTGACGGAGCGTTTCTGCGAATGGAGAAATTCGACCAGGCGGCGCAGGTACGGCGCGCCGAACTCGCGGAACTGGCGCGGGCTGATGACCGTGGAGGAGCACATGGCGTCGGTGAGGCTCGGCGACGCGCCGGTGGCGAGGATGGCGCGCGCGTAGGCGAGGGTGCTCTCGTAGGCGACCTCGACGAGGCGGTGGACGGCGGCGGGATCGCGGAGCATGAGGCGCGCGAGGTTCTCGGCGCCGATCAGGAACGACGCGGTGGTGAACGGCCCGGTGAGCGCGCCGGTGACGGGCACCTCGTGGCCGACGGCCTTGAACGCGATCTCCATCGCCTCGAGGTGATGCGGGAGGTTGCCGTCCTTCGACGGGTCGACGACGCGCAACGAGGCGATCTGGTCGACGTCGGCGATGGCCGGCGCGCCGAGGTAGGCGGTCTCGTCGTCGGGATAGTGGACCTGCGCGCCCATCGCCTCGGCGAGGGTGTAGAGGTCGGTGAAGATGCGGATGTTGTCGTAGCCGAAGCGGCGGTAGGCTGCGACGTGGGCGTCGGCGAGGAGGCGGCCGTTGCCGCGGAACGCGGAGATCTTGGCGCCGACGAGGCGCGCGGCGGTGTTGCCGACGATCGGCACGCAGGGGAGCCGGTCGATCGGCTGTCCGCGGCCGTAGGCGGCGAGGCGCTCCAAAGGACTGAGACGGTCGCGGCTCATGTCAGGCGGCGACGTCGGCGGTGAGGAGCTGTTGGATGAGTTTCACGGCGGCGGGCGCGGTGGGCGAATAGCCGTCGGCGCCGATGCGTTTGGCGAAACCGGCGGAGATCGGGCCGCCGCCGACGATGACCTTGAACTTCTCGCGTACGCCGGCCTGTTCGAGCAGGCGGACGACTTCGCTCATCGCGTCCATCGTGGTCGTCATGAGCGTGGAGAGCGCGATGACGCTGGCGCCGGACTTGATCGCCTCGTCGACGAAACGCTGCGGGGCGATGTCGCGGCCGAGGTCGATGAGCTCGAAGCCGGCGGCCTCTAGCATGATCTTCACGAGGTTCTTGCCGATGTCGTGCGTGTCGCCCTCGACGACGCCGATGACGATCTTCTTGCGCTCCTTGGTGCTGTCGCGGCGGATATGCGGCCGGAGGATGTCGAGGCCGGTGTACATCGCATCGGAGCAGAGCAGGAGCTCGGGGATGAAGTACTCCTCGGTCTCGAAGAGCTGGCCGGCGCGGTTCATGCCGTCGACCAGGCCGTTCTCGATGGCGGTGGTGGCGTCGACGCCTTGGGCGACCACGGAGTTTGCGTGTGTGCGGGTGGAGTCTTCATCCATGCCGACGACGGAATCGGAGAGGGCGCGGAAGAGTTCGGATTGCTGCTGGCTCATGGGAGAAATGGGAGAGAGGGGAAGGATGGGAGGAATGGGATGCGCGGAGCGGAACGGTCGCGGGCGAGCCGCGACCCTACCGCAAGCGTGGTGGCGGTTGCGGGGTTGTGGCGCGGGCGGTGGCGACCATGGCCTGGACGTTGGCGAGCGGGACGGAGGGAGGGATGTCGCAGCCGGGCATGACGAGGTAGCCGGCGCCGGGGCCGGCGAGGCGGATGCTCTCGCGGCAGGCGGCGGCGACGCCCTCGGGCGTCTCCTTCTGCAGGATGGCGACGGGATTCATGTTGCCTGCGAAGGCGATGTGGCCGCCGAGGGCGCGGCGCGCGGCGGAGAGGTCGACCTTGTAGTCGACGGACATGATCTGCGCGCCGGTCGCCGGGATGGTATCCAGACGGTTGGTGGTGTTGCCGCAGATGTGGACGAGCACCCAGACGCCGCGGGCGCGGATGCGGGCGGCGACACGGGCGAGGTAGGGTTGCGCGAACTCGACGAACTGCTCGCGCGAGATCAGGTCGCCCGAGGCGGTGGGATCGGCGAGCGAGACGAGCGAGACGCCGGCGTCGATGAACGGCTCCAGGTAGGCGAAGCAGAGCTCGGCGGAGAAATCGAGGACGGCGTGGACGGCGGCGGGGTCCTTGCGGATCGCGCGCATGAGGTTCTCGACGCCGTAGGCCAGCCCGCCGAGCGTGAACGGCGCCCACTGGCTGGTGCCGACGACGGTGTGCGAGCCGATGGAACGGGAGAGGATGCCGGCGGCGGCGACCAGTTGGCGGATACCGGCGTCGTCCCCGACGCGGCGCGGGTCGATGCGCGGGATATCGGCGAGCGAGCGCAGGAGCGGCTCCTGGACATCGGGCGTGCCCTTGGCGCGGAACTTCAGGCGGCCGCCGACGCCGCGGATGGCGAGGTTGTGGTAGCCGGAGCCGGGCCAGACGATGTCGGCGCCGACCTTGACGTTGGTCTCTTCGATGACCTCGGCGATGCGTTCGCCGCCGACCTCCAGGGCGCGCTCCAGCGTGAGGCCGCTCTGGTTGAGCGTCCACGCGCCGGCGGAGAGCAACGACACGGGCTGGCGTGGCGTGGCTTCGAGCCGGATGAGACTGGAGACGATTTCCCTGGAGGTCATGGCGACGGACGGATGGAGGCGGAGCGGTTTGGTTGGGTGGTGGTGGCGGGCGGAAGGACGGAGGCGGTTGGCGTTCGGCTCACACGGGGAGCGCTGGCCGAGCGCGCGACCCGCTTGGGGGCAAGCGGGTCCACCCGCAGGCGGGCGGCAGCGCGTGTCGGTAGGTACTCAGGGTTTGGTGGCGGGCGCGGTGTCGCGCTTCACGTAGTCGGCCTCGAGTTGCTTCCAGAACGGGTCCTTCGGGCTGGCGGTGGCGGCTGAGTCGAGGGCGCGCTTGTAGAAGGAGGTGTCGACGAAGGAGGCGATGTCGCGCTCCTGCTCGGCGTACCCGATGCGACGCATGACGTTCCAGAAGCGGACCGTGTTCGCGATGTCGGGATCGGTCGGCTGGTCGTTGAGGTACGACGCATCGATGATGTGGCGGTCGAGCTTGATGTACTTGGTGATGATATCGACGGCCTGGTCGCGGTGGTCGTGGCCGAACTTCTCGGCCTTGAGCAGCGCGGCGATCACGCCGGCGATGACCTGGGGACGCTCGGTGACGTCCTTGGTCTGCACCACCAGGCGGCAGCACGGGTGGTTGGGGAGGAGATCGTGGCTGGTGGCGACGACCTTCAGACCGCTCTCGACGGCGCGGACGACGTGCGGCTCCCAGACGGTGCCGGCGTCGACTTCGCCCGAGCGGACGGCCTCGATGACGGCCGGCGGGCTCTTGAGCTCGAAGATCTGGATATCCTTGCCGGGGACGATGCCCAGGTCGAGGAGGTGGCCGCGCAGGGCGGTGTCGGCGGAGGAGAGGCGGACGACGGCGACCTTGCGGCCCCTGAGATCGGCGACGCTCTTGATCGTGGCGGCCTTTTCGGCGGTCGTGATCAGCGCGGCATCCTCGTTGTGGATGCCGCCGACGATCCGGATGTCGGCGCCCTTGGCGATGTGGAAGAGCGGGGCGGTGGCGCCGAAGGCGCCGAAGTCGAGCTTGCCGGCGCGGACGGCGGCGAGACCGTCAGCGGAGTTCTGGAACTCGACTAGCTCGACCTTGAGGCCCTGCTCGGCGAAGTAGCCGAGTTCCTGGGCGACGAAGATCTTGCCCTGGCCGGGCACGAGGATGTGGCCGAACTTGATCGGCGTGAGTTCGGTGGCGGGCGCTGCGGGGGCGGGGTTCTCGGCATGGAGAACGGCGGCTGTCAGCAACGCGAGCGCGGCGGGAAGCGAGCGCTGGAGGATGGAGTTTGGTTTCATTGGGAGTGCGTGATGGAGAGGTGGAAGCAGCGGGTCAGCGGACCCAGAAGAGGGCGCGGCGGCGGATGCGTTCGAGCAGGCCGGTGGTGAGCAGCACGACGACGCTGGTGTAGAGGATGCCGGCGACCATGCGCGGGTAGTCGGCGTAATCGGCGTAGAGCTGGATGAAGCGGCCGAGGCCGGCGCTGGCGCCGAAGAGCTCGGCGATCGTCAGCATGATGAACGAGAACACGAGGCCGACGGAGAGGCCGGAGAAGATGTGCGGAAGCGCGGCGGGGAAGACGACGTGGCGGAGGTACTCGGCGCGGCCGAGGCCGAGGATGAGGGCGTTGTCGCGGAAGCGGCGGGGAACCGAGCCGGCGCCGGCGGTGGTATTGAGGAATATGGGCCAGAAGGCGCCGACGAAGACGATGAAGCCGGCGGCGGTGCGGAAGGAGGGCAGCAGCGCGATCGCGTAGGGGATGTAGATCGTGGGCGGGATCGGCGATGCCAGGCGCGAGAATGCCGAGAAGAGCCGGTGCAGCGCGGGCGTGGTGCCGACGAGCAGGCCCCAGACGATGCCGGCGACGACGGCGAGCAGGTATCCCGGCGCGAGGATCAGGAAGGAGGAGACGGAGCCCTTGAGCAGCTCGGGCAGCGAGAGCCAGAGGGCCTTGAGCGAGGCCCATGGCGTGGGGAACAGGTAGCTGCCGGAGAAGGAGAGGCCGGCACTGACGACGATCCAGAGTGCGAGCAGCGCGAGGAGGAAGACGGCGCCCTCGCGGCCGTGGAGAATTCGCCAGGGACGGAAGGGCGCGGCGACGGGCGAGTCCGGGAGCTTGTTGCCGTGGGCGAGGATCGTGGTCGGCGCGGAGTCCGCTTGTGCGGTATCGGCGAGTGTGCTCATGGGAGTGTCAGATGCCCTCGGCGACGGAGGCGACGAGCGACTCGGCTTCGATCCGGTCGATCAGGTCCTGTTGGAAGCGTTCGTCGATGCGTTGGCGCAGGGCGACGAACTCCGGCGTGCGGGAGAGTTCGCGGCGCTGGCGCGGGCGAGGGAAGGGGATGTCGAGCTGCTCGATGACGCGGCCGGGCGTGGAGCCGAGGAGGACGACGCGGTCGGAAAGGTACAGGGCCTCGTCGAGGTCGTGGGTGACGAAGACGACGGTCTTGCGCGGGCTGGAACCGGCCCAGATGGCGATGAGAAGATCCTGGAGCTTGGCGCGGTTGAGCGGATCGAGGGCGCCGAAGGGCTCGTCCATGAGGAGCACCTTTGAGCCGAGGGCGAAGGTG
Organism: uncultured Opitutaceae bacterium; assembly: GCA_964640465.1. Taxonomy (GTDB): domain Bacteria; phylum Verrucomicrobiota; class Verrucomicrobiia; order Opitutales; family Opitutaceae; genus CAJCBL01. The sequence goes on from CAZXHR010000002.1 coordinate 16,683, forward strand.
CGCGCGATGGCGCCGCGCTGGAGCATGCCGCCGGAGAGTTCGAAGGGATACTTCGCGGTGGCGGCCTCGAGGCCGACGAGCCCGAGGAATTCGGCGGCGGTGATGCGGCGCTGCTCGTCGGTGGTCTCCGGGTGGGACTTGGAGAGGGCGAACTCGACGTTCTCGGAGAGCGTGAGCCACGGGAAGAGCGAGTAGTCCTGGAAAACGACTCCGCGTTCCAACGACGGGCCGACGAGCGGACGGCCCTGCCAGGAGAGGCTGCCGGACTGTGGGCGATCGAGACCGGCGAGGAGGCGCAGGAGCGTGGTCTTGCCGCAACCGCTCGGGCCGAGAAGCGAGACGAACGATCCGGCGGCGATATCGAGCCGGATGTCGGATAGGATCGGCGTGCCGGCGTAGGCGAAGTTGACGGCTTCGATCTGCAGGCCGGTGTCGGCGGAGGTGGTGGCGGGTGTGGTGCTCATGGATCGCGGTGCGCGGTTGAGGCGGGTGGGCGAAGTGGGTGGGACGGGCCGGGTGGCGTGTGGGCGGGAGTTGCGAGTTGGGCGAAGCGAGGACTGGCGGAGTTGAGGGTTGGTGACGGATTTCGGGCATGGCATGGCCCACGCCCCGTGTCTCGGGAGTTCGGAGAGGAGGGCCGGTGTGGCGGAGACCGCTCAGCCGTCACACCGGCCGTGGCTGCGTCGAGATGTGGGGGACGCAGCGAAGATGGTGCGGGATCAGAAGGCGGCGCGGAGGCCGAAGGTCAGGATGTCCTGCGAGTAGGTGCGGCCGGGGAAGGCGGTGTGGTCGAGTTTGTTCCGGGCCTCGTTGCGGGCGTAGTCGACGGTGAGCGCCCAGTTCTTGTCGACGTCGTAGCGTAGGCCGGCGGAGTAGGTGTAGAACCAGTCCTTGCGGACGGTGGGCAGGGCGTAATCGGAACCGAGGATACGGAAGCCGAGGTTGCCGGAGAGCGCCGGGGAGAACTTGTGCCTGAGGGTGAGCCCGTAGGTGCTGTCGCGGTAGGAGGCGACGCCGGTGCTGGAGACGAAGTTCCAGATCTTGTGGGCGAGGACGAGGGAGTCGTTGGCGGAGAGGTCGGCGGTGGCGGAGGCCTCGGTGTAGAGCCAGGTGTGGTTCTTCTCGGCGATGCCGCGTGTGGCGGTGGCGTTGTCGAAGGTGCGGAAATCGGGGCCGGCCTGGAGGTCGACCTTCAGCCAGGAGGCGAGCTTGCCTTCGACGCCGACGAGGAGGCGGCTGTACTTGCTGGCGCTGTCGACCTGCGACCAAGGGAGGTCGTCCTGCCCTTGCGCGCCGTAGCGGTAGCCGGTCCAGAGCGAGACGTTCTTGTTCAGCTTGGCGCCGACGTCGATGCCGGCGTTCAGGTCCTGGCGGTCGATGTAGTTCTGATACCCGACGTAGGTCCCGGTGGGCTGGTGGAGCTGGGTCTTGAGGTCGTAGTAGAGGACGTTGGCGACGGCGCGGACGAACCAGGCATCGGCGTCGTAGCGGAGCTGGAGCTTGGCGCGGTCCTGGAACTGCTCCTTGCGCTCGCGGGAGCTGGCGGAGCCGTAGGCGTTGAGGAGGCCGTACTGCGGCGTGGTGGACTTGCCGTCGACGTAGGTGAAGGTGTTGTCGAGGGAGAAGGTGACGGCGTCGGACTTCGTTTTGAGCTGCTGGGAGAAGTTGTGGCGCTGGTTGGTCTCGCTGGAGGCGGAGTGGTAGAACGCGTAGTCGGCGGCGTAGCCGATGTTGAAGGCGGTGACGGCGGAGTTGTCGCCGAGGCCGAGGGCGGAGCGGAGGTTGAGGACGGCCTTCGGGGAGATGACGGTGACCCAGGATTCGACGTCGGCCACTTCGGGCAGGCCGGCGAGGGTGGGGTTGAACTCGGTGCCGTAGACGTTGGAGTCGTAGGTTTCTTTGACGGTGACCGAGAGTTCGGTGAGGGCGGCGGGCTTCTCGGCGAGGGCCGAGGTGGCGAGGCCGGCGGTGGCGGCGAGGGCGAGCAGGCGCGGGAGGCGGGCGAGCTGGCGTTGTTGCGAGGAGGTCGCGCGGGACGACCGGTTGAGCGCGAGAGAGAAGGACATGTTGAGAGGAGTCGGTTGGCTGACGAGGGCTCCAGTTGTCTGGTCGGAGTGGGATGGGTTGGGATCGCCGCTGGTGCGGTGGATTTGGCGGCTGCGCGCCGCCGGAACGGAAAGGTGTGGGGACGGCTTGGGCTGCGCGGCGCGGCTGGGGAGCGGAGATCAGGGCAGGGAGGCGCTAGTGAGGCGGGTTTTCTCGGTGCGCTCGATGAGGGTGACCTTGGCGTCGTGGATGACGATCTGGACGACTCCGAAGCGCAGGTCCCTGACTTTGTCGCGGACGATGTTCAGCCATTCGGGGGCATTCTCTGCGCTAGGAGCTTGAGGATTGGCTGTGGTGCTCATGGAGACGGGAGAATTGGTAAGTGTCAGAAGAACAAAGTGAAGAGATGGATGTCGGGCTAGAAAGATGTAACAGGAGTAAAGAAAACAAGAAGACGCAGACATTGCAAGCACTAATAAACCAAGATTACCTAATAACTAAACAAATGCCATGCTTCCCGCTCCTGTTTATCCCTGTCTTGTCCCTCGAAAGTACTTCATACGCTGCGTCGACGCCTCGAGCGGGGCATTATCTGTTGCTCGAAGGCTTGATGGTGCAGTTTTCGCGAGCGATGCCCTCGGCGACATGCGTGTTCGATACCGGAGTACCGTGACTCCGGTTACTCGGATACCGAGTATACGGTGTACCGTTACGATTGCGGTGCACGGATCGCTGCGCCACGGCGTCAACCAGCGCGCAGTGCAGGAGATCCTCGGGCACTCCGATCCAAGCTTGACCGGGAACGTCTTCACCGACGTTCCCGCGCTCTCTCTCCACTCGGAGATGGCGAAATTGCCATGGATCACGGAGGAAGGGCAGCGATTGGAATCGGTGTCACACCTGGTGTCACAAAACGGCGAGAAAACGCCCTCAGAGCCTTCTCTCCCCGAAATCCTGCAGCAACTGCGGGATATTCTGCAAAGTGTTCGGATTCAGGCAAAAACAAACCCGGCTCCGTTGGCGGAAGCCGGGTCTGAATCTGTAGAATGGCTGCCCAGGCTGGGATCGAACCAGTGACCAAGTGATTAACAGTTTCTTGGTTTGCCTGTTCCTCCTTGTCCATCATTGTCCGCTTGTGGCCGTCTGAAAAGACGGTTTTACCTCTGAGAAATCAACCGGGAGCACAAGACGGAAGGGAAAAGATGATGACAACCGAGGACACCAAAAACCGGACAGTAACCGGACAGACAAACCGGACAGACAAAACCGCCCGCCCGGCCAAGACGCATCAGGACTACTGGAAAACCCGCCTGAAACACCGGTGCTACCAAGACCGGGAGGGCAAGACGGTGGAGATCCCGGAATGGCAGGTCCGCATGTTCCATCTCGGCCGCGAAGTCTGGTTCAACCTCGACACCGCCAACCAGACCGCGGCGGCCATCAAAGCCCGCGACATCTTCCTTTCCCTCGTCTCCGCCGGTTGGACGGCCACCTTGGCGAAATACAAGCCGGGCACGCCCGCCAAGGTCGGGGGCTGCACGCTGGGCGAGTTCCTTGCCGACGTGGAGAAGCGCAGCCACCTCAAGCCCGCCACCGTCCGCCGGTATGCCGTGAAGCTGCGCAAGCTCGTTGCCGACATCGCCAAGGTCGAAGCCGGGATGAAAGCCAAGGAGCGCCGCAAGAAGTTCGATTACGTGAACGGCGGGCACGCCGAATGGCTCGCCAAGGTCGACGGCCAATCGCTGGCGTTGCTCACCCCGGAGAGTGTCAGCGGCTGGCGCAATAGCTACGTGGCCAAGGCCGGCACCGATCCGGTTGAGCGGAAGTCGGCGGAGCGCTCGGCGGCGACCGTTCTGCGGTGCTCCCGTGCGCTCTTCTCCCGCGACGTGCTGGCCATGCTCAAGGTCATGCTGCCGCCCGATCCGTTTGCGGGCGTGAAGCTGAAGGACCCCGGCCCGCAGCGCTATCACTCCGACGTAAGCCCGGAATGGGTGCTGGCGTGCGCGGAACGCGAGCTGAAGGCCGAACACTCGCAAGAGTTCATGGCGCTTCTGCTCTGCCTGTGGGGCGGCCTGCGGCGCAAGGAGGCCGACACCCTGACTTGGGCGCAGGTCGATTTCGGCGAAGCGCAAATCCACATCCGCCGGACGGAGCATTTCGAACCGAAGACCGAGGAGAGTCAGCGCACGGTCGACGTGCCGCCGGCGGTGCTCGACGTGCTCCGCGGGTTCAAGAAGGACAGCACATCGGAGTTCGTGCTCGATGGCGGACCCGCCAACCCGGCGGCGACCTACGATTACTACCGGGCCGACTGCACGTGGCGCCGGTTACACGCATGGCTCAAGGACAAGGGCGTTTCGCAACAGAAGGCCATCCACGCCCTACGCAAGGAGTCCGGTTCGCTCGTGGCGTGCGCGTTCGGGATCGAGGCCGCCCGCCAGCATCTCGGGCATGGGGACATCCGCACGACCTCCGCGCACTACGTCGAAAAGAAACGCCGGATCGAGGTGCAACTCCCGACCGGCGAGAAGGCGGGCCAACTGCGGACGATGGAGGGGTAACCCAAGCGCGCATTGATTTCGGATACACTGGATTACCACCTAAGGGCGCGATTGACATCGCCTGCCCAAGTTGATTCAGGTCTGTCAGCGGCCCAAACCCGGGGCTGCTCCGGACACCTCCTGATTATGTGAGCCCGGAGCAGTAGGACACTTTGGTACGCGGAACACGCCCGTCGTGCCTCCGCTTGTGCGGATGGATTGAGACCGGGCACAACCGCCACTCTGAATGATCGCCTCGCGATCAAGGAGTTTCCTATGTCCGAGAATACGCCCGCCGTAAGTGAACGGCGGTTTCTGAAGAGCAAACAAGCCGCCGAGAGAATCGGCGTCTGCAAACGAACATTGATCCGATGGAGCGAGACCGGAGTACTTCCCCGGTACAAGATCGGGAATACGGTTCTTTGGGCTGAAGACGAACTGTTACGCCTCATCCAGAATGGACGAGTTGGAGGGCCTGCCCAATGACCGCGGCAGAACAGGCACTGACCTTGCGGCGGATCGCGTCGCTCAAGGAGGAGATCGCCACGGCACAAGCGAAGATGCCGCGGATGCAGGAGGCGATCCGTACCCGCCAGCAAACCCTTGTCCGGCTTGAGGCCAGACTCGCCCTCGACGAGTTGCGCCCGGCCCGCTCCTCCCGTGAATGAGTCGACCGATCCGGCCATCCCGGTTGCGGATTTGCTGGCGCGGAAAGTGTCCTTCTTCGCATCGGTTCGTGAAACCAGCCCATCGCAAGCCATGACGGTGGGCGGCGTCCTGGATGCCATGCGCGATGGCCGTTGGCGTGAGCCGATGGTAGCCATGCGCGCGGACTTCCGGGAGGGCAGACAGGCTTACTACAAGGCCAAGAAAGAGGCCCTGCCGGCGGTGACCTTCTCCGGAGTGTTTGGCCGACACTCGATCACGGGCTTGCGCGATCACTCGGGGTTGCTGTGCGTCGACTTCGACGATCTTGGCGTCCGCCTTTCGGATGCTCGCCGGGCAATCGAGGCCGACTCCCATGCTCTCGCGGTCTTCGTTTCGCCTTCAGGCAATGGCTTGAAAGTCCTCGTCCCGATTGCGGCGGCCGATGCCGAAGGACACCGGCGGTGCTTCGATGCAGCTGCCGCACACTTCCGGCGGCTGGGCTTCGGTGCCGATGCTCACTGCCGGGATGTTTCTCGCCTATGCTTCGTTTCCTACGATCCCGACCTTTGGATTCGGCAAGGGGAGTGCGTGCCGTTCCTCGGTTCGTCTCCGGAGCCTGAAACCTGTACCTGTACGTCTGAACCCTGTACGTCTGAACCCTGTACTCTGAACCCTGTACTCTATACTACAGAGGAGGATCAGCGGGTTCTCGTGGTCAAGGCCCGTGCCCGTGCCGAGGCCAAGCAGCGGTTGGATGAGATGAAGAAACACTCGCCGGTCTTGGTTGGTCTGTACCGGTCAGAGTTGGAAGATCGGTTCGAACCGGGACTGCACAAACGGAATGCATGGCTGCTTGAGGCTGTCCCGTTCCTATTTCGTGCCTGCCATCGAGACGCGGCGGAAGCGCTGGCGCTGCTCCATCTCCGGATTCACCCGAAACTCTACGCTGGCCCGGAAGAGGAGCATCGAACCTCGTTCTTGGGCCTGTGGGAGGGGCTTGAGCATGAATACCCGGCCAGATTGTCGCTGTCCGAAAAGGACATCTACGAGCAATTGGACGAACGCGAACGGAGCGCATTCCGAATCTGCAAGGATCTCGCACACGCGAAGAAAGATCGGACATTCTTCCTCGCCAGCGACCATCTTGCGGCACGCCTCGCCTTGGGGCCGGTCAAAGGATGGCGGCTCTTGCAGACATTCGAGAAGCTCGGATTCCTCCGGCTGGTTTCGAAGGGCGATACCTACGCCAAGGGGCTAGGCCGGCGAGCCCGGGCCAGCACCTACCAGTGGCTTCTGCCGGATGCGCCTGCGACGGCGAGCGGAGCGCCAACGGCGGCAGGAATGAGCACCGATTTACCGGATAACGACAGGACACCCCCAACCCCAATCAATCCCCCATGAAACACCTCCTCACGCCCAAGGAAGACGCCTTTGCCCGAGCCATCGTCAGCGGATGCGGGCCCTCGGAAGCCTATCGGGCAGCCGGGTATTCGACGCGAGGGACGCCGGCGACCATCGCAAGCGAAGCGTCGCGCGTTCTGGCCCGTCCGCATGTGGCGGACCATATCGCCGCACTGTTGGAAAGGGCCGAGTCCAGATGCGTCCTCGATCATATCGAGCTGCGAGAGCATTGCGCCAGAATCGCGCGTGACCCTCGCCAGCCCGCAGCGGCGGTGCTCTCGGCGGTGATGCTCGACGCCGCACTCGCCGGGGAGTTGAAACCAAGCCGATCCCGGCGCCGCTAGGGCCGGAACAGCGGCGGAATCATTCGCCTGCCCGCCGGGCATCTTCGCGGAGGTCGAGGGATAGCACGGGAATGTCGGATGCGGCCCCCGTCGGAATCATGGCGTCGTTCAGCCGTCCCGCCGCCGCTTGATGCCATTCACTGTGCAGAGCGTCATTGTCGCGATCGCCGAGAGCCAAAGGAATCCATGGATCATGCGGCTCCAATCAAGCCGCAGCGATTGCCGAAATCTGTCGCTGTCGCTCGGGACACGTCCGTTCGACGGCCAAGGGGGGTCCTGCGCGAGGAAGAACCGGGGGCCTAGATGGTCTTGGTAGATCACAGTATGGCCGGAACCGATCTCTCGCGTGTAGAATGGAAACGAGAGGCTGAGCACGGCGACGACAAGAATCATGAACCCGAACCGCCGGACGACGGGCGATGATGCCCGATGAAGCAGGCGCTCCGCTGCCGGGTGAACTCCAAGTGCGGCAAACGAGTTCGAGCTGTGCCCGGTTGTCTGGCGCTGGCCCGGCCCCTGTGCAACGGCCTCAAACGCTCCCTCGGTATTGTGGTCCTCTTCCAGCGATCCCGGCTCGTCTTGCGCTCCGGGATTGGGCTGCGATTCGCCGCAAACGCATCCTCCGGTGTCGGTATCGGATGTCTCTTGTTGCTTCCCTGCACGAAGCAAGGCCACCCGCTCCCTGATCGCGCGGTTCATCTGCTCTGCGAACTGGTCGAGATGGTCGGATCGTTTCAGAATGCCTGCATCGACCAATGGCATCACGACGGTGACAACGTATTGTCGATTCTCGTTCGACAAGACGTCGCCGTTGTCGATCGCCTCTTGGAAAATCGATAGCAACTGCGCTCTCGAAATCCGCCCTGCATCGCTGTCGGCAATCGCGACTCCCAGCATTTTAGTGATTTGGGCCATATCAGGGTCTCCATCTAGTTCAGGTGGGTTCTACGAGGTGCGAACAGGGTTTGTTACCCCTACGGCGTCTCCCCAAGCGAAGCCGGAATCGCGGCGCGGTTCCTCTCAATGATGGCTTGCTGCCTTTCGCCTATCCGCCCAATCGCGCCAATAAGCTCCCAGAAGCCTTCACGATCCTCCTGCTTCGTGAAAGAGATCTTCTTGTCATGAAGGACCCATGTATCTCGCGCGGCCAGAAAACGCACCGCCTCTTCAATCTTGTCCACAATACCTTCCTCCAATGCCCAAAGCTCGACGCCATCCTTAGCCGCTTCTCGGGCATTCAGGTCGAATGCCAACAGACATCGCCGCTTCTCCTCGGATGAGATGGGCAGGTTCTCGATCTTTGTTCGGAATCTGGACATCAACCCCATGCTGATCGGCTTGAACTTGGCGATGACCGCTCTCGCTCGCCGGATTTTTCCCGTGGCTTCAACAAACCCAGGGTCGTTTTTCATGCGAGATGGCAGCACGCACGTATCAAGATCGATTTCTCGAAATTCATGGAGGTAGGCATCGCGGATAGCTGTCGCCTCTTCTATCAGCTCGTTTGTGAGGCGTAAGGCCATTGCCTCCTTCCCTTCGGCAGTCTGTTTTTCTGGAAGAGGACGGACCGAATCTTTGATAGATGTCGCAGATTGAGCAGCACCCGATGCGGCGGATGCAGAAATCGATTCTGGTGTTGGCTCGGGTTGAGCCACCGGGGAGTTCGTCTGCGCTGCGAATGCGGTTCGGGCATTCGCCCGTAATGCCTCCTCCTTTCTCTCCAGCTCTTCATCAAAAGCGCTCATGGCACGTTCTCGGAACATCGCATGGAGCTCGGTTTTCTCCTGTGCTGCGCGCGCGGCTTTCATTCGACTCGAAAAATAGCCATTCACCATCGCCAGTGCGGCGCCGAAGAGGGCTAGGACCAGAAGCCAAGCCGGAGTATTCCTTCGCCTCGCTGGGGGCGCTCCCACTGCCACAGAATCCGGAGCATGCTGCTCGGGCGAGTTCTCCCTGTTAAGCAGACTGCCGTCGGCACTCGCAGGTTCGCCGCCTATCCTTGACGTGGGCTCCGAGTCACTGTGCGCTCCGGTGGGATTTGCACGCGGGTTGTTTCTACGAAAAAGCGAGTAGCCAAGGCACATAGCCGCAAGAAGCGCGAGGTTTATGGCGTGTCCTGCCATATCTATCACAATATCCCCAACGCTCCAAGGTGCGCTGGGGTTTTCGAGTGATGCCGCCATGCTTTTTCTCTTCTCGATCCGCTCTTTGATTCGACCGTGGAACTCGGCCGGGGTGAGCTTCATCGGCTCACCGAACACTTGAGCCGTGTACTGGAGCTGGAGCGCATCGTACTGGTTCGCAACGTCCTTGGCCGGGAGCTTGAACGCCACCGCCATCGCATGGACGTTCGCCATCCACATGCGGCGGTTCTCCGACTCCTGCGGATCGTCCGTGCTGTAGATGTAACTCACTGCACGCTCGCGCTCCGGCTCAGTGAGCGCGTTGAGGAAGCTGGTCTGGTCGCCGAACATCGCCTCGATCTTGGCGCGCTCAGCGAGTTTTTCCTTGGTCAGATACTTGTGATTGCCTCTCTCTGTTTCACTACTCCCGTTCTGCGCACTGGGCTGCGATGGAAGATGGGGAGATGTGGCTGTCGGGGCGGATAGCGCGTAGTTCTCGGTGATCACAGGTGCAACGCTGAGGCCGGCGAGATAGAACAAAGCCAGAGAAGCCGACGCGATGAACGAAGTACTACGCTTTTGCCGTGGAAACAGCGCCGGAATGCACAAGAACAGATAGGCGAGGAACAGCGACTGACCCAACCACTCAGCGAGCGGCGTGCGGTTTCCGCTCCACGCTGCCGCCTGCAAGAGAAGGCAAAGAATGACAGTTATCCAAACACCGGGTGCTATCAGGGGATTTGCAGCCCCATTTTGACTAGCTCGCCTGTGTTGATTTGGACTCTGGGGCGCAGGATCGGGTTTGGGTGAGTCTTGAGGCGGTGCATCCGGAATACTGGGGGTCGGTTGTGATCCCACTCCCAACGGTGTTCCACCCGTTGGGTCCTGCGCTGGCTTGGCGGGGACAGGGGATTGAAACACCACCGCCAAAGTTCGCACAGCCATCCCGGCCCAGATCAGCAGGAAGATCAGTACCGAAACCGGCCGCACTTTTTCATCTAGCAGTTCGCAGAATACTATGCCGAAAACCGGAGTGGCACCGAGGCACCCGAGCAGAGCGAGAGGTGGCAGCCAGCTCCAACGCTTTGCGTATCCAGACATCTGCCGCAGCAGCCAGAGAAGCCCAATCGAAACGAGTGAGATCCAGACCCAATTCAGCAATGTCGCGCCAATGTGGAATCTCCCGCGCTCGATCACGTCCAAAACGAAGTCATCGCCGCCGTTCGGGAACGTCGTGCAAACGAGGGCGGCGACAAAAACGATAACCTTGGTTGAGCGTGACGGTTCAGTGAGGGGCATTAGCGCAAGGGAGTTGAGGCAGGGGGCGCAAGGAGTCGGTGCCAATAGGCGCACCGCGGAGGATACGAGCTGACGTTTCGTTTTACGGCATGTCGTGCCGTTCTGTCAAAGTCTCCGATACGGCATGATGGGGCGTGCGATCCAAGGACGCCACTGCCCAACAACTGAAGCTCTTCGGGGCCAATCTCCGCCGTGAGCGGCTGGCCCGGGGCTTCACGCAGGAACGGCTGGCGGAGTTGGCGGACCTGAACCCGCGCACGCTTCAGAAGATCGAGGCCGGCCAAACGAACATCCTCGTGACGACTGCCCAACGCCTCCGCTCCGCTGTGGGCTGCGCGTGGGGCGCCCTGCTTGGCGAATAGGCGCACGCCCAAGGCTTCCGTGGGCCCGCGAGGCCAAGTCCTGCGGTTGGCGCTTGTCGGTGGCGTGGCGGCCGGATTCTCGGCTCGCGTGAGAGTGACTTACGAAAGTCCGAACTCGTTAGGGTATTGCGTCTATCAACCGAACAAGCGCGCAAGTCTCGGAAGAACCGGGCAGGCTCTTCGCAGCCAAGCGGCGCCCGAACTGCCCTTTTCGCGGTAGGAGGCCTACACCGATCCCGGGAGGGTGGCGCCGTTGTCCACAGCCCCGGCTGGCGGGATGGTAGTCGCCATGCCGCCATCACCCGCACCGCTTGCCGGACCCATCGCCGAGCCCGCCGGCTTGACCTGCCGGCGCTTCAGCAAGGCCAAGCCCATCGCCGCCCGGCTGGGCATCTGCTCGCGCACGCTCTTCCGTTGGGCGGATGCCGGGTTGATCGCCCGCCACAAGATCAACGCCCGCGTCGTCCTCTTCGATGAAACGGAGGTGGCGGCTTTCGTCGTGGCCGCACGGGTGGAGGCGGTGCGACCGGACAGCATGGCCGGCGAAGGTCGGACAGCGTTCGAAAAACCGGACAGTAACCGGACAGACAAATCCCGTTTGTAACGGAATCCGGATAGCAAAAACCTCTGAACCCTTTCGGATTCAGAGGCTTGAAATTGGCTGCCCAGGCTGGGATCGAACCAGCGACCAAGTGATTAACAGTCACCTGCTCTACCGCTGAGCTACTGGGCAGTGGAAAGAAGGTCCGCTAGAACAGGGTTGCGCGGGCGGTTGTCAACACTCCGATTTGCGTCTCGGCGAAAAAAATCATGCGGCCGGGCACCGCGTTGTTTGTCGAGGGAAAGGTGAGCGACAAGGCGGATTTGCTGGCGTGCAGGATTGTGTTCGCCGGGAGACATGGCCGCTCCCGCCCGAGTGGCAAGAACCCCTGGATACTGAACCGCGTGGCGGATGGACCAACTGTAGTGTCGGGCACGGCCAAGCGGCTTGACAGAAGATGCATCGGACGAACGTAAGAGTCACCAAGACGGCTCCCGGGGCGGGCAAATGGGTTGACGCCGCTGTGCGGCGCCGAGAAATCGCATGTGCGCGGCGAGCCTGTGTGCGACCGGCCGGGACTTGTGCCCGACGGCGCGCGGCATATGGCAGCCGGGCATCCCCCCATCCTCGAAGCCAACTCCTCCTCCTCGTGAAAAAACAAGGCGTGTTCATCGGCACCGACAGCGGCGCCACCACATCCAAGACCTGCGGCGTGTGGGCCAACGGCACTGCGATCTCGCAGAAGCTCCGCCAGAGCTCCACCAATTCGCAGCTCGGCACCCAGGCGGTGATCGCCGGCTGGGTCGAAGGCGTGGCTGGGTTCCTCGCCGAGAACGGCCTGCTGTGGTCGGATGTGCGCGGCGTGGGGCTGGCGCTTCCCGGGCCGTACCAGCGCTATGGCGTGCTCGATCGCTCGGCCAACCTGCCGGCGAGCTTTGTCGGCTGGGATTTCTATACGGACTACTCGAAGGCGCTTGCTGCCGCGGCCGGCCGGCCGGTGCCGCTGGTCGTGGGCAATGACGGCAACCTCGGCGGCGTGGGCGAGGCGCAGCGTGTGCGCGGCGACGACAAGGCCTCCGTGCTGATGCTGGCCCCGGGCTCCGGCTTGGGCGCGGCGTACGTGGGGCCCGATGGCATGCCGCTCGATGGCGACACGCTCGCCGGCATGGAGGCGGGACACATGCCCGCGCCGCTGCACCTGCTCGGCGGCGTGCGCCCGTATCCGTGCGGTTGTGGCCGCACTTGGGGATGCGTGGAGGCGTACACGACCATTTCCGGCCTGCCGCACCTGCTGGAGGACATGCTCAAGAAGTACCCGCAGCACGAGCTGGCCACCTCGACGGCTCCGACGAAGGAGAAGGTGCTTTCGCTGCGCGGCCGCGCCCAGAAGGGCGATGCGCTCGCGCTGGAGATTTTCGACTTCCAGGCCAAGGCGATGGGACTTCATGTGGCCAACCTCACGCTGGCGCTGGACACGAAGTATGTCGTGATCGGCGGCGGTTTGATGGATCCGGAGTCGACGACTCCCGAGTTCCGCGAACGCTACCTGCGGATCGTGCGCGAGACGGCGATGCCGTACCTGTTCCCGGCGCAGCGGGCGACGATGAAGATCGTGCCGGCCACGTTGGGCGAACTGTCCCAGGCTATCGGTGCGGCGCTCGTGGCTCTCTACACCGCGAAGGCGGAAGGCCGCTGAGTCCAGACGTGCGGTTTCCCACAGGGCTCGCGGCATGCGCCGCGGGCCGAACCTGCGTTCCCTGCGCTCGGGAGCGGGCTTGCCGCGTGGAGCCTATTGGGACTGTATCGAGACCGCACCTTTTCTCCGATGTCGATCAAGCTGGCCATAGTGGAGGATCAGGAACTGTTCCGGCGCCTGCTGGCGGGGTTATGCTCGACGCAGTTCGGGTTCGATGTGGTTTGCGAGGCTGGCACGGTGGCCGAGGCACTGGAACGCATCCCGAAGGCGAGGCCCGATGTGGTGTTGCTGGATTTGCAGCTACCCGATGGCGACGGCTTGGATGTGGCGGCGAAGCTGTTCGGGATCATGCCCCGCCTACGCGTGTTGGTGCTGACCTCGCTGCACGATGAGGTGACGATCCACCGGATGCGCCAGCTGGGAGTCCAGGGATTCATCGACAAGAACATCCAGCAGCCGGAGACGCTGCGCGCAACGATCGAGACTGTTGCTCACGGACGGGTCTACTTCTCCGAGGTGGTGCAACAGGTCAACCAGACGATACGCGACGATCCTCGGTCCTTCACCAAGGTGCTCAGCGAGCGCGAGCAGGAGCTGTTGCAGATGCTCGGGCGCGGGCTGACCAACGAAGAGGCGGCGGCGCAGATGGGGCTGACGGCGTGGACGGTGCATTCGCACCGACGCAACATCATGAAGAAGCTCGGTGTGGCGACGCAGGCGGATCTGATGCGCTACGCGTTACGAAAGGGATTTGTCCGGCCGGAGAATATGCAGCCCTGAGCCTGCGTTCGGGGGACGGAACGGACTCGCTTCACACGCAGGGGCGGCCGACCGGGCGGCCTTCGTCGGCCTCGATCAGATCGAAGAAGGTTTCGACTCCGCGGCCGGCCAGACCGTATTCCGCGACACGAAGCTTGAGGCGGTCGGAGACCTCGTCGCGCAACCCGAGTTTCGCCATGTAGGCGTTCCAGATGGTGCAGTCCTCGTCGGTGTGCGGGAGGCCGTGAGCGTGGGCCCAAGCGAGGATTTCCTCGTCGGTGCCGCCCTGCACGGTGCGGGTGACCAGATCGATGTGGTGGATGCCGAGGAAGCGGCAGCAGCGGGCGTCGAAGACGCGGGGATTGGCCTCGCCGAGGTTGGCGACGTATTCGGGCGGGAGACGGTCGGCGGCATGGAGCCGGATCTTGTCGACCATGCGCCCGAAGTAGACGAGGCGGCCGACTTTATCGTAAGGGGAACGGAGTCCTGGAATGTTGGGCATGGCGATGACACCAACGGCACAATCACGCGTCGGTCGGATGTCGTGTGTTGCCAGCTTCAGCGCCGCGGGGCGAAGGCGTTGTGCTGGTTGGCGGCGACGGGGGTGCCGGTCTGCGCCCAGAGCTGCTGGCGCGGCCAGAGGTCGATGGCATCGGAGAGAATGCGGAGGCTCTCGCGGAGATGGATGTCGATGCGTGTCTTCGGGTCGGTGTCGTAATCGTCCGCCTCGTCGTCGGATTTTGTGGGCGGGGTGACGGGCTCGGGATCGGGGGCGACGTTGTCGAGCTTCACCTCGGTGCTGGGGAAGTTGAGCTTGGCGAGCTCGAGACGCTGTTTTTTGGCGGCATCGCGGAAGGCGTCGTCGTCCTTCTTCTGGGTGCGGCGGGTCTCGAGGTTGAGGGAGACGGTTTTGCGTTCCTCGTACTGCTTGAAGCGCTCGATGTTGTGGCGGAGGTAGGAGAATTCCTCGAGGGTGGTCTGGCGGGACTGGCTGCGCTGGCGGAGGATGTCGAGAAAGCGGGCATCGAGGGAGGCCCCCTCGAAACGGGTGGTGCGGATGGTGTCCCAAGCGAGGGCGTGGGGAAGATCGGATTCGCCGATGGGGAGGAACTCCTCGATGGAGGGGAGGGCGATGTCGGAGACGACGCCGCGGTTCTGGGTGGAGGCGCCGTTGGGGAGGTAGAACTTCTGTATCGTGATCTTCGTGGCTCCGGAGCGGGGTGGATTCTGGATGAATCGGGAGAAGCGGGATTCCTCTAGGATGGGCAGGACGGTCTGGACGGTGCCTTTGCCGTGGGTGGAGTTGTCGCCGATGACGATGGCTCGGCCGTAGTTTTGGAGGGCTCCGGCGACGATCTCTGAGGCGGAGGCGCTGTAGCGGGAGGTGAGGACGGCGAGGGGACCGTCCCAGACGGTGCGGGGGTTTTCGTCGGCGCGGACTTCGATGCGGCCGATGGAGTCCTTTACCTGGACGACGGGGCCTTTGGCGATGAAGAGGCCGGTGAGATCGACGGCTTCGGAGAGGAGACCGCCGCCGTTGCGGCGCAGGTCGAGGACGATGCCTTTGGCGCCGGCGGCGATGAGCTTGCGGAGGAGTTGCTCGACGTCGTTGGTGGCACTGACTGCGGGATCGCCGCTTTCGTCCTCGTTGGCGCCGTAGAAGGCCGGAAGCTCGATGACGCCGACGGGGATGGTGCCGTGGCCGTCGGTGGCGGGGACTTGTTCGAGGGTGGCGCGGGCGCGTTTGTCGTTGAGTTTGACCTCGTCGCGCACGAGCGAGATCTCGCGGCGGACGGAGGTGTCGGTGGCGTCGCCGGGCTGGATGAGGAGGCGGACGGTGGTGCCTTTGTCGCCGCGGATGAGCTGGACGACTTTGCGGAGCTTCATGCCGACGACATCGACGAACTCGGCGGGGCCTTGGGCGACGCCCATGATCTTGTCGTTGGGGTGGAGCTGCTTTGAGAGGTCGGCCGGGCCGCCGGGGATGAGTTCGCGGATGGTGCAGATGCCGTCCTCATCGGCGAGCTGGGCGCCGATGCCGATGAGCTTGAGGCGCATCTGCATATTGAAGTCGTCGAGGGTGGAGGGGGACATGTACGAGGTGTGGGGGTCGTACATGGCGGCGAGGGAGGTGAGGTAGATCTCTTGAATCTCCTCGCTATCGATCTCGTCGAGGCTGTGAAGGAGGCGTTCGTAGCGTTTGCGGACCTTGTCCTTGGCGGCGTCGAGGGCTTTGACCGCATCGCCGGTCTTGTCGTTGAGGATGTCCTGCAGGAGCTCGAACTTCAGGCGCTGGCGCCAGAGGTTGTTGGCTTGGTCGAGGGTGGAGGGCCAGGGGGCCTTGGAGCGGTCCCAGTGGAATTCCTCGGCGATGGTGAAATCGATGTCTTTGGCCAGTTCGAGGCCGATCCAAGCGACGCGG
Source organism: uncultured Opitutaceae bacterium (assembly GCA_964640465.1). Taxonomy (GTDB): domain Bacteria; phylum Verrucomicrobiota; class Verrucomicrobiia; order Opitutales; family Opitutaceae; genus CAJCBL01. Next base: position 32,864 of record CAZXHR010000002.1, read on the forward strand.
GCTTCGACGCGCTCGCGGTAGATGCGGAAGGCTTCGTAGGCGGCGTCGATGTTGCCGAGGTAGCGGAGGTCCTTGGCGAGGCGTTCGCCGTAGCGGGCCGTGAGTTGATCCTGGTCGGAGGCCAGGAAGAACATGTGGTAGGCGTCGAGCTCACCCATGAAATCGGGGATGAGCTGGCGAAAGTCGTCGTTGGTGAGTTCGCGGCCTTGAAAATGGAAACTTTCCAGGAAGCGCACCATGCGGGTCGTTTCCTGCACCATCACCGGGGTGGTGACGAACGGGGTTACCTGCGGCTGGACAGCCCAGCAGGTGGCGGCGAGTGCGAGGAGAAACGCGGAGAAAAGGCGGCGGCTCACGTGGCGTGGAGATTGATTGGGAGAAGGAAACGCCGCAGCGGGGAAGGTTCCCGTTGCTGTGGCGCCGGCGAGTGTTGCAGGACAGGGTATCGGTGCAAGCTCGGGGCAGCTGAAGGAAGAGCGTGCCCGCTGATCGTAACCGGCGCGGGTTTGCGACTGTGGGGCGCCCGAGCGGAAGATGCGCCCCTGCTGGTCGCCGGCAGCGCGCTAATGTTTGGTCATCAGGTTCCGCGCCTCGTCGAGGGTGCGTTTCTCCTCGGCGGTGAGGGAGCCGAATCCGCTGGTGTTGATCTTGTCGAGGATGCGGTCGACTTCGGCCATGAGATCTTCGCGCGCAGTCAGGTTGACCTTGAAGGAAGAGGAGGTGGCCCCGGCGCTCTTCTTTTTCATCCACGAGGGCAGTTCGATGGTGCGGTGTGGGCGTTCATCCTCGTCTTCCTCGCCGGGTTCAGGGGCGTTGCGGATCGCCCGGTAGGCGATGATGCCGGCGACCATGCCAGCGATGTGGGCGGAATGGGCGAACCCGCTCGGGGCTCCCACGGGGAAGAGTTCGGCGAAGAGGAAGAAGAGCGCTTCGATGCCGCCGATCACCATCAGGAAGTAGCGGGGGACAATCGTGAGCGGGATCACGAAGAAGAGCAGGATCGTCATCCGCTCGTAGGCGAAACGGCAGCAGAACAACGCGAGCAGACCGTACGCGCCGGCGGATGCGCCGAGGAGCGGGGGCGGGTAGGGTCGGAAGAAATTCACGGCGAGCCAGAGCAGGCCGCCGGCGAACACCGCACAGAAGTACGTCCACAGGAACCTCCGCGTGCCGACAACTGGCAGGAGGATTCGCCCGACGAAGAGGATGGCTAGGACGTTGCCGATCAGGTGCAACAGGTTGTCCCGATCATGGAGCAGGCTGTATGTGAACAGGGTCCAGATACGCCCGCTGGCGATGTTTGCCGGAGAGAGCGCCAGCCACCGTGAGGTGGTGCCCGGCACGATCGCGTCGATCGAACACTGCACGATGAATCCGGCGACGATCGCTCCCAGCAGCCAGAGCAGGGGGGCAAGCCCCTTTGCGGGATCGTTGGCGCGCATGTAGTAGCGGTCGGAGATCATCGGGAACGGCGGTGGAAATCGGAGAATTCAGTCGAAAACAAAGCCCTCCGTGATGTTTTGCAACGGCCAAGGCGCGAGAGAGGCCGCAGCATGGAGTTTTTTATGCCAGCGGGGGAGGGGGTGTGCGTGCGGCCGGGCCGGATCGACGGCGCGGTTCGAGGCCTATGTCGTGGGCGCATGGTCCCGTGGTGCGGGGACTGCGAGTTGCGAGTGCCCGTGGCTGAGTGGACGTTGCTTGGCGCGGCTGTGCGCGAGTCAGACGGCCTTTGCACCTCGTATGCATTGTCATGGCTAAGCCCGCGGACCAGGGGATTCCCCGGGCGATCCGTGTAGGCTTAGCCTCTTGACTCGGCTCCCCCCGCCGACTTCTTCTTGCCGCACTATGGCAAACAAAGCTGAGAAGTGGGAGGACAACGTTGCCGGGAAATTCTACGTCGATCAGCAGTGCATCGACTGCGATCTTTGCCGCGAGACGGCCCCGAATTTCTTCGGGCGCAACGAGGAGTCGGGTCACACATTCGTGAGCAAGCAGCCGACGACGGAGGAGGAGATCGCCCAGTGCACCGAGGCTCTCGAGGGGTGTCCTGTCGAGGCCATCGGCAACGACGGCGATTCCTGAGTGCCCCCCCTGCAGCCATAGATCACTTTCTTGGAGGAGGCGTGTACCGCGCGGTGCACGCCTCTTTCCGTTTTTTCGGCCATCGGGGTGGTGAGGCTCTCGGCTTCGAACGTGTCGCAGTGAGGGCCCTGCACTTCGGGGTGGGCATCGGCCGCCGGCTCGCATACCGGTGGGGCCTCTTCATATTTTTCGATCCATGCCGCCGCTGCGTCTTGTCTTCCTCGGTTCCGACCCGATCGCGCTCCCTACGCTTGAGTATCTCGCGGGCGAAGGCCGCGCGTTGGCGGAGGTTATCGCTGTATTTACGCAGCCGGACCGCCCCCACGGACGGGGGCAGAAGCTCCTGCCCGGGCCGATCAAGGAGTGGGCGCTGGCGCGCGGGCTGCCGGTGTTCCAGCCAGAGCGGCTCGGCCCCGAGGATACGGCCCGCGTGCGCGAGTGCGGCGCCGATGCGGCGCTGGTGATGGCGTTCGGCCAGTTGCTCAAGGACGACTTCCTGGCTGCGCCGCGGTTGGGCGTGTTCAACCTCCACACTTCGCTGCTGCCGAAGTACCGCGGCGCCTCGCCGGCGACGGTCGCCATCGCCAGCGGCGACAACGAAACCGGCGTCACCTTCATGCGCGTCGTCCGCAAGCTCGACGCCGGAGCGATCGTCGACCAACAGCGCGTGCCGATCGGGCCGCACGAGACGACTGCCTCGCTGGAGGCCGCGCTCGGCTTGGCCGCTGCACCGCTCACCGCGCGGTGCCTCGCGGCACTGCGCGAGGGCACGCTCGCCTCGCGCGAGCAAGATGAGATGCAGGTGAGCTACTGCCGCCGCTTGGCAAAGACGGACGGCGTGCTCGATTTCTCCCGACCGGCAGTGGAGCTGGCTCGCCGCATCAACGCCCTCATGCCTTGGCCGGGGTGCTCGGTGGAGATCGCCGGCGCGCCGGTGAAACTCGGACTGGCCGAGGTGGTGGCGCGCGATTGCGGCGCGGGTCCCGGCACGGTGCTCGCGCCGGAGCCGGATGCGTTGTCCGTGGCCACCGGCAGTGGTGTACTGCGGCTCATTCGCCTCCAGCGGCCCGGCGGGAAGATGCTGCCGGCGGCGGAATTTCTGCGCGGGTTTACGGTGCCGGCCGGCACTGTGCTTGCCTCGCAAGCGATGCCGCCGCTGGTCGGCCCGGTGCCGTTCCCGCGGAAGTGATCCGGGCTCGGCCGGTGCGGTGCTTCCGGCGTAGGGATTGTACGGAGATAGATCGGCCGAACGCGATTGCGCGGTGAAAACGTTGGGATGCCGGCAACGCGCTTGTTTTTGCGCGGCCGAGTTTGCATGCTGACCGGTATGAAATCGCGGATTGCCCTGTTTGCCGGACTGTTTGCCGCCTCTTCGCTGCTGGCCCAGCGCGCCGACCCGCGTGCGCTGGAGATGGCCAACCTCCGCGAGGATGTGCGACTGCTCCAGCAGACCGTGGCGGAGTTGCAGGCTTCCGTGGCCCAACTCCAACGCGACAACGCCGCTCTCTCCAGTCAGGCGGAGTCGGGCAAGGCCGCGTACGTCACGCTCGCGCAGCTCAACGACGCGCTCGCCCAGTTGCGGCAGGCGACCGAGTCCTCGCTTGCCGAGCAGAAACGCGAGACGCTCCTGCTGGTGGCGCAGCAGATTGGCAAGCTGGCCAAGGAGACCAACGCCGCTATCGCCGCCCTCGCCAAGGGTCAGGCGACGCGTCCGACCATCACCACCGAGTTTAACGACGATTTTCCGAAGGAGGGCGTGACTCACACCGTCCAGCAGGGCGAGACGCTCTCCATCATCGCAAAAAAATACGGCATCCCGATGAAGAACATCCAGAATGCCAACCGCATCGCCGACCCCACGAAGATCTTTGTCGGCCAGAGCCTTTTCATCCCCGGTGCGACCGGCGCGATTATGCCCGCACCGCAGGTCCGACCCACCAACTGACATGTCCACTCCCAAGATCCAATCCCGTCTCGGGCGCGGCCTCGGCGCCTTGATCGCGTCCGGAGCTGGCGCTGCGAAGAAGAACGAAACGCCGGTCGCTGCGCCCGCGAAACCCGCTGCTCCGACCGCACCTGCCGCCTCGCCGGTGGCCCCGGCGGCCCCGACTGCGTTGCCCAAGCCCGACGGTTACGCCGAGATTCCAGTCGCGTCGATCGAGCCCAACCCGCACCAGCCTCGCAAGTCGATCGAACCGGCAGCGCTGGCGGAACTGGCCGAGAGCATCCGCGCCGAGGGGCTGATGCAGCCCATTGTTGTGCGGAAGGTGGGGGAGAAATACCAGCTCGTCTCCGGCGAGCGCCGTTGGCGCGCACACCAGCTTCTCAAGGCCAAGACCATTGCGGCGAAAATCGTCGCCGCCAACGACGCCTCCTCGGCGGCGATGGCCCTCATCGAGAACCTCCAGCGCGAGGATCTCAACCCGATGGACGAGGCCTTCGGCTACGCGCGCCTGATGAAGGAGTTCGGGCTCACGCAGGAGCTCGCCGCCGAGCGCGTGGGCAAGGCGCGCGCCTCAGTTGCCAACGCGTTGCGGCTGCTCCAGCTCGATCCCGAGACCCAGGGCTACATCTCGAAAGGCCTGCTCAGCGTCGGCCATGCGAAGGTTCTGCTCGGTCTTGAAAACGCCGCCGAGCGGCAGCTACTTGCCCGCCGTACCATCGAGGAAGGCGTGAGCGTGCGCGTGCTCGAACAGCTCGTGCAGCGCCACCGCGCCGCGGCCGCTGCGCCCAGCGCTTCCGCTGGCGAAAACGGTGGCCGCGTCGTGCCCGCCGCCGAGGCCACGGCTGTGGCGAACATCGAGAAGAAGCTCACCTCCCACTTCAACGCCCGCGTCTCGCTCAAGCATTCGCCCAAGAAGGGCAAGATTGTCATCGAGTATCAGGGTAACACCGACCTTCAGCGCATCCTCGACCGCCTCGGCATCAGTGTGTGAGGGTGTGGGTGGGGCGGCTCTGGCGGAAGCTGGGCTCCGTGTATTCCCTGCGGCCGTGGCCGGTGACAGTGAAGCCGGTCTCCGGCCGCGACCTGCCTTGACAAAGTTTGGCGGGCTCGGTTGCCTCGCCACTTCATGACCATTTTGAACGTTGTTCTGATCTTCCTGCTTGTCCTCGTTTCGCTGTTTCTGGGGCTGCTCGTGCTGGTGCAGAAGCCTCGTTCCGACAGTGGTCTGGGCACGGCGATGGGCGGCGGTGTGGCCGAGGCCACCTTCGGTGCCGAGACAGGCAACGTGCTGACTCGTTCGACGATCGTGTTGGCGGTCGCGTTCTTCGTCCTCGGCTTCGGCGCCTACCTCGGGCAGATCTATGTGGCGAAGCACAAGGACAAGTCGAACGACGCCTTGCCCACGGTCCCCGCTGCTACCGCGCCTGCCACCCCGGCAGCTGTCCCCGCGGCGCCCCCGGCTCCCGCCACTCCGGCCCCCCAGTCCTGAGGCTGCAGTTCCTTCTTTCCATGAACGCGAGGCTCATTGGCCGGTGCACGGTCTGTGGTCTCGCGTTTTTTTTGGCATTCTCGGCGGCGGCCCAGAGCCGAGTCCGGCCTGAGCCCAGGTATGCATTTACCGGTTCTGCGGATCAGGCCGAAGGGCGTCGTATCTTGGCGGAGTTCCGCCGGCTCGGACTGGCGGGCGACTACGCCTTGGCTTTTTCATTGCGTGTGATGCCACGGCGGGGCGAGGAGCGTCTTGTCGCCGGCCACTTGTATGGCACTCGCAACGAAGTGGGGCCACTTACCCTAGTCGAGTTTCCCGTTGGCACGGAGGGCGCCCGCCGCGTGCTAGTCCAGAACGGCCCGCAGTCGAGCGTCTGGACGGTGCCGACCGACAATGTCGATGCCGTGGCCGTTGGAGCCGAACAGCTTTTCACGCCGCTGGCGGGGACCGATCTGACTGCTTTCGACCTGCAGATGCCGTTCCTCTTCTGGGAGGATTGCGTCTTCGAAGGGGTGGTGAGTGTACGCGGTCGGCCGGCGCATCGGTTTCTCGCCTATCCGCCAGCCTCGATCGCTGCTGTGCGCCCGGCTTTGGTGGGCGTGCGGTTCTATCTCGATACCCAGTATTCGGCGCTGGTGCAGGCCGAGGAAATCGGACCGGACCAGGCCCCGCTGAAGACCATCAGCGTGCTGGACCTGCAGCGTACGCTGGACCAGTGGATCGTGCGCACGATCGACCTGCGCGACGAGGTGACGCGCAACAAGACGCGATTTCGTGTCGATGCCGCCGCGCTTGGGCTGAGCCTGCCGCGCATCGTGTTCGCTCCGTCGCATCTGCCAGTGCCGCCGGAACTGGACGGCTCCCTCAAGTACGAGGAATTCAAGTAGCGGTGGCGCGTTTCGCGGGCGTTTTTCGCCCGGTTGCACGGTTTCCTCCCGATCGGCGCTCCTGTGTGTCCCGCGCTTCGGGGCCTCGCGTATGCGACAGCCGGTGAGGCCGCCCCGGTCGGGGAGAAGTGGGGATTTCCCACTAGGAAACCCGGGACGGGGCGAGGATCGACGGTATCGAAAAAGAGCCGATGCGAAAAAAACTTGTTGCCGTCGAATACGTTTCGGAAAAGTTACGTAATCTGACCCGCAACTGCGATACATCCAACACCGTTAACCGAATACTGATATGCCCTCCGCTCAAGAAAGTTCACCTCTCACATTCGATCTCAAGGAAGAGCTCCTCGCCAAGATTGAGGCCGCCCGCGAGAACCTCGACCTGGCTACCAACAGCGAGGTTATCCGCCATGCGATCGAAGAGTTCGACTTCGCTTCCTATTCCGCTCCGGTGAAGGCGCATCGCCAGATTTCCGTGCGTCTTCGCATGGACAGCAAGCAGCGCCTCGTGAAGCTCGCCAAGAAGCACGACGTCAGCGTCGGCGAGCTCCTCCGTACTGCGATCGACGCCCTCCCGGTCAAGGCCTCCAAGGCCGCCAAGAAGGCCAAGAAATAAGGAAGTTCACATTTGAACCCAGAACCCCGGGCTTAGCGGCTCGGGGTTTTTTCGTGTGCATTGTGCCGGACGGCGCGCACGGGTGGGGCGGATCGTCGCTTCGACGATAACCCGGCTTGCTTCGCCACGAACGCCCCCACAGCCTGCGCAACTGCCATGACCCAAAACCGCCGTTCCCTGTCTCCCTGGGCCAAGAACATCTCCCCGTCGCCGACTCTGGCGGTGGATGCCAAGGCCAAAGCCCTCAAAGCCGCCGGTGTCGATGTCTGCGGCTTTGCTGCCGGTGAACCCGATTTCGATACTCCCGATTTCATCAAGGAGGCCTGCGCCAAGGCCCTTGCTGCGGGAAAAACCAAATATGCGCCCGCCGCCGGTATCGACGAGCTGCGCGCCGCCATCGCCGAGCGCTACGCCAACGACTACGGCTTCCAGGTGAAGCCTGCGCAGACGTGCGTGAGCCCTGGTGGCAAGTACTCCTGCTACCTCGCCATCATGGCGACTGTCGGCCCCGGCGACGAGGTCATCGTCCCCGCGCCGTATTGGGTCAGCTATCCCGAGATGGTGAAGCTCGCCGGCGCCACCCCCGTGATCGTGGCCGCCTCGGCCGCCAACGGCTTCAAGCTCACCGCCGCCCAGCTCGAGTCCGCGATCACCCCGCGCACCAAGCTCGTCATCCTCAACAGCCCCTCGAATCCCACCGGCGCGGTCTACACCAAGGCCGAGCTGGAGGCGTTTGTCGGTGTCGTGCTCAAGCACGGCCTCTACCTGATGTCCGACGAGATGTACGAGCATCTCACCTATGACGGCCAAAAGCACTTCTGCGCCGCCACCATCCTGCCCGAGGCCGCCGCGGCGACGATCGTCGTTTCCGGCTTTAGCAAGAGCTACTCGATGACCGGCTGGCGCCTCGGTACCCTCGTTGCCCCGCCGGATGTCGCCAAGGCCGCCATCGACATCCAGAGCCAGACTTCGTCCAACGCCACCACCTTTGCCCAGTACGGCGCGCTTGCCGCGCTCAAGGAGAAGGACAAGGCCGCTGCCGCGATGAAGCCGATGCTCGAAGCCTTCGACCGCCGTCGCCGTTTCCTGCACGCCGAGCTCAACAAGATCCCCGGCATCACCTGCGGGCTTTCCCAAGGCGCATTCTATCTCTTCCCGACGATCTCGTCGTTTGGGATGAGCTCGACCGAGTTCTGCGCGAAGCTGCTGGATCAGGAGAAGGTCGCCGCCGTCCCTGGCATCGCCTTCGGCGACGACACCTGCCTGCGTCTCAGCTACGCCACCGGCGACAAGATCATCGCCGAGGGCGTGCGCCGCCTCGGCGTGTTCTGCGCCTCGCTCAAGCGCTGAGCGACCGGCAATCCACTCTGCGAGGCCGCGGGTACGCCCGCGGCCTTTTTGTTGTCGCAGGGTTCACGTTGACTCTGAAACTCGTTGTTCCCGCTTCCCCCGGTGCGGCAGGCTGAAACAACTCCATCCAATCCCTACACTCCCATCCATGAGTCTCTTCATTGGCATCGATAGCGGCACACAGAGCACGAAGGCCATCGTCCTCGATCTCGAAACCGGCAAGGTCGTCGCCGAGGCGCGCGCGTCCTACCAGCTCATCCCGAACCTCCCGGTCGGGCACATGGAGCAGCATCCCTCCGCCTGGACCGAGGCGTTGGACAAGGTGATCCTCTCCGTCCTCGAAAAAGTCGACCGCTCGGCCGTTGCCGGCATCGGCGTATCCGGCCAGCAGCACGGCTTCGTGCCTCTCGACGAGGCCGGCGAGGTCATCCGCCCGGCCAAGCTCTGGTGCGACACCTCCACGGTGCCCGAGTGCGAGGCGATCATGAAGAAGCTCGGCGGGCCGAAGGCCACGCTGAAGAAGACCGGCAACCTCGTGCTCGCGGGTTTCACCGCGGGTAAGATCGCCTGGCTGAAGAAGAAGGAGCCAGCCAACTACCGTCGCCTCCGCCACGTGCTCCTCCCTCACGACTACCTCAATTTCCACCTCACCGGCCAGTACTTCATGGAGTTCGGCGACGCCTCCGGCACGGCCCTCATGGATGTCCGCAAGGCTGCTTGGTCGAAGGCCGCCATCGACGCCATCGATCCGAAGCTCGCGCAGTACCTGCCGAAGATCTCCCCGTCGCACGCCGCGGCCGGCACACTCCGCCCGGAGATCGCCGAGAGGTACGGCCTGTCGACCTCCGTCGTCGTGAGCGCCGGCGGCGGCGACAACATGATGGGCGCCATCGGTACTGGTAACGTGGAACCGGGCGTCGTCACCGCCAGCTTCGGCACCTCCGGCACCATCTACGCCTTCAGCAAGAAGCCGGTCTGCGATCCCGACGGCGAGATCGCCGCCTTCTGCAGCTCCACCGGCGGCTGGCTCCCGCTGCTGTGCACGATGAACGTCACCAGCGTCACCGAGCACATGCGCAATCTCTTCGGTTGGGACGTGAAGACCTTCGACGACCAGGTGGCCACCGTGCCCGCTGGCTGCGACGGCCTGCTGCTCCTTCCGTACTATGCCGGCGAGCGCACGCCGAATGTGCCGACCGGCTCGGGCTCGTTCATCGGCCTCAACGCAAAGACAAACACCCAGGCTCACTTCGCCCGCGCCGCGATGGAAGGTGCCACGCTCGGTATGAACTACGGCCTGCGCCGTCTCGCCCAGCTCGGCGTGAAGGCGAAGGAAATCCGAATCACCGGCGGCGGCGCTAAGTCGCCAGTCTGGCGTCAGATGATGGCCGATGTCTTCGGCGTGCCCGTTGTGGCGATGGTTGAGGACGAGGGCGCCGCGCTCGGCGGTGCACTCCAGGCTGCTTGGTGCGTGGCTCGCCAGTCCAACTCGAAGGCGAAACTCGAGGACATCACCCGCCGTATCGTGGCGCTCGACGAGGCGACCCGTTGCCAGCCCAACAAGGCCAACGTCGCCATCTACCGCAAGATGCAGGATCTGCACGACCAGCTTAGCCGAGCGCTTCGTCCGTTGTTCCCGGTTCAACGCAAGATCGCCAACAGCTGATTCACGCAGCCCGAAAAGATTGTCCGCACAGCTGGAGGCTTCTGCCCTCCGGCTGTTTTGTCTATTGGCAGGAAAGGCGCGGACAGCGGCGGATGACGCTGGTGCTACTATCGGCCGGCTATGCTGCCCTTAAGCATCGGGAACCTTGGCCCGCTTGAATTCCACTTCGATGGCGGCGATCGAAAGCGTGATCTCGTGCACGCAGAAGGTGAGGGAGACGATGAAGCAGCCCAGTGAGCTGGCAAAGAGGGCGTCGCCGAGGCGCGGAAAACCGTGGACGATCGCGCCCATCGAGAGGGCCGCGAGAATGAAGGACGCCAGCCCCAAGAGCTGCATCTTGCGGATGAGGTGAAGGCGGCGGCGGATGTTGATGAGCTGGACCTCCCAGTGGGGCTGGGGGTTGGCGAGGTGCTCGACGAGCATCTTGCGCGCAACACCCGTAAGTCCGAGAAACCGATTTGTGTACGAGAGGAACAGCAGCGAGATGGCCGGGAAAATCAGCGCAGGGACGGCGGGATTCATGATGGCGTGGATCGATGGAGCAAAAAGGGCGCATCCGCAAATGGATGCGCCCACATTTCATATGCTGTTATCCTAGAGCTGTGCGGTGAATGCGGATGGCATGATCTGCTGCCATCTTGACAGCGTGATACCTGCGCCCACGCCGCCACCACCTCCAGTATTGATATCGTAGAATATATCCAGATAGGTGGTGCCAGTCAGATCGACCTTGTCTGCGATCAACTGCCCCCTGAATTGATGGGAGTTATTCTGATCTTGGCAGACGACTGATACCGTTCCGTTAGGTATCTTCACGATGGCGGCGGCATCCTTCTGGGAGCCGATGTCCATTTTGAATGCCGCGGCTTGGCTGCTTGTGATGAGGAGTCGCTCAGGTTTGTACCCCACGCCTTTGATGTTGTTTGTCTTGTCGAGATTGTCGTCGTCGCTGATATTGTTATCGGCGTTTGCAAACTTGATGTTATAACTTGAGGAGTCGGCGAGGACGATCGTCAGTTTCGAAGTGCTGTCGACGAATGAGAGCTTCACGCCATCCCCATTGTTCATATTGGCGCCACCAGTCAGGATCAGCACCGCATCGCCCTTGACGACGATCTCACCCAAGCCGGCGACATTACCTAACGATGTTACAGTCTTCGTGTTGTCGCCTGCCTTGTAGTTGCTGGGACCGAGTACTGTCTTGGATGAATTTGCATTCATCGAATCGAGTTCCTTATTATTGTGGCCGTTGATCGCTTTGGTCGCGGTGTAGTTGCTTGTATCGAAAGTCGTGTAGGCACCGCTGACCGGATCTTTCAAGAAGCCGGTAAGGCTGAAAAGATCGCTGGGGAATGCATAGTTATACACGACATTGTCACCTAGGCCGCCAGTCCCTTCGCTATCCATGTTGAATCCCATGTAGGGGTTTGCGGTGGATGCAGAGTTCGTGTACTTCGCGGCTGCGGCCAGATCGATGACGCTTGCCACGTAAGGGTTCTGCGAGGGCCATTCGCTGGCGCTCTTGCCTGTCTTGGGGTTGGCGGTCACCGTGAGCGTAGTAGCACTGCCGCCGACAGCAACGGTGCCGTATATTATGCAACCGTATAGGGTCGCTTTCCCATTGACGTCTTTTAGCCCGATCGTGGCTGCGTCTCCATAGTTCAGACCGGAAACGGCGCCGGTGGCGAAGTTGACTGTCATATCGGCTTTGCCATTGTTCTTGGTGCTATCGTACGAGGCGACCAGAAAATGGGCCTTGCGGTTGGGGACATCGAACGGGTTTTCGTTGGCACCGGAACCGAAATCTAGTTTGGTTTTAGCGGCCACTGCTGCTCCGCCCTTACCACTGCTCGATGTCGAGTAATCCAGCTCGGTATGAATGGCTCGCTGGGATACAATATCGTTGCCGCCTTTACCGCCTTTGGCGGTTCCGAGCGAGTAGACCGAGTAGGTTGTTTTGCTGCCGCTCGCGATGCCCGGCTTCACGATGACGGAGCAGGTTCCTATGCGGTTGTTGCGCAAGTCGACCGACGGGAAGTAACCTCGGTAGTAGGCTGTCGTCGAGCCGACCACTTTCTTGTACCATACCCCGGACTCGTCGGTTACTGTTGTTGGTACGGTTGTGACCGCGCCGGCAATTCCGTTCGCCTTGATGAAGGCCGCAGCTCGGTCGATACCTGATTCGGCCAAGCTGAAGGCTGCAGTGTCGAAATAGGACTTAAGCGAGCCTCGGTATTCTGTGTGAGCTATGGTCAATAAAGCGGCTACAGCGGTCAGGAAGATGGCCGACAGTAGAATGGCGGTAAGTAGGGCCGAACCGCGTCTGTTTGTTCTCATAAAGTCTATTTTGCTTTATACGATGGGTATCTCAGTTGGACGACAGCCGAGCACGACGGATCGTTTTCGCCGGGGACAAGAGGGGGCCTCCCCTGTGGTAGAAATGCAAAACGGATTGCGTTGGCATTCGCCTTGTCGGTCGAGCCGAGCGATTCGAGCGTTCCGGTGTTTGTTTTGCGTGTGTAGAACGTAAAGCAGCCATCCTGCAGATTGCGCAGCACTTTTCGGCTCTTTCCGCCCGAGGTGCGCATCAGCGACATGGATGGCTTGCCTGTTGCGGTGGTGCCATCGGCGACGACGGAATAGGTGACATCGACGATTCCGGTACCATTGTATTCGTCGATTTTTGCGGTGAATGAGCGGAAGCAGTTTGTCACCTCGGCGCCGGTATAGTTTGCGAAGATTCTCGCGACTTCCGTCGCGCTCAATGTCGACTCGATCTTTGTGATCTCGGTAATGGAGCGTAGGTCGTAGAGCAGACGTTCTTGGACAAAGCGCGAACGCCCATTCAGATCGACGGCATCTGAAACCGCATAAGTCGATTTCAATGTCCCAATGAAGACGGACATAACGCCGGCCATCGCTACGCCGAAGATGATCATGGCGACGATTACTTCCACGAGGGTGAATGCGGCGTGGTGATGCCGCCGCCGACGGATGTTATGACGATAGTAGATATTCATCAGTCCTTACTTATTGATAAGCCCTGATGCGGAGATATAGGTGACGACGGTTATCCTTTTGGATTCCAAACCGTCGGCCCATACGTTCACGACGATTCGCAGAGGATCGCTCGCCAGATCGGTGCAGGTGCGCTCCCATCGATAGGTATAGGCTCCGGCGAGCACTGGTCCTGTGCCTGCGCCGCTTGGCGTGGTGGGCGGCACCTCGCCACAGGTGGTGTTTGCCTTGGTGCCATCTACGGTGATTCCCATGGACGCATTGCCGGTCTTCAGTTCCGTTTTCAGTTCCGCGAACGTCATCGAACGCATGCGTTCGACGAGGTCGTTCACTATCGCCGTTTCGCGATAGGTGATCTTGGAGTCTCGGGAAAGGGATGCTGCACGGACCATGGAGGAGAGCACTCCACCGAACACGAACACCAGCACGAACATGGCGAGCATGACCTCGATGAGGGTCATGGCACGGCGGAGGCGCGAGCTACCCAAGGCGAAGCTGTGATATCTTGCGATGCGGGAGTGTTTTGCGAAGAGCATGAGCGCGTGTGCCGCTATGATCGGCGTGGGGTAAGGTGAATACGAGCCTTTGCGGACGGGATTGCGAGGTGGTAGTGGGCGTATTGCATCCGAATGCAACCTGTTCGCTGGGGCACTTACGTAATGCTAGCATACTACTGCCGGTGCAAGTCGTGATTTGTCTGGGGGTATCCCCGAGGGCCCAATGCAAGCTGGACTAGGGGCTATGGACTCCGGCCACTTGTGAATCGAGACCAGGTGACAAAAAAGTACGAATAAACAATGCATCGGCTTGTGCACGGCTGACCCTTTCGAGAGGTCGACTGCGCAAGGCGGGGCTAAGGCGAGTCGCCTGTGCGATGATTATCCTGCATGCGGTGCATCGATCAGTGCGCTGTATCCAGCGACTAGGCGCCCTTTTCACGGCCGGACACCGACTGCATCGATCCGCGTGAGGTGGCTCTCTGGGAGACGGAGAATGGCGGCTGGAACGACGTTCGCGACGACAGTTGAACCGAGGAGGACAATACGCACTGAGACGTTCGCCGGCGATCTACCGGAAATACCTTTCTATGCCGAAGGCGGTCGTCGAGGGCGGGAATTAGAGCGTGGAGTTCACTGTCTCGCTGCGCGACGGCAGCATCGAGCGGTGGACCGTCGAGGGCGGACAAGAAGTTGGGAGCTAGAAGCTAGGAGATAAAAGCCTGGCGGACGGAGGCTGACGTTCGGCGCTCCGCTCCGGCGGCGCGGGTTCGCCTCCAAACTTCCGGATTCCAGCTCCTAGCTTCTACCAGTACCTCGCGCTCAACTGGAGAAGCCCGGCACGGTTATGGCGGCGTTTGCGGTCGAGTCGGGCGGTGGGATCGCAATGGGCGCCGTGTTAAGGTTAAGCAGTGATCCCTTCGACCCCGTCTTCGGGAATCGGATCGCCGGGCAACACGCCTTTCATCAGCGCCGGCAGCAGCGAGCGGACTTCCTCCGGCGGCAGATCCCACCACCTGAGGCGAAGGAGCCGCTGGACCGTCTCCGGCGCGAAACGTTCGCGGATCCTCCGCGCCGGCACGCCGCCGACGGTGGTGTACGGCGGCACATCCTTCGTCACGACCGCGCGCGCGCCGATGATGGCGCCATCGCCGATGTGGACGCCGGAGAGGATCACCGCCTCGTAGCCGATCCACACGTCGTTGCCGACGACGATGTCGCCCTTGTTGTCCCAGGCCTCGGTGATCGTCGCCGGATCGAGCCCCCATTCGGCGAAGAAGATCGGGAAGGGGTAGGTCGAGAGCGACTTGGCGGTGTGGTTGGCGGAGGTGAAGAGGAACTTCGCGCCGCAGGCGATGGAACAATACTTGCCGATCACCAGGCGATCGCGGTTGATCGGGTAGTGGTAGAGGACGTTGTTGCGGGCGAAATCCTTCGGGTCGCGGACAAAGTCGTTGTACATCGTGAAGTCGCCGACCTCGATGTTCGGATCTTTGACGACGTTCCGCAGATAGACGGTCTGAGTGTCGTTTGGGGCGAAATAGGGGGTCAAACTTTGCACTTTGCAATGCGCGCGACGTAGGGCTGGTACGCATCGGGGGCTGTGCGGCAGTCGGTGACGAGGCGGCTGAGGCGAAACGGACTGCCCATGTTGAGCCGCTCAGCGAGCCAAGGATTGCCCGCGGTGGTCGACGACTTCATCGCACTGGCGACCGCCACCTTCCATGGGCTTCCTTTCGGTGCGTCGGTGATGTCCTTGGGCGATTTGCTGATCGCCGTTAGCAATCCTGTCAGTGTCTCGGTCCAGTGGGCCTCACGCGCATCGCGGGCGCTTTGATCTTTCCGTTCCAGTGCGCTTTCGAGGTCTTTGTGCTCCTTGATCAACTCTTTGCGGAACGCCACCGTACCGACTGCCCAGTCTTTCGACATTCGCTCGAAGGCGAAGGCTTTCTTGGCTTCATCGTCGAGGTGGAGCCAGTCGAGGTAGGCGAGGTAACGCTTTCTGCCGGCGGGAGTGTCCTTGAGGCCACCGGCGTGTTCCAATGCTTCGCCGACCGACAGCCATGCCGGACGCGGACAGTTGCGAGTGAGGGCCTGCATGCTCGACCAAGGATAGGAGGGGAGGGCGCCGACCTCGACCAGACGGGCTCGCACCGGGTTGAGATGGATGTAGTGGCAGACCGCGCCGACGGCGTCGGGTTCGACCGGCAGGGCCTTGTAGCGCCCTTGGAAGACATGCCCCTGTTCGCCGCGAAATCGGTTGAAGCGCACGGAGAACGTGGCCTGTAGCCAACGCATGCCGTCGACGAGGTTGGGTTGCGGCGTGCGCAGGCACAGATGGTAGTGGTTCGACATCACGCACCAGGCGTGGATCAGCCAACCGGACTTGGTGCAGGCTTCGTCAAGGCAGTGGAGGAACGCCGCCTTGGTGGAGTCGGCGGCGAAGACATCGGCCCGGTAGTTGCCACGAACGATGACATGGTAGACCGCCTCCTCCGCCTCGATCCGTAGTTTGCGCGCCATGGACGCAACGAGTGCGGATCAGGCGGATTCGCGAGTGCAAAGTGCAAAGTTTGACCCCCTATTCCGGCCTCATAACTAACCAACCCGTCCCCGCTGTCTCACGTTCGGGGTCCACCTCACGGCGAGGGAACCGTCTTCCCGTTTTCCATTGGCCGCCTCGATCGCGCTCAACTGGAGAAGCCCGGCACGGTGATGGAGGCGTTCGTGGTCGAGTAGGGGACGGAGGGATGGCGGTTGGGCGCCTTGTCAAAAGTTAAGACGTGACCCCTTCAGTCCGCTCTCGCTCTTGTCTCCTTCCTAACGACGTCGTTCGTGGTCGAGCAGGGGCGGCGGGTTTGATTGGGCGCCGTGTCAGAAGTCGTGACATGAACTATCAATCCAGCCTTGAAAAACAACGATCTGCGTACGTAGAGTGATCCCGATGCCCCACTTCTTTTGCATACACTGTGGTCAGCATCTCGAGATTGCTGAGTCAGCAGATGGCCGAGAGTTTGAGTGCCCCTCCTGCAAGGGGATCGTTGTCGCACCAAGCCATGTTATCAGGCCTTTAGGCGCGGCCATACCTGACTCAGCCCCTGTGGAACCGGAAGATGCGGTTCCGGAATCGGAATGCGAAGTCGGCGATGCATGCGACCTGAGCAGTGTGGGTTTTAGTGTTCGTCTTCGCGCATATGCCATCGACCATATGCTGATTGTGATTGTGAGCCAGCTGCTTAGCATTCCGCTGTTCTACTTGATATACAAGGCAGGCGTTCCCGAATCTGGAGCAACGGGTCGAACTGGCTTGTTGTTCTGCTCACTGGGGTTTGTGCTGATAGCGTGGCTCTACTATTCTATTATGGAGTCTTCAAGGTATCAGGCGACACTCGGTAAACTATTCCTTGGACTTGTGGTTGTTGGGGCGGATGGTGAGCGAGTGTCTTTTAGGCGCGCGTCGGCTCGTTTCTGGACAGTAGCTCTATTCTATCTTCCGCTGCTGGTATTTCTAGCGGATACCAATGTGCTATCGGTCTTGGCTTGGTTTGGAGTGAAGTTTATTTTCGCAATCTTTATAGACATTTCCAAAGAACAGCGCGCGCTAAACGACACATTATGTTCGTGTTGGGTTTTCCGACGGTCGCCGAGTGTAGCTCGACTCAGGACATGTTCGCCTGTATTGGCGGGGCTGTTTGTTGGTGCAATTACTTGGCTATTTTTTCTGCTTCAGCTAATCGGAAGTGGCGATTTTCAAGAACGAATGCCTTTCGCGCAGAGAGTTGTTGCTGCTGGATCGGCCGCCCTAATCTTGGCGCTTCCTATTTGTGTTATCGTGGCGCTAGTTCGCTATTTTGGCCGGCAAAGCGGGCGCAAGGCAGTCGATCTTCCTTGAGAGATCTGCTCGATAGGCGCTGTACTGCTTGGGAAGCCGCATGGCATACTGGCACCCGCGCTAATGATCAGGACTGTTTCTTGAGATACCGTCTGTATAGGCGTCTTTAAATGCTATGGACGTCGTTGATTGAAATCCCGTTTGTTGTGTTCGGCGGCGATTCTATGGCGGTGGTGATACCAACGGGAGAGTAGCCGGATCAACGAGCTTGAGATGCAGATATGGTATGGGTGAGTTCAATCGGGCGAAGAACTCTTCGGAGAACCTTCTGGCGGAAACGTACGCCCAGTTGACTGCCTCCACGCAGAGGCATGAATCGGGAAATCCAGCTCTGGGGTTCTCTCCCGTGAAGTATTTGCTGAGCTCCTGCGCCAGCTTTTGAGGGTGATGCGTCCCTCTGGGATCAAGCTGAAGAACCGGATCGTAGTGGACCAGTTCGTTTCGAAAGAATGTGAGTTTCCTCGCTGGCGTTTCTGTTGATTTGGCCAGCTCCTGGCGTTCGAGGGTGCTGAGAACGAACTTGTATTTGTCTATGCAGTTCCACCTATCGGCGTTGCGCTCGTAGAGCCGAGCTTGAAGCGCTGAGAACAATCGCTCGCGCTGTGCGATATCGGGAATCTCGATCTGCCGTTGATGAACGTCGAACAGTGTTTCGTTGATCTGCGCTTCAAGGAAGGCGACGGCGATAAATATGCTAGCCGTAACTGTGCCGTGGTATGCGCAGGATTTTCGTGTATCAAGGCGATTGGAGAGATGTTGAATACGAAGATCGGGCAGTACCTCGATGAAGTAGGACAGTGTCTGCAGATGACTGAGTGATAGCATGTGCAGGTAGAAACCATCGAAGGTGATGGATACAGCGTCTTGTATTTCGCCCTTTGGCATATCGACTAAACATTCAGCTCCAGTTCGTCGTTTTTGACGCGGAAGGTGAGGGTGGTGTTTTCCTTCACGGTGCCGGAGATGAGGGCGCGGGCGAGTTGGTTCTCCAGATGTTTCTGGAGGAAACGCTTCAGGGGACGCGCGCCGTACACGGGATCGTAGCCTTTCTCGGCGACCCACTCCTTGGCTTTCTTGTCGAGCTCCACAGTGATGCGGCGGTCGGCGAGGCGCTTGTTCAAGTCGACGAGGAGGAGGTCGACGATCTTCGAGATCTCCTCGAGCGCGAGGGGCTTGAAGAGGACGGTGTCGTCGATGCGGTTCAGAAACTCGGGACGGAACGCGCGGCGGAGCTCGGCCATCACGGATTCGCGGACGGATTCCGGAATGGTGTCGTCGGTCACGCCTTCCTGGAGGAAGCGGCTGCCGATGTTGGAGGTGAGGATGACAACGGTGTTCTTGAAGTCGACGACGTGGCCTTGGGAGTCGGTGATGCGGCCATCGTCGAGGACCTGGAGTAGGACGTTGAAGACATCGGGGTGCGCCTTCTCGACTTCGTCGAAGAGGACGACCGAGTACGGCTTGCGGCGGACGGCTTCGGAGAGCTGGCCGCCCTCGTCGTAGCCGACATAGCCGGGAGGCGCGCCGATGAGGCGGGCGACGGTGTGCTTCTCCATGTATTCGGACATGTCGAGGCGCACGAGATTCTGCTCCGAGTCGAAGAGGGATTCGGCGAGGGTCTTGGCGAGCTCGGTCTTGCCCACGCCGGTGGGACCGAGGAAGAGGAACGAACCGATGGGGCGGCGCGGGTCTTTGATGCCGGCGCGGGCGCGGAGGATGGCATCGGCCACGGCCTGCACGGCTTCGTCCTGGCCGATGACGCGTTGGTGGAGGACATCGGCGAGGCGGAGGAGTTTTTCCTTTTCGCCCTCGAGCAGGCGCGTGACGGGCACGCCGGTCCAGCGCGCGACGATCTCGGCGATCTCCTCGGCGGTGACTTCCTCGCGGAGGAGTTTTGATGCCTTTGTGGACTCTTCCATCTCCTTCAGCTTGGCGGTGAGCTGAGGGATGCGGCCGTGGCGGATCTCGGCGGCCTTGTTGAGATCGTATTCGCGCTCGGCCTTCTCGAGGGCGCGGCGCTCGGTCTCGAGTTGTTCGCGCACCTTCTGGACGCCGCCGATGGCGGACTTCTCCTTTTCCCACTGGTGGCGCATGGCGTCGGCGCGGGAACGGATGTCGGCGAGTTCCTTGGTGAGGGCGGCGAGGCGTTGTTGGGAGTTCTCGTCCTTCTCCTTCTTCAGCGCGGCCTCCTCGATCTGGAGCTGCATCTGGCGGCGGGAGAGTTCGTCGAGCTCCTGCGGCATGGAATCCATCTCGGTGCGGATGGTGGCGCAGGCCTCGTCGACGAGGTCGATGGCCTTGTCGGGCAGGAAGCGTTCGGAGATGTAGCGGTGGGAGAGGACGGCGGCGTTGACGAGGGCGTTGTCCTGGATGCGCACGCCGTGGTGGACCTCGAAGCGTTCGCGCAGGCCGCGGAGGATGGAGATGGTGTCCTCGACGCTCGGCTGGTCGACGAGCACGGGCTGGAAACGGCGGGCGAGGGCGGCGTCCTTTTCGACGTGCTTGCGGTATTCGTCGAGCGTGGTGGCGCCGATGCAGCGCAACTCGCCGCGGGCGAGCATGGGCTTGAGCATGTTGCCGGCGTCCATGGCGCCCTCGGCCTTGCCGGCGCCGACGATGGTGTGGAGCTCGTCGATGAAGAGGATGATGCGGCCCTCGCTTTGTTTGACCTCCTGGAGGACGGCCTTGAGGCGCTCCTCGAACTCGCCGCGGTACTTGGCGCCGGCGAGGAGGGAGCCCATGTCGAGGGAGAAGACGGTCTTGTCCTTGAGGCCCTCGGGCACGTCGCCGCGCAGGATGCGCTGGGCGAGGCCCTCGACGATGGCGGTCTTGCCCACGCCCGGGTCGCCGATGAGGACGGGGTTGTTCTTGGTCTTGCGGGAGAGGATGCGGATGGTGCGGCGGATCTCGTCGTCGCGGCCGATGACGGGGTCGAGCTTGCCCTTGCGCGCCTGGGCGACGAGGTCGGTGCCGTATTTCTCGAGGGCGCGGAAGGTCGTCTCCGGATTCTGGGAGGTGACGCGCTGGTTGCCGCGAATCTCCTTCAACGCGGCGAGGAACTTCGGCTCGGTGAGTTCGAAGCTGGCGAAGAAGCGCGTGACCTCGGCCGGGAGGGATTTGGCGCGGAGGGCGCCGAGGAAGAGGTGCTCGGTGGAGAGGTAGTCGTCGCGGAGTTGTTTCGCGGAGTCCTCGGCGGCGGTGAAGGCGTCGTTGACCGCCTGGCTGATGTACATCTGGCCCGCGGCGGTGGCGCCGGCGACGGCGGGGAGGCGATCGAGCTGGCGCTCAAGGGCGAGCTGCACGGCGCTGGGCTGGATCTGCATCTTGTCGAGGACAGCCGGCACGATGCCGTCCTCCTGGACGACGAGGGCGTGGAGGAGGTGCCAGAGGTCGACCTGCTGCTGGTTGCGGCGGCGGGCCTCGGCCTGGGCGGACTGGACGGCCTCGGCGGCTTTCTCGGTGAAGCGGGAGAAATCGAGGGTGCTCATGGGAATGCGTGGTTGAGCGAAAGACTGGGAGCCGGCGGGTGGCTGGCTGAATGGATCGTATAGGACGTATGGGACCTATAGGACTTTGGATAAGGTGACGCGGGCGGCGCGAAAGCGGCTCACCGGGGCCGGTTCGCCCTGCCTACTCGCGCGGGTTGAACTGGCTGGTTTCGGAGAGTTTTTCCCAGAGGGCGCGTTCGGCGGCGGGCGGGTCCTCGGGAACTTGGACACGGATGATCACATGGAGATCGCCGCGCTGGCCGTGCTCGTTGTGGAGGCCGAGGCCGTTGAGGCGGAGCTGCTGCCCTCCCTGCGTGCCGGGCTTGATGCGGAGGTTCACTTTGCCGTCGAGCGTCTGCAGCGGGATGGTGGCGCCGAGGACAGCTTCCCACGGAGCGAGCTCGAGATCGTAGAAGAGATCGTCGCCCTCGCGGCGGAACTCCGGGTGCTGGAGGAAACGGACGTTGAGGAAGAGGTCGCCGCCGTTGCCTTGGCCGGCGAGGCGGATCTTCTGACCCTCGCGGATGCCGGCGGGGATCTTGATGTTGTAGGTCTGAACGGCGGGCGCGCCGGTGGCGGGATCGGTGCGCTTGTAGGAGATCTGGCGATGCGAGCCCTTGACCGCCTCCTCAAGGGTGATGCGGATGTCGGCCTCGACATCGCCGGAGGGGCGGCGGGATTTGCCGCGTGGGCTGCCGCGGCCGGTTCCTCCGGTGGAGAATCCGCGGCCGAAGAACTGCTCGAAGAAATCGCTGAAGCCGGCGCCACCGAAGGCGTCTTCGAAATCCTGGGGTGAGCCCTGCTGCTGTTGCCAGCCGCCGCCGAAGGGGCCGCCACTGAAACCGCCACCGCGGCTATACTGCGGCTGGTCCCAGTTGGCACCGAGCTCGTCGTAGCGTTTGCGTTTCTCGGGGTCGCCGAGGACCTCGTAGGCCTCGTTGATCTCCTTGAATTTGACCTCCATCGCGGCCTTGCGGGTGGCGGTGGGCGCGCGGTCGGGATGGTATTCGCGGGCGAGCCGGCGGAACGCCTTCTTGATCTCCTCGGGTGTGGCGGTGCGGGCGACGCCGAGGGTCTGGTAGTAGTCTTTGAAGGCGGAGGGCATGGGATGAAGTTTCGGCGCGTGGCGCGCCGAAACTTTAGTGCTGATTCACGACGACTTGGGCGTAGCGGAGGACCTGGTCGCCCTTGATGTAGCCTTCGCGATAGACCTGCACGACGGTGTTGTCGGGCTTGCCCTCGATCTTCTGCATCGAGACGGCTTCGTGACGGTGCGGGTCGAAGGGTTGGTCGAGGCTCGGGATCTTCTCGACGCCGTTTTCGCGGAGGAGCTGGTAGAACTTTTCGAGCGTCATGCGGACGCCGGCGGTGAGGTGATCGACGGTCTCCTTGTCGGCGGGCGTGGTGAGCGCCATCTCCAGATTGTCGGCGATGGAGAGGGCCTGTTGGATGAAGTCGATCTTCTTGGCCTCGGCGGTGCGCTGGGCGTCGGAGGTGATGCGGCGGCGGGTGTTCTCGAAGTCAGCGACCTTGCGCAGGAACTTGTCGCGCTCGTCGGCGAGGGCGGCCTCGGCTTGCTGCGCGCGGGCCTCGAGCTCGGCGATGCGCTGCTGCTCGGGCGAGAGCGGCGCGGCGCCTTCGGCGGCCGGATGAGGCGTGGCGGTGGCCTGCTCGGGGGCGGGCGGCGGCGTGGATTCGGGAGCGGGAGGAGTGGCGGAGGCTTCGGGCATGACGGAAAGGGAGGAAGAAGGACGGCGAACGGATGGCAGACGGCGGACGACGGAGGACGGATGACAGAAGGAAACGAAGAGAAGGAAGACCGGAGAGGCGGAATGGAGCTATCGCGGATTCAGGAAACCAGGAACGGAATCTCACCACAGAGGGCACAGAGGAATCGGAGTTCGGAACTCTCCCGGTTCTCTGTGTGCTCTGTGGTTCAATCTGTCACTTGGCGGCCATTTCGAGGATTTTGTTGAGGCGGGAGACGAAGTTGCGCGGCTCCTCGACGATGCCGGCGGCGAGCAGGGCGTTCTCGTAGAGCTGCTCGGCGATGAGCGAGGCGCGGTCGGCGTCGCTGGTGGAGAGCTTGTAGAGGCTCTTGATGAGCGGGTGGCGCGGGTTGATCTCGAGATCCATCTTGGCGGGGGTCTCGGCCTCGTCGGGCTTCATGGCGCGCATGATGCGACGCATGGCGGGCGAGAGGAACTTGTCGGAGTTGAGGGCGACGACTGGGCTGTCGACGAGGCGCTTGCCCGCCTCGACCTTGCCGACCTTGGCTTCGCCGAGCTTGTCCTTGAGCCATCCGCACAGGGTCTTGACCTCGGCCTCGGGAAGCGGCTCGCCGGCGGTGGCGGGCGCATCGCCCAGGTCGAGATCGGCGGTGTCGGCGGAGACGAGGCGCTTGCTCTCGAACGTGGAGAGGTGGTTCATCACGAACTCGTCGATGGGCTCGTAGACGATGCGAACCGCGAAGTTGCGGGACTTGAAGGCCTCGAGCTACGGGCCGGACTCCAGCGCGGCGCGGTTGAGGGCGTGGAGGTAATAGATCTCCTTCTGCGCCTCGGGCATGCGCTTCACGTACTCGGCGAGCGAGGTGGTCTTGCCCTTCTCGGTGAGCGAGGACTCATAGCGGAGGAGCTTGGCGAGCTGCTCGCGGTGTGTGTAGTCGGCGGTGACGCCTTCCTTCAGGAAGATGCCGAACTGCTTGTAGAAGTCGGCGTAGGCGTCGGCGTTCTTCTCGGCCTCCTCCTCGAGGAACTTCAGGTAGCGCTTGGTGATGACGCGGTTGAGCTTCTGCACGAGCGCGCTGTCCTGCATGGACTCGCGGGAGATGTTCAGCGGGAGGTCGGCGGAATCGACGACGCCCTTGAGGAAGCGCAGCCACTCGGGGAGCAAGCCCTCGGGCTTGGCGTCGATGAGGACGTTCTTGCAGTAGAGCGAGACGCCGGGGTCCATGCGGCCGAAGCCGAAGCGCTCCTGGTTCTCCTTCGGCGTGAAGAGGAGGGCGTTGATGGTGAGCGGGGCGTCGGCGCTGAAATGGAGGCGGTTGCGCGGTTCGTCCCAGGCCTTGGCCTGGAACTTGTAGAACTCGGTGTATTCCTCGTCCTTGATCGTCGACTTCGCGCGGAGCCAGAGGGCCTCGATCTTGTTGACCTTCTCGCCGTTGAGATTGACCGGGAAGGGGACGAACGAGGAGTAGTGCTCGAGGATGCGTTTCACCTCGGAGGCCTGGGCGAACTGCTTCTGGTCGTCCTTGAGGGTGACGACGATCTTGCAGCCGCGCTTCTGGTCGGCGGTGGCGTCGATCTCGTAGTCGCCGGAGCCGTCGGAGGACCAGACGAGGTGTTCGTCGGTCGGGCGCCAGGAGTGGGTGTAGACGCGGACTTCCTTGGCCGGCATGAAGGCGGAGTAGAAGCCGACGCCGAACTGACCGATGAGATTGGTGGAGGAGGCGTCTCCCTTCTCCTTGAGGGCGGAGAGAAAGGCCTTGGTGCCTGAGTGGGCGATGGTGCCGAGGTTTTCGACGAGCTCGGTGCGGCTCATGCCGATACCGTGGTCCTGGAAGGTGATTGTTCCGGCCTTGTCGTCGGTGGTGATGTTGATCTCGAGCGGGAGGTCGGGCTCGAAGATGTCCTTTTCGACGATCTTGAGGTGGCGGAGCTTTTCGAGGGCGTCGCTCGCGTTGGAGACCAGCTCGCGGATGAAGATCTCGCGGTCGGTGTAGCGCGAGTGGATGACGAGCTCGAGGAGCTGCGTACCTTCGGCCGGGAAGACGTGTTTTTCGGCGGGAGCGGACATGGTCGGGAGGACGGGTTGGTTTGTTATGAAAGGGTGAGAAACGACTCTCGGAAACGGCGCGAGCGCACCGGACCGGGCGGAGGTTTTGCAGAAGGTGTGCCGTGCGGTGCAGTGCGGCGCTCTCCTCTGAAAACGCAGGCCGTCAACCAAGCGCGCGCGGTGGGGGCGTGTCAACGTGGCACGTCGGTGGCGCAGTGGGCGGGCGGAGGTGACACGGTGGAGGGCGGAGCTGGGCTCGATGGGCTGAGCTGTGGCGCCGTTCGCGAGAACGGCGATGGCCGCGCGCCGTCTGCGCCTAGGTAGAGCTGCTCGCGTGAGCAGTTCCACATTCCGGAACCGGCTGCAGCCGGGCCAACAAAACGGCCGGTGGCTCACTGGGCGCACACCGGCCGTTGTCGGGTTTGCGGGGAAAATGCGATGCGGCTCAGACGCCGGGGACTTTCGGCAGTTCGGCGAGGGCTTCGTCGACTTGCGCGTGGCTGTACTCGTGATCGGCGAGCTTGCCGGCGCGGTAGTCCTGGTAGGCGGGCATGTCGAAGTAGCCGTGACCGGAGAGACCGAAGAGGATCGTCTCGGCCTTGTTCTCCCGCTTGCAGCGGAGGGCCTCGTCGATGGCGCCCTTGATTGCGTGCGAGCTCTCGGGAGCAGGGAGGAGCCCTTCGGTCTGAGCGAAGGTCATCGCCGCCTCGAAGCAGCTCAGTTGCGGGTACGCGCGGGCCTCGATCTGGCCGAGGGACATGAGGTGCGAGACGATCGGGGACATGCCGTGGTAGCGCAGGCCGCCGGCATGGATGCCCTCGGGCACGAAGGTGTTGCCGAGGGTGTACATCTTCATGAGCGGCGTGAGGTGGGCGGTGTCGCCGAAGTCGTAGGTGAACTTGCCCTTCGTGAGCGAGGGGCAGGAGGCCGGTTCGACGGCGAGGACGCGGGTGGTGCGCTCGCCGCGGAGCTTCTTGCCGAGGAAGGGGAAGGTGAGGCCGGCGAAGTTGCTGCCGCCGCCCGCGCAGGCGATGACGACATCGGGATAGTCGCCGGCGGCCTCCATCTGCTTGAGCGACTCCAGGCCGATGACGGTCTGGTGGAGGGCGACGTGGTTGAGGACGGAGCCCAGCGCGTACTTGGCATTCGGATCGCCGGCGGCGACCTCGACGGCTTCGGCGATGGCCATGCCCAGCGAGCCGGTGCAGTTCGGATCCTGGGCGAGGCCGGCGCGGCCGGCGGCGGTGGTGTTGGAGGGGCTGGCGATGACGTTGGCGCCCCAGGTCTCCATGAGCGCGCGACGGTACGGCTTCTGGCCGTAGCTCACCTTCACCATGTAGATGAGAACCTCGATGCCGAAGAACGTGCCGGCGAGCGCGAGCGACGCGCCCCACTGGCCGGCGCCGGTCTCGGTGATGATGCGCTTCACGCCCTCGCGCTTGTTGTAGTAGGCCTGCGGGATGGCGGAGTTGGGCTTGTGGGAGCCGGCGGGGGAGACGCTCTCGTTCTTGAAGTAGATCTTGGCCGGCGTGCCGAGGAACTGCTCGAGGCGGCGGGCGCGGTGCAGCGGGGTGCAGCGCCACTGGCGGTAGATGTCGCGGACCGGCTCCGGAATCTGAATCCAGCGGTCGGTGGAGACCTCCTGCTCGATGACGGCCATCGGGAAGATGGGGGCGAGGTCCTGCGGGCCGATCGGCTTCATCGTGCCGGGGTGGATCACCGGCGGGAGCGGCACGGGCAGGTCGGCCGCGATGTTGTACCACGCGGTCGGGATCTCGGTTTCGGGGAGCAGGTATTTGACGTTGTCCATGAAAGTGTGGGGACGGGGCGCGCGGCCGGCGGGGTGTCGGGCGCGCGCGGAAAGGGCTTGGAAGCGGGAAAGCAGAGCGCGCCGCAGGCGACAGGGAAAGCGTTTTTTGTCGAGGGCCGCGTCGCGGGCGATGGTGAATGCGGCGTGCGGGCGGCGAATCCACGCCGCGCTTTCCCAGATTGGGATTGCCCCGCTCCGGGGCCGGCCGTTTCGTGGCCTCTCTTTTGTCCCTTATCATGAAGCGTACGCATACCTGCGCCCAGCTCACCCGCGCCGATGTCGGCAAGTCCGTCACCCTGTCGGGTTGGGTCGACTCCATCCGCGATCACGGCGGCATTTTGTTCATCGACCTGCGCGACCGCGCGGGCGTGACCCAGGTGAAGCTCAATCCCAAGGCCAGCGCGGAACTCGGCGCGCTGGCGATCTCCCTGCGCCCCGAATCCGTGGTGACGCTCACCGGCGAGGTCGAGCTCCGCCCGGCGGAGATGGTCAACAAGGCCCTGCCCACCGGCGAGGTGGAGCTGCAGGTCACCTCGCTGAAGGTGCACAATATTTCCGACACCCCCCCGTTCCCGCTCGACGACGCCAGCGGCGACAAGGTCAACGAGGACCTTCGCCTCACTTACCGCTACCTCGACCTGCGCCGCCCGCGCATGAAGAACGCGATCATGACGCGTTACGCGACCACGCGCTCGATCCGCAATTTCATGGACGCCCAGGGCTTCCTCGAGATCGAGACGCCGGTGCTGTTCAAGAGCACGCCCGAGGGCGCCCGCGAATACCTCGTGCCTTCGCGCGTCAACCCCGGCCAGTGCTACGCGCTCCCGCAGTCGCCCCAGCAGTTCAAGCAGATGCTGATGGTCGCCGGCTTCGAGAAGTACTTCCAGATCGCGAAATGCTTCCGCGACGAGGATCTCCGCGCCGACCGGCAGCCGGAGTTCACCCAGCTCGACATCGAGGCCTCCTTCATCGACCGCGAGGACATCTACGCGCTCATCGAGGGGCTCCTGAAGAAGATCTGGAAGGAAGTGAAGGGGATGGACATTCCCACGCCGTTTCCGCGCATGAAGTTCACCGATGCGATGAACCGCTTCGGTGTCGACAAGCCGGACACGCGTTTCGCCCTTGAGCTCGTCGACCTCACCGAGACGTTCCGCACTTCCGCGTTCAAGGTCTTCGCCTCGACCGTCGCCAACGGCGGCGTGATCAAGGCGATCAACGCCAAGAAGCTGGCCGACATCACGCAGGGCGAGCTCTCCGGCCTTGAGGAGGCCGCGAAGGCGCTCGGCGCGAAGGGTCTGGCCTTCATCAAGGCCGAGAAAGGCGAGTGGAAATCGCCGATCGTGAAGTTCTTCTCCGACGCTGAAAAGGCCGCACTCAAGCAGCTCCTCAACATCGAGGAAGGCGATATTGTCTTCTTCGCCGCCGCCGGTTGGGAGCGCGCTTGCGCGATCCTTGGCCGCATCCGCCTGGAGTGCTGCCAGCTCCTCCAGAAGCGCGGCGTGCTCACGATCCCGGCCGACCAGTTCAATTTCCTCTGGGTCATCGATTTCCCGCTGATGACCTATGACGAGGAGGAAAAGCGCTTCGTCGCCACGCACCATCCCTTCACCTCGCCGGTGGAGGATGATATTCCGCTGCTCGACACCAACCCGCACGCTGTCCGAGGCCAGCACTACGACATCGTCCTCAACGGCGTGGAGCTCGGCGGCGGCTCGATCCGCATCCACCAGCCTGCGTTGCAACAGAAGGTGTTCGAGGATGTGCTGAAGATCCCGGCCGACATGGTCGCGAGCCGCTTCGGCTACATGCTCAACGCGTTCAAGTTCGGCGCGCCTCCGCACGGTGGCATTGCTCTCGGTCTCGACCGCCTGGTGACGATCCTCTGCGGCACCTCCAGCATCCGCGACGTGATCGCCTTCCCGAAGACGCAGAAGGGCCAGTGCCTCATGACGCAGAGCCCCTCGGTGCCGACGGCCAAGCAGCTGAAGGACCTGCACATCGCCTCGACGGCGACGCCGCAGGCCTGAGCCGATCGGCGACAAGACGTAGATCTGTTTGAAACGAAGCCCGGAGCGAAAGCCCCGGGCTTCGTCGCAGTTGCGCGTGGCGACGTCTTCCATGAATGGTTCGCGACATACGGCCGGGATTACCGATCCTGTCTACAGTGGGTCGGCGGCGGAGCGTCGCGAGGAGCGCGATGAGGCGGAAGCCGAGCTGGAGCTTGGCGCACCCGTGAGGCGTGTTGCGGTGTGCGTGTCCGCCGTGGTGCCGTTCGCGAGAACGGCGAGGGC
>CAZXHR010000003.1:0-54267 GCA_964640465.1 uncultured Opitutaceae bacterium
GTACGCCGCTTACCCCACTTTCATTTTTGGGAGATCGTCGACTGTCGCCGAAATCTATGGGCGTGAAAACGTCCATCTCATCTCCTCACGAAGACTCCAACTCGCGGTATCCAGAATGGATCCGCCTTCCTAAAAATGGCGAGCGCTGCGCCCTGACGAGCATTCCCCGGTCCACAATGTTCAAGCTTGTGACAACGCCCGCGTCGGCGCCGCGGGTCATCTCCAAAGTTATCAAGACGAACCCCAAAGCATCTCGCGGGATTCGCCTGGTCAACGTGAAGTCGTTGCTCGATTTCATCGCCAACAGCGACTCCAAGGAGTCCTAAATGTCGCCGATTCGGCGACACCTAAAGGAGACTCATGAACACGGAAATTTCCCCCGAAGAGCGCGCACTCGATGCCCGCTTGGCGTCCATCTACAACGCAATCAAAGACCACTCTCGTCCTGACGATATCGACTTGTCGATCTGTAATGACCTGCGCCAGATTCAATCCCTCAGCTTGTTCAAGGCTCCAAAGGACGAGGAGGGCGAGGATCAGTTTGATACCTATGACGCGTTCGCCGATTGGGTAATCAAGGATATCCGCCGAAAGCTCCGCGAAGAGCCTGACAAGAGCCTGTTGAAGTCTGGCTATAAACGAATCAACGAAGCCTTGGTCTATAATCGTCTGGCCGGCGTGGTTGCAGGACCCCTTCCCAGCCGGCGTGCCCAACTACAAGCACTTGAGAAGTGCCATGAAGAAAAGCAGGTCCGTATCTGGGAGACCGCTGTAAGCCAGGCTGGTGAAGAGAAGATCACCGGGCCGATGATCATCCGGATTGCCCAAACGCTCGGAGAGCGCATCCCCGATCCTGCTCCCTCTGCGTCAAGCGTGCTTGCGAAGGTCAGAGCATCATGGAAGCGGCTTCGAATTGAAATCACTGGCATCCCTTCCGTGAACAGCTCGATCAATTTTATCAAGCTGGACGAATTGCTGGCTGGAAAGGGAAACAGCGATGCGCTGGGAGCAGGGCTTGAATCAGTTGACTACCCATTGGAAGTGGAGGCGTCGAACCCGATTCGTGACGGGGAGGTGCACACCGACGCTCAGCAATCTGAGGGCGGGGGCCATGCCGGATGTGAAGCAGTGCCCGAAGCCGATCGCCGTGAGCCGCTAGGGCTGCCGATGATTGAGTCGGTTAAGGAGCACGCCATCGACAGTCTCGACGAGACTAAAGCTGTTCTGGCCGCCCAGCATCGTGCCCCACTCGGGCCTCAATCTCTGGAGCAGCCTCGTGATGGTAGTTTGCACCCACCCCCGTCATCGACCTCGCCTAAGACGGGCGCTGAGGACGTAGAGATCAGCACTTCCAAAATCGCCATCAAGTTCGCAAGCAGCGCCATTTACCTGTCGGTTGCTCACAAGCTTGGTCTCCGCGCACTCGGGTTCAATTTCAACGCTGGGGAATGGCAGTGCACGCTCAAGGAGTCAGCAGCCGCGAAAGCCATGAACGAGGCTATGGGCCGGATACGCGACGCCGGACTGTCTATTCGGGAGGCTGCCTAGTTCGCCTAAAACCAATTACCTATAACTCGGTATAGGAGATTTCCCAGATGTGCGCCCTCAGCGAAATGTATGCCATCATCCGGACGGCTAAACTCAAGTCGTCGATTTCCGGAAGCGAGATGTCGTCCAGGCACGGAACTCCGCCTCAATGCATTGATGATGCAGCTGACCATGAGTTGCGTTTAAAGATCATCCCAAACGCGGACCCTTCAAAGCTCTCTTCAAATCGCCTGATGGTATACGCCAATGGTCGTTGCGACGATATGGACTTCGAGGAGGCTCAACGACGCGGCTTCCTTCGCCAGGATCTCTTTCGCTCACTCGTGGTAGATCGGTTAGCCGAGGCCGGAATTCCAATCAATGCAGTGAGAAGTGATCAGGTTTTGGCCCAGCAGGTCATGGTCACTGCCAGCCATGAGTTCTTTTTTCCGCCCATGGAGACTGAGCGCGATTCATCCGTTGTCGAGAAGGCTGTCAGTGATCACTATCGCAATTGGAGAAGTGACTCGATCGCCTTCCTCAAGGAAAAGTATGGCGATCGCATCGTGGCAATTGTCGAGCACCTGGATGAGCTTACGCCGCACATGACGGCCGTGGTCGTCCCGCTAGTGCAAAAAGCGATTAAGGCTTCAGGTCGTGGCAGCAAAGCCAAGCCAACAGCCCCAGTTGCGTGGCGCCTCTCTGCATTCGATTTATTCAACAAGAAGACGCTGGAAGATCTTTGGACTGCGTATGGAGAGGCGATGAAAGATCACGGGTTGCGCCGTCCACCCCGTCACGCGATGATCGCCAGCACGATTGTTAAGGAGTGGTATTCGGCTGTCGCCGACGCAGCAGGAACCGCGGAGAAGCTAGAGAAGACACTGGCATTTTCGCTGCCTCCCGTGGAGGGTCGCGTTTTCGCCGAATCGGCGACAAAATACCGGGACCGGGCTGGGCTGGCGGTCGAGCAGTGGCGTCAGGAAATCGCCGATCTGCTGCGCACACTCCACTTCCAGGCGAAAGCTGTTGAGCACTTCCGGAAGCGTGAAACCGAGCTTCGGCGAGCGCTGCGTGAAGCTGACGAGCGGCGATCGGTTGAGGCGCAGAAATACTCGGAGTTGCAGCGCCAGCACGACGCCATGCGTGTGATGACAACGGATATTGTGGCCGCACGGGTCTTGGAAAAGCTGGGGATACCACTCGTGGTCGAGAATCCACAGACTCTTCGCGCTGACCTTGCCGATGGTCGCGTGGTTCGGACATCAGCGACGGGCTTCTCGATCACAGGTCCTTCCCCGAAAGACTGCGTAGAGGGGCGTGGGGCGGTCGAACTCCTCATGGCCCTTTTTCGCTCGAATGCGGCGGAAGCATTCAGGCACTGCGTGGCTTGCTTCGGCGAGGCGGGCATGGGGGCAATTCATGCGTGGATTCACCGACGCTTCTTGGGGCCAGTTAACCAAGAACTCACCCATTCGTTGGCGAAGCAGCTCAAGCCTTTGGAGTCCAGAGCCGCCATAGATCAAATTTCACCAGACCGCTCAGGAGCCCCTGACGAGCGGCAAGTGAAGCCGCCGGTAAAAGACGTCGATCACCAGCGTCTGCTTTAACTTCTTAACATTTCAAGTGGAATAATCTCGCTAATTTTGCCAATTAAACCAATTTCAGAGACCCCGTAGCCTGCAAATATGTCAAACTTCACGCCTACATCTCGAAATCTGCTAGGGGATGCCCTACGAACCTTGATGGAGCGCAGGAATGTTACAGGCCAAACACTTGCCGAAAGAATCGATGTGTCTCCGACTTCGATTAGCCGAATTCTCAACGGAGTATCCCGTCCCCGGCAGGGCACGCTTTCCAAGCTCATAGCAGCGCTTTGCACCTCTCAGGAGGAGCAACAACTCATCCTCAGCGGCTATTCCGGACTTCCAGATGCCGTAGACGAGGAACCCGCTACAACCACAGGCGTTGGTAATATCTCTGCATCTGAACTCGATCGCGTGGCCCGCTATCTTGAGCTAAAAACCCTTAGCATCGATTTCCGCGAGTCCGTTGCGCGAACGCTTTCTGTTGCGGGCATTATGTTCGAGTCCTATGCGCGCAAGGGCAGTGTTGTAACCGATTTCCTGATCAACGGAAGCATTCGCACCGCCATTGAGTGCAAGTTCAATGTGAATCGAGACTGGGAGCGGGAGACAGGAACGGCTCTCCTTCTTAAACAGCACCTCCCCTGTGCCCGCGTTATCGTGGTTGTGCCCTATCACAACGCGCAGACACAGGCGTTCGCCGATCACTTCTCCGCCGCGGGAGACGCTGTGATCACGCCTGGGGAGCTTGTTTCACGTTTGAAAGAGACGCCATGACCTCGCCACTTTCTCACATCGATGCACTCATCACTCCGCGCCGCGATGCGCTCGGGTTTCGCTGTGCATTGAGCGGCGGTTTGCTCTCCCGCACAATGATGTTGGATGAGCTGGCGCTTGTCCTCGCCCAGACGAAACCTAGCGCGACCCTCCCCGAAATCTCCGCCGCCATCACCGAGGACAACATTCTGGGAAAGCCGACCACTTCCAGCCGCATCAAGAGTTACAAGCACCTCGTCGAGCTATATGGTCTCGACTCCAGCAAGGCCCTCTTCCGCGTCCTGCGCAAACTCGCGGCGCTCGATCCCTCCTCGTTGCCTGTCATCGCCCTCGTTTGCGTGTTTTGTCGCGACCCCCAGCTCCGCACGAGCTTCGGCCTCATTCGCACTCTATCCT
The DNA here is from genome assembly GCA_964640465.1 of uncultured Opitutaceae bacterium. Lineage (GTDB taxonomy): Bacteria > Verrucomicrobiota > Verrucomicrobiia > Opitutales > Opitutaceae > CAJCBL01. Next base: position 4,287 of record CAZXHR010000003.1, read on the forward strand.
TAGGCGAGCACCTGCCCCGCGAACGTGTCGAGGCGTTCCTTGCATCATCGTTCCCGGATCGTTTCAGCCCGGCCTCTCTCAAATCCATCGCGCAAAACACCTCCGCGTCTTGGACGTCCGCTGGCCATCTCGTCGGTCGCGCCAAAAAACACCGCTCCCATCCGAACGCGCGCCCAGTCGCGGTGGCCTACGCCATCCTTGCTGGCTACCTCGCCGGCCTGCGCGGACAGCGCCTGCTTACTTCTGAGTTTGGTGAACTCGCTACCGCCCAGCTGGGCCTCGTCCCCAGTCATCTTTCGATAGCCGCCGCCCGTGGTCTCCTCGGCTTTAAACAGGCCGGTGGCGTCGTCGAATTCGACTTCTCTCCTCTCCTCCATCCACACGAACTCGCCTTCGCCGATGTCACGGATTAACCAGCTGCTTCACAACTACCGCCGTCACGTCTCGTTGCCGCTCAACCCTAACAAGGCCGCCGCGCAGCGCATATGGTTCGCCGTCTATCCGCCCGAGGACGAGCGTCGGCTCCAGCACCGTCTTCAAGAGTTTGAACTCTCCACCCGCGAGGCCGGTTACGCTTGGCACTTGATCGACCTCCACGGTCACCTTTCGGAGTGGTTCACGGCCCAAGATCCCGACGAACTGGCTGACTGGTTCGCCAACCCCCAAGATATTGAACTCTACGCAGTCGCGGAGTGGAGGGAGCGGCTCGCCGCGTTCGTTAAAAACGAAGTCGCGCAACTGCCTGCACCCGAACGCACTGTTGTCGCTCTCGCTGGCCTCATGGAGTTGTTCGATTTCCTGGAAGTCTCCCAACTGCTGGACGCGCTGGAACGCGCCGTCCCTGGCTACCTGCTCCTGTTCTTCCCCGGAGAGCGCGAAAACAACGTCTATCACTTCCTCTCCGCCCGTGCCGGGTGGGACTACCTCGCCACCCCCATCGTCTCGGATCGCTAATACATTTTACCACCTGTCATGTCCCTCCAGACCCGCGAAATCTTCCACAAAGACCCCCTCGGTTGGCAGCTGCTTAACGAGGGAGTTTCCAGCAACAATACCACCGACCTGACGACGCTTCGCTACGAGCTTCAGTCCTTCGTCTGCGATGGGGAATACCGCACCGGCTTGGTCCGCATTATCGAGGGCTACCTCACCAACTTTTCCTCGCCCGAGCAAAAGGCCGTATGGGTCAGCGGCTTCTACGGCTCAGGCAAATCCCATCTCGTCAAGGTGCTCCGCTACCTCTGGACGGACTTCGATTTCGGTGACGGCAACACCGCCCGTAGCCTCGCTACGCTCCCCGACGATGTCGCCACCCTCCTGAAAGAGGTCTCAACTCTCGGAAAAAAACACCAAGGACTCCACGCGGCCGGTGGCACCTTGAAGGCCGACAAGGGCAGCGTGCGCATGCGCCTGCTCTCGATCATTTTCGCTTCCATCGGCCTGCGCCGCGAATACCCCTATGCCAAGTTTTGCCTTCACCTGCGTCGCGATGGGAGGCTCGACGAGATGCGCTCCGAGGTCGCCGCTCTTGGCAAGGACTTCAACGAGGAGGTCGCCAAGCTCTATTCTTCTGCCGCCATCGCCAAGGCCTACATCAAATTATACCCACACATTGGCGACACGTCCAAGGTCGGTCCCATGCTCCGCGCCGAATACCCCAACGTAGACGACGTTGGCATCGACGAGATGCTCGGCCTTATCCGCCTCGCCCTAGGTAACGGCGGCAAACTCCCCTGCACCCTCGTCGTGCTCGACGAGGTTCAGCAATTCGTAGATGGCCGCCCCGATCTCGCGCTCGACATTCAGGAGGTCACCGAGGCGTGCAGCAAACAGCTCGACAGCCGGGTCATGTTTATCGGCACCGGCCAGAGCGCCCTTAGCGACAGCGTGCAGGCCCTGCAAAAGCTCATGGGCCGCTACACCATCAAGGTCCACCTCCGCGACAACGACGTCGAAAAGGTTGTCCGAACCGTCGTCCTCCAGAAAAATGAAAACGCCAAGGGCACCGTCCAGTCCCTCGTCTCGAAATACGAGGGTGAGATCACCCGCCACCTGAAGTCCTCCAAGATCGGAACGCTGAGCGAGGATCACACCGCCTACGTTCCTGACTTTCCGCTTCTGCCCGTGCGTCGTCGTTTCTGGGAGCGCGTGCTTCACAGCGTCGATCCTACCGGCACCACCGCCCAGATGCGCACTCAGCTTCGAGTCGTGCACGAGGCCTGCCGTGCTTATAGCGAGCGTCCGCTCGGCGCAGTTGTTCCTGCTGATTTCATCTACGAGCAACTCGCCACCGATCTTGTTCAAACCGGGGAGATGCAGAAGCGTTTTCAGGAGATCATCGACGAGCAGGTGAAAAAGCCCGACGGCCAGCTTCGCCGCCGCGTTTGCGCACTCGTTTTTCTGATCAACAAGCTCCCCCGTGAGACCGGCACCGACATTGGCGTTCGTGCCGAGGCCGAGCACCTCGCCGACTTGCTGGTGGACGATCTGCCCACCGGCAGCACTCAGCTGCGCCAGCAACTCCCCGGCCTGCTCAAGAAATTGGTCGAGGATGGCGTGCTCATGGAGGTCGAGGGCGAATACCGCCTGCAAACCACCGAAGGTGCCGCATGGGAAGGCGAATTCCGCAAGCGCCGCTCCGCCGTCATCAATGACGTCACCCTCATCGATGCCCAGCGCCGTCAATTGCTCAGCCAGTCCCTCACCAGTCTGTTTTCCGGCCTGATGATCAACCACGGAGCGGCTCGCGAGAAGCGCCGCATCTTCGCCCACATCGGTTCGGACAATCCGCCCGCCGCGGACGGCATCACACTTTGGATTCGGGATGAGTTCACCGAGACGCAGACCACGGTGCTAAACGACATCAAGCAACGCAGCACCGAGGACGCCACCCTTCACCTCTTTATTCCGAAGTCGCACGCTGAAGAGCTAAAGCAGGCAATCGCTTCCGCCCAGGCCGCCGAGCAAACGATCCACTTCAAGGGCAACCCCACCACCACCGAAGGACAGGAAGCCCGTCGCTCCATCCAGACTCGCCTGACCAACGAGGGTCAGAAAGTCGAAGATCTGATCTCGAACATTGTCCGCCAGGCCCGGCTCTTCCTTTCGGGCGGTCAGGAACAGACTGTGCTCGATCTTCGCACAGCTGTCGAAGCCGCTGGTGATGCCGTTCTGGCGCGCCTCTATCCGAAGTTCGATGTCGCCGATTCGGCGAATTGGGCGACCGTCCGCAACAAAGCCAAGGAGGGCGCTCCCAACTCGCTCCAATATGTCAACCACGCCGGCGATGTGCAGACGCATCCCGTCGCCAAAGCCCTTATCGACTTTGTTGGCGCAGGCAAAAAGGGCACCGACATCCGCAAGCACTTCACCGGCGTTCCCTACGGCTGGCCGCAGGATGCCATCGACGCCGTGCTTACGGCTCTACTCGTCAGCAATCACCTCAGCGCCCGCTTGCAAGGTGCGCCGCTCACCGCCGCCGATTCCGACATCAAGAAACTCGGACTCGCCGACTACCGGGTTGAGCAGCCCGTGCTTGGTGCGGCTCAGAAGATCGCGCTGCGCAAACTTTACGCCGCCGTCGGGATCAACGCCAAACCGGGCGGAGAGCTGGCCGACGCCGGACAGTTCCTTACCTCCACCATATCGCTCGCACGCGCCGCCGGTGGCGATGCTCCTGCCCCCGTAGTCCCTTCGCTTGCCACGCTGCAATCCTTGGAGGGCAAGATCGGCAACGAGCTTCTCCAATCACTCTACGACCAGCGTGATTCTCTTTCCGCCAGCATCGCCGAATGGAAGAAGACCTCTGAGGCCATAGCCCTCCGGCGCCCCGTCTTTGACCGCACGGAGCGTTTGCTCGGTTGTGCAGCAGGCAGCCTGTCCACCGCAGCATGGGCCAATACGCTTGCCGCGATTCGCACCAATCGGTCTTTGCTCGACGATCCCGATCCCGTTGCACCCGTTGCCAAAGCTCTCGGCGAGGCCCTGCGCACCGCTCTCGCAACCACCGCTGAGCGTTATGCCGACGCGCTCGCCAATGGCCATGCTCGCCTCGCCGCCGACGCCACCTGGGCGAAGCTCGCCCCGGCCAAACAAGCCAACCTTCTCGCTGCCGCTGGCGTGCAGGAGCGTCCCGCCCCCATTACCGGCACCGATGACGAACTTCTTTCCGCTCTGACAACGTGTCCGTTGGCTACTTGGGCGGCCCACACCGACGCCCTTGGAGCGCAACTCGATCGCGCTCTTGCTGCCGCCGTAAAGGAGTTGGAGCCCAAGGCCCGTCGCGTCTCGCTTCCCGGCGCCACCCTTCGCACCACCGAGGATCTCGACGCTTGGCTCGCCCAGACCCGCACCACCATCGAGGCCAACCTCAAAGACGGCCCTGTCATACTATAACACCGACGCTAATTCCCCCGGATTGAATAACCCGTCTCCAGTCGATCATCACAAAACCCTTCTGCCTCAACCGCAGAAGGTCCGCGAACACTTGTTCATTAGCTATGCGGTCCACAACGCGACGTTCGCGATGTGGCTTGCACGAAAGCTGGCGGCAGAAGGCTACTTAGTCTGGTGTGACAAACTAAAACTTCTGGGCGGTCAGGAATGGCCTCGCGAAATCAATAAAGCGATTACCGATCAATCGTTCCTTATGCTTGCGCTCATGTCCAAGGTGTCCGTCGTGCGGGACAACCCCCGAGGCGAATGGACACTGGGACTCGCGGTAGCGAGGGACCTGAAGCGCGATTTTCTGATTCCGGTCAGGGTGGACGAATTTGATTACAAGGAACTCGGCTTTCTTCACATCAACCGACAGTATATAGACTTCACCAGGAGTTGGGCTTCAGGATTCAAGGATTTACTTGCCACCTTGGATGCCTTGCAGGCCCCCAAGCCACGGCTGGATGGTCGACTAATTTCCGCTAGATCCTTCATTTCTGAAGGAGTAGTGACCGCACAGCCGGAGCCGCTGATCTCAAACTTCGTTCGATTCTCTCGCACACCGGAGCGCGTTCTTCAGTTCCGCTCCAACCGTAGGCTGGAAGACAAAGAATATACTGCGCTCAAATCAACCTGGGCGTTTCGCAGCCTCAAAAAAGGGGTATTCCTGTCCATAGCACCACCGCCGCGAAGCAGTTTGACCGTATTTTCCGCGGCTCCAAGCGAACTCACTTGGGAACAGGTGAAGTCGATACATCAAATCGAAGCGACGTCTTTCATGTCGGAGATGATCCGCAAAGCCACGTCGGCACTTCTGATGTCTCGGGGGTTCTGTTTGGATAGTGATGGCCGGAGCCTTTACCTCGACCCTGCCGCGTTTGATGGAGGATGGCTTCGTTACCATCGCCTCGATGGCAGTAATGGTCGAATGAAAGTCTCCGGCCGGCGCTCTTTCCGAATCGGTAAGGATCAACGCCAAGTCGTGCAATATAACTTGGGGTTTCGCGTCGAGGTGGAACGCGACCCCATTCAGGGATGGGTGCTCATTCCCAAGCTGTTTCTTCGCCTCCGCAACGAGCAGGGGGAGCCGCTCACCGATTCCAACGCGCTTTCACGCCGCAAAAAGATCACTCGGGATTGGTGGAATGATAAGCAGTTGGCCACCCATCTGGCATTTCTGGCCGCGCTTCGCATAACCCAAAAAGCCGCTGCTGATTCAGGATTCGACGCCGGCGTCGAACTCAGCGCCGATCCGGTTACGTTCACTGCAAACAAGAGCGTTGATGAACGCCGACTTTGGGCTCGGGACGAAGTCCTGGAAACAGAGTTGGAAACTGACGCGGAAATAGATGCCACGGATGAAGCCGAGGATGCCGATGGAAAGGAGGGCCAGCCATGAATGCAGGTGAAGTCACTGTTTTGGACGAGCCCCTACTTATCTTCGGTAACGGGCAGAAGCTGGTAGATCCGAGAGATGGGCTCTCCCTCTTCGGCCCGTGGGACGCGGGGCACCCGAGCCAACCCATGTCACTGAGTTATGGAATTGTTGGCACCGTCGAAGGCATCCAAGCGTTCTCCGCGTGGGCAAAACTTCTGCATGGCCCTGTGCTCAATGACGCTGTGGCCGGCGAAGATATTGAACCTACCGATGTTCTCTGGCCTCCGTTCCCAGGTTTCGAGGCGGCTACGGGTGCTATCCTTCCCGAGAAGGCTGCTTGGGGCCGTGAAGTTGATCGCAACAAGCTAGACGAACTATCTCGCCATCCAGATGCCCACCTCCGGGCCGCGGGAGTTGTCGGCGCTTACTACGAGGCCTTACGCATCGGCAACGCACGCGATGATGAAATCCGCGTCCTATTCTGTATTGTTCCCGAGTTCGTCTGGAAACGCTGTCGGCCGAATTCCGTGATCTCCAAGGCCGATGCCATGGGCAGTAAGGCCCCTCGAAGTGTTCTCTATGATCGCAAGAAGGGGCAGGCCGACTTGTTCGATATCGCCACTGATCTTGATGCATACCAATTCTCTGTCGATTTCCGACGTCAGCTCAAAGCCAAGGCGATGGAGTTTCGTGCCCCGATCCAGTTGATCCGCGAAAGCACGCTCCGGCTAACCAACGAACGCGAGTTCGGCGAACGTGATCTTTCCCCGGTCAGTGACCGTGCCTGGAACATGGCCGCCACCGCTTATTATAAAGCCGGGGGGAAACCTTGGAAATTAGCGACGGCTCGCGCTGGGGTCTGTTACCTTGGGCTCGCCTTTAAGCGAGCCGAACAAGATGGCTCCAACGCTTGCTGCGCAGCCCAGATGTTTTTGGACTCGGGTGACGGCATCGTCTTCCTCGGTGAGTTCGGACCGTGGTATTCACGCGATACGAAACAATTTCACCTTACCCGGCAGGCGGCTATGAATCTGCTAGCTGGGGCGCTCCAAACGTATCGCGAGCAAGAGGGCGGCCCCCTTACGGAAATCTTCATCCACGCTGGCTCCGAGGTCTCCGCCGAGGAATTCAAGGGATTTCAAGACGCCTGCCCACCCGGCGTAAAACTGGTTGCGGTTCGTATCCGCCACGACGGGCGCGGTGTGCGGCTGTTCCGCAATGGCACTCGCCCTGTTTTGCGAGGCACGTTTTTAAAGTTATCCGAGACCGCAGGATTGCTTTGGACCAACGGATTCAAGGAACGCATTCGCACCTATGACGGTTGGGAGGTTCCGGTGCCGCAACGTGTATCCATATTGCATGGCAAAGCTGACATCGAGCAGGTCGCACGAGACATTCTCTCGCTCACCAAACTTAACTACAATGCTTGTAAGTTGGGCGACAGCATGCCGGTGACCGTGCATTTCTCTGACGCCGTGGGTGAGATCTTGGTCAACAATCCCCAGACTCAAAAACCCAAGCCTAATTTTAAATACTATATCTAGCGCCATGCCCGTCTCCCTTTCCCGCGAACTTCGCAAAGACCTCGAAAACGTAACCAAGGCTGCCCGCACTGCTGCCGAGTCGGCCGCTCGTGCTGCGCTGGAAAACCTTGCCGTTCACGAGAGGCAGGCGCGTGGGCACATGGACGAGCCTAGGCGCAAACTCCGCGCTGCGCTCCGCGCCCGTGGTAAAGCCCTAGGCGATGCCCGTGCCTCTGATGGTTCGCAGGACCTCACCCGGTTGGTCGAGCACACCGCATATGAGCATTGGCACCGCCTGCTCTTCACCCGTTTTCTCACCGAAAACCACCTGCTTCTCATGCCGGACGACGCGGGCGGCACGCCAACACCCGTCACGCTCGACGAGTGCGAAGAACTCGCGTCCGAACTGGGCGCCAAGGATGGCTTCGATCTCGCGTGTCGTTTCGCCGGCAAGACTCTGCCAGGTGTATTCCGTGCCGAAGACCCCGTGCTTGAACTCGTGCTCGCTCCGGAGAGCCAGGTCGAGCTGCGCCGTTTGCTCGCCGGTTTGGGATCAGAGGTCTTCACCGCAGATGATAGCCTTGGATGGACTTACCAATTTTGGCAGGCCCTGCGCAAAGAGGAGGTCAACAGGTCTGGCAAAAAGATCGGGGCCGCCGAATTGTCCCCCGTCACCCAGCTCTTCACTGAGGACTACATGGTGGAGTTCCTCCTCCACAACACCCTCGGCGCTTGGTGGGCGGGTAAAGTAGCGCAGGCTTTTAGCCTGCACGGCACCGATGAAGCCGCCGCCCGCGCCGCTGTCGCCCTCTCACCCAAGAACGGCGTGCCCGGCATCGAGTGGACTTACCTACGCTTCGTTCAAGACGATACCAACAAGACTTGGGTTCCCGCAGCCGGCACCTTCCCGGGTTGGCCTCGCGCTGCTCGGGAGATCACGATGCTCGATCCCAGTATGGGTAGCGGTCATTTCCTCGTCTTCGCCCTGCCGCTCCTCGTCCGTCTGCGCGTCGAGGAGGAGAACCTAAGCGCCCCCGCCGCCGTCTCTGCTGTGCTGCGCGATAATCTTCACGGCCTCGAACTCGATGAACGCTGCACCCAGATCGCCGCCTTTAATCTCGCCCTTGCTGCCTGGAAACTCAGTGGCTACCAGCCGCTGCCCGCCCTGCACCTCGCCTGCTCCGGACTCGCCCCCCACACCACCCAGGCCGAGTGGGTCGCCCTCGCTGGCACCGACGAAAAACTTCAGCGGGGCATGGTCCGGCTCTACAAACTCTTCGAGGACGCTCCTGTGCTCGGTAGTCTCATTAATCCGCGTGCGGGTGGCGGCGACCTGCTTACCGCCGGTTTTGACGAACTGCGCCCTCTGGTCGAAAAGGCTCTCGCACCGGCGACCGCCGACGACACCGCCCGCGAGATGGCCGTCACTGCGCGTGGCCTCGCCAAGGCCGCCGAGTTGCTCGCCGGTCACTTTACCTTGGTCGCGACAAACGTGCCTTACTTAGGAAAAGGCGCTCAAACAGAAACTCTGTCTGAATTTTGTGAAAATCGGTTTCCGGATTCAAAATCAGACTTAGCAACAGTTTTTTTAGAACGATGCCTTTCCTTTTCTCAAGAAAAGGGAGCAATGGCGGTTGTAAGCCCCCAGAGCTGGTTATTCCAAACATACTACAAGAAACTGCGTGTTAAATTGCTCCAAGACCAAACGTGGCAACTACTCGCAAAGCTCGGAACAGGGGCATTTGAAACAATCTCAGGCGAAGTGGTTAATGTTTCACTCGCCTGTATATCACGCGTAGAATCAGTCGCTGATCACTCCTTTGCGGGACTTGATGCTGAATCAAACGGAGAACTCAGCAAGGCCCAACTATTGTGTAGTGAGGCAATAGCATGTGTTGCCCAGCTAGAACAAATCAAGAATCCTGACTCGAAAATCACGCTTGGGAGCGTGTCAGTGATGGCACGACTCTCTAAATTAGCGTCCACCTACAAAGGTATTTGCAGTGGAGATGGAGATCATTTTCAGCGTTACCTTTGGGAGATTCCATCCGTGTCCGAAATGCCCGATTGGACGTTCCAGCAAAGTTCATTTGACCAAACGTCATGTTACGCAGGCAAAGACGGTATTTTCCTGTGGGGAAATGGTTGCGGCGAATTCCACGAAAGCGTTGCTAGGCGGCTAGGACCAAATGGTATGTCTGCATGGATTAGAGGCGGGCCAGCTTGGGGTAAAAAGGGCGTCGTAGTAAGAATAATGAAGCACCTTCCCGTTTCGTTATATTCCGGCGAATTATATGATAACAACGTCTCGGTAATTATTCCTAATTCTGCGGAAGACATTCCTGCTGTTTGGTCATTCTGTGAATCATCCGATTTCAACACCGAGGTCAGGAGATTAAACCAGAAACTAAGCGTAACGGATGAATCTTTCGTTCACGTCCCCTTCGACCTCGGCCACTGGCAACGCGTCGCCGCCGAGAAATACCCGAACGGCCTGCCCAAACCCTATTCCAGCGACCCGACGCAGTGGCTTTTCAACGGCCACCCGAAAGGCTCCGAGCAACCGCTCCACGTCGCGCTCGCCCGCCTGTTGGGCTACCGCTGGCCGCGCCAAACCGGCAGCAGTTTTCCTGATTGCCCCGCGCTCGATCCCGACGGCCTCGAAGGCTTCGCCGACACCGACGGCATCGTCTGCCTCGCGCCCATCAACCGCGAACAGCCCGCCGCCGCCCGCCTGCGTCACCTGCTGGCCGCCGCCCTCGGCACCTACGATGAACGCGCCCTCCTCGCCGCCGCCGGTCCCAAGGGCAGCAAGTCCAAGATCCTCGAAGATTGGCTGCGCGACGAAGCGTTCGAGCAACACTGCGCGATCTTCCACGACCGCCCCTTCATCTGGCACCTGTGGGACGGCCTCAAGGACGGCTTCCACGTCCTCGTCAATTACCACCGCCTCGACCACGCCACCCTCGAAAAGCTGACCTTCAGCTACCTCGGCGAATGGATTCGCCAGCAAGCCGACGACGCCAAGGCCGACAAGCCCGGTGCCGCCGCCCGCCTCGGTGCCGCCCAGGCATTGCAAGACAAACTCAAGGCCATCCTCACCGGCGAGGCCCCGCTCGATATTTTTGTCCGCTGGAAACCGCTAAACGCACAGCCGATTGGCTGGAATCCCGACCTCAACGACGGTTTACGCCAAAACATCCGACCCTTCTTATTAGCGGGCGACGTCGCCAAAAAAGGCGCCGGCCTTTTCCGCGCCGTCCCGCTCAAGCTCAAGGAAAGCGACCGCGGCACCGAGCCCGAACGCCCAAGAGCCGACTATCCGTGGTTCTGGTGTGAAGAAGATCCTGGCACAGACCCCAGCGGCGGCAGAAATTTCGTCGGCACCCGCTGGAATACGACCCACCTTACTCTCGCCACCAAACGCGCCGCTCGCTTATAAAGCACACAAATTATGAATATAAACGTAAGCATCGTCGATCAACGCGTCCGCAAACTGGCCGAGACGCTAACCCCAACTTTCGCCGAACGCTTCAATATTAAAAACGACGAACATAAGCTCCGTGCCACAGCATTCGTGTATCTGTGCGCCAAGAGCATTCTGGACCTGACCGACGACGAAGCACTCGACGCCCTTACTGAGGGAGGCAACGACTTCGGCATTGATGCCATCGATGTCTCAGACGTGCAGGATGGGGAGTTTACCGCGACACTCTTCCAAGCAAAATATGCCCAAGACCTGAGCGGCGATAAGAATTTCCCGGAGAACGGCGTAACCAAAGCGGTTCAGACGGTTCGTTTCCTATTCGATCCCGATGCGCAGATCACCACCAACCCGCTGCTCAAGGCACGCGTGGAGGAAATCCGTTCTCTGATCCGCGACGGCAACTTACCTCGTGTCCGGTTCCTCCTGTGCAACAATGGGCTGCCGTGGAATGACATCGCGCAACAACACCTCGACCGCGAGGAGTCGTTTAAGGGCCGGGTGCGTTTCGAGCACGTCAACCACGACACGCTGCTCAATCTGCTCCAGGCAAGTCAGCCGGTGAAGGATACGATCCGCTTGAAAGGCAAAGCGGTGGTCGAGGACTTCAACTACATCCGTGTCATTGTCGGCAAAGTCGCGGTGGCCGACATCGCCGATCTGCTGGCTCGTCACGGCGATAGACTATTGGAGCGCAATATCCGCCGTTATCTTGGTCTGCACGGCAACCGCGTGAACGCAGGCATCCGCGCCACCCTCACCACGCCCGCTCAACGACCGAATTTCTACTTCTACAACAACGGCATCACGCTCACCTGCTCAAAGTTCGATTACAACGCACTTCAAAGCAGTGACTATCAAGTAAAGGTCGAGGGCCTGCAGATCATCAATGGTGGCCAGACCTGCAAAACCATCGAATCAACCTTGGCGACGTTAACCGACCAACAAGCAAACCTCGATCAAGCCTTCGTGCTGGTGCGGCTATATCAACTGCCGGCAGACGGAGCCGACTTGGTTCGAAACATCACCTACGCTACCAACAGCCAAAACCCGGTGGACCTGCGTGATCTGCGTTCGAACGACGAACGTCAGAAACGACTTCAAGAATCGATCGAACAGCTTGGTTACAACTACCGCCGTCAGCGTAGCGAGGATGCGTTCCGGTCGACGGACATCACTAGCGCGACAGCGGCGGAGGCGGTGTTGTCGGTATGGCGTCGTCGCCCGCAACAGGCGAAGTTCATGTCGCGCGAGCATTTCGGTAAGCTCTATGACGAAATCTTCACGCCGAACTTGAACGGTGCGCAGGTGGTCGTTGCCACCCTGCTTTTCCGTGCGGCGGAAAATCTGCGCAAACGGCCACCGGCGGACGCGCCTGAGTTCCTGCCCTATGCGGGTCCGTTTATCGCGATGATCATGGGTGAACTGCTACTGACCGATCTCGGTAAGAAGGCCTCGGAGCTGGATCATCGGAATTTTGAGGCAGCCAAGAAACTGATCGAAGAACGCAGCGAGGCTTACGCAACGCTGGCGGTAGAGAAGCTAACTCACGCGCTAAAACTTCTCTATGGTGAACAGGGCGTATCATTACAGCGACTTTCAGCGACTTTCCGTCGTGGCGATCTCCTTGAGTTTCTGGAGGTAAGCGAGCTGCTATAATGACCGTCCTCGACCACCTGCTCGGCTCGCTGGCGCTTTGCGCTGACCACAACGGCAACGACGTCGTCGCCCCGCGTGTCATCGTTTGGCCCGATGGCGAGCGTCTATGGGAACCCGTGATCGGTCGCCTCCGCGCCGTCCATCCGCGCCTCTTCACTTTGGGCGATTACGACGCCAATGCCCGCACCGGCCCCGCCGCCTACCTCCGCGCCCAAATTCCCGCCCAACCTCCGGTCGCCAAGGACATCCCAATACTCTATCTGCCCGGCGTGCCGCGCACCGCCTTCCGTAGCGCAGGCGATTGCCCGGCCAGCGCCCGCCACCTCTACGCCGTGCAGTTCGAGGGCGAGTTTTGGCTTCAGAAAAACGGCAAGGATTGGACGCCATCCGCCTTCCTCGGTTCGGCCGACGGTGGCCTCGGTCTTGATCTCGCACGCGATGCTGAGACCGGCCGCGCCCTGCTCGCCAGCCTAGGCAAAGTCTTGGAGGCGGATGCTGGAAGCCTCGCCGGGCGTCGCTTGGAAGCGGCCGACTTTCGCGGCCTCGTCGCCGACGATCCAGTGCGGATGCTCCTTCGCTGGATGGGCCAGCCCGCCCTTTGGCGTCAGCAATGGGATGCCGCCGAGTGGTCGAGTTTCCGCGCCATCGCCCGCGATACCTACGGCTTCGATCCCGAGAAAGACGGAGAACTTGTCGCCGCCGAAAGACTCGCCGCCTGTTCCGGCCCTTGGGCCGCCGTCTGGCAGCGCTACGGCGATTCACCGGCCACCTACACCGGTGTCGATGCCCTCCTCGCCAAGGTGTCTCCGCCCGATCTCTTCGCCACCGCTCAGGAGAGTTACCCGTCCGTCAATGACCAGCGGGAAAACGACCTTCGCCAGGCATTGGAAGGGGTTGCTCAATTGCCGTTCGACCAAGCCCGGGCCCGACTGCTTCAGCTCGCAGATCAAGAGGAGCCGCGAGGCAACTGGGTGTGGGCCAAGCTCGGTCGCGCCCCCTTGGCGCAAGCTATCGCCTATCTCCGCGTGCTTGTGGAAGCGGAGAAGGAGTTTGCCGGCGGCCAGGACTGGCCCGGCCTTGCCATCGGCTACGCCCGAAAAGGCTGGGAAGCGGACATCGCCGCTCTCCACGCGCTCGCGCTGGCCCGCAAGCCGGCGGATTTGCAGGCAGTCGGGGCAGCCCTTCGCGGCGTTTACCGTCCATGGCTCGAACAGCTTGCCCACGCCGCCCAAGCCCTCGCGACCACCTATCCCAACCGCAACGCATCCAATGCGCGCTCACTCACCCCCGCCGCTGGCACCGTGTTCCTGTTCGTGGATGGGCTGCGCTACGACTTAGGTTGCCTGCTCGCGCAGCATATCCGAGTAAGAGGCGCCATAGTGGAAATGTCCCATGAATGGGCGGCACTTCCTTCCGTCACCGCAACCGCAAAACCGGCGTGGAAACCCTTGGCTGGGCATCTCGCGGGTGAAGGCCAATCGGTAGCGTTCGAGCCGGTCGAAATCTCCAGTAAAAAGACCCTCTCCGCTGCTCGGTTCCGCGACCTGATTGAAACCCTTGGTCTTAACTATCTCAAAGCTGACGAGACTGGCGATCCCACCCGCTGCGCGTGGACTGAGATCGGGGCCTTCGACAAACACGGGCACGACGAAGGCAAAAAGCTCGCGTGGCGCATCGAGGAGCAACTCGCCGATGTTGCCCATCGCGTTGACGCTCTTATCGCCGCCGGTTGGACGCGCATCCGCGTTCTCACCGATCACGGTTGGCTCATGCTACCCGGTGGCCTGCCCAAGCTTGATCTCCCCAAACACCTCACCTCCTCCAAGTGGGGTCGCTGCGCCACTCCGACCGCCGGTGCCCAGCATGCCTATCCGGAGACGCCTTGGTTCTGGGAAAACGCGCTGCCGATGGTGCTTGCGCCGGGCATCGCATGTTTTGTCGAGGGACTGGAATATTCCCATGGCGGTCTTTCTTTGCAGGAGACATTGCTCCCCGTGCTCGACATCAAGGGCACCACCGTCCCGACCGCTCGCGTTGCGCTCAAAGTGGCTAAATGGAAAGGACTGCGCTTCAGCGTTGAGCTGACCAACGCCAAGGGCCTGACCGCCGATCTACGCACCAAGGCAGCCGATGCCAAATCTTCCGTGCTCGCGACCGAGCAGCGTAACCGCGCCGTGCCCGCTGACGGAGTGCTCTCGCTCCTCGTGGAGCGCGATGACCTCATCGGCAGCGCAGTCCTGTTCGTTCTCGCCGACGCTACTGGCGCGATCGTCTTCAAACATCCTCTGAACATCGGAGAAAACTGATATGGAACTCGACTCTCTCGATCACATCGCCGCCCAGGCCTTCGACGGCTACCTCGTCCGCAAAGACCTCGTGCGTCGGTTCAAGGGCCAATACCCCGTGCCCACCTACGTCGCGGAGTTCCTGCTCGGTCGCTACTGCGCCAGCACCAGCGACGCCGAGATACAAGAGGGCCTCGCCATTGTGCAAAAACAACTCCAGCTGCGCACCGTCCGGGCGGGCGAGGAGGAGCTTTTCAAGGCCCGCGCCAAAGACGAAGGCCGCGTAAAGCTCATAGACATCGTGCGCGCAAAGCTCGACGCCGATAACAATTGCTTCGTCGCCGAGCTGCCTAGCCTTCGCCTGAACAAAGTCCGCATCAGCGACGAGCTGGTTCACAAACACGACCGAATGCTCACCGGCGGCTTTTATGCCGAGATCGATGTGAACTACGACCCTGTAATCGCGGAGGAGGGCGGTCACGCTTTCGGGATCGAGAGCTTGCGCGAAATCCAGCTCTCAAAACGCGACGTGCTCGAAGCCTTCGCCAAGGGCCGAGAGGCCTTCAGCTTCACCGAGTGGCGAGACCTTTTGCTCCGCAGTATCGGGCTGGAGCCGTCCGCGTTCAGCGAACGCACCCGTGACGTGATGCTCCTCCGCATGGTGCCTTTCGTTGAGAACAACTACAACGCGGTTGAACTCGGCCCGCGTGGCACCGGCAAGAGTCACCTGTTCCAACAGGTCTCGCCCTATGCCCACCTCGTCTCAGGCGGTAAGGCCACAGTAGCGCGCATGTTCGTCAACAATGCCAACGGACAGCGCGGCCTAGTCTGCCAATACGACGTCGTATGCTTCGACGAAGTGTCCGGCATCTCTTTCGACCAAAAAGACGGCGTGAACATCATGAAGGGCTACATGGAGTCCGGTGAGTTCAGCCGCGGCAAAGAAAGCATCCGAGGTTTCGGCAGCGTCGTCATGGTTGGCAACTTTGATGTGGATGTCTCCCACCAGCAGCGCGTCGGCCATTTACTCGGCCCGCTGCCGCCCGAAATGCGCGACGACACCGCGTTCATGGATCGCATCCATGCCTATTTCCCTGGCTGGGATATTCCGAAGGTCAGCCGGGATCAACTCACCGAGCACTTCGGCCTCGTCAGCGATTTCCTCTCATCGTGCTGGAATCACCTTCGTGCCCAATCGCGAGTGAACAAGCTTCAAGGCCGCATCCAGTTCGGCGGAGCACTGAGCGGACGCGATACCAACGCGGTGCAGAAAACCATGAGCGGCCTGCTCAAGCTCATGTTCCCCAACCCTGACGCCGAAATCCCGGATGATGCCATCGAGTGGGCTGCTCGCATCGCTCTAGAAAGCCGCCGCCGCGTGAAGGAGCAGCAAAAGCGCATCGGCTCGGCCGAGTTCCGAAACACTCATTTCAGCTACACCATCGGCGCGGATGGGGTGGAAAAGTTTGTCTCCACCCCGGAGCTGCAAAGCGAAGATAGCATCGGTAGCGACCCGCTCCCGCCCGGCCAGGTTTGGGCTATTTCACCCGGTGGCCAGGACGAGAACCCAGGACTCTTCCGCATCGATGTTACCGAAGGCCCCGGCAGCGGCGTCAAAATCCTCAATCAGCCCGCGCCACCTCCTTTCAAAGAGAGCGTGCGCTGTGCTGAGCAAAACCTCTACACCCGCGCCAAGACCCTCGTCGGCGACCGCGACCCGCGCTCGCATGAGTTCACGGTCCAACTCCGCGCCTTCGATGCGTCCAAGAGCGGTTCAGCAACCGGCATCGGCGTTATTCTTTCTCTCTGCTCCAGCCTTCTACAAAAGAACCTAAAAGGCGGATTGGCCGTCGTTGGCGGTTTGAACCTTGGAGGCTCGATCGAACCAATCTACAACGCGGTCAGCATCGTCGAAATCGCCGCTGAGAAAGGTGCCTCGACACTTCTCCTCCCGGTCTCGACACGGAAGCAAATGATGGAGCTACCCGACGAATTAGCGACTAAGGTGAATATTGTTTTTTACGCTGATGTGCGAGACGCGCTATTGAAGGCTCTGGTTGAATAATCGACCGGCTCGTGTTGCCGTCCCGAGGACGCTCATAGCTTGAGCGCTCACAGGATCGGACGCTTGGCGACATAATCGATTCCACCGTTTAGCAATGCGATCATTCATCGATATAAAACTCCATGATGACCTGCCTTTGGTTGGAGATAGCCACCACTTCATAGCCCCACTCACCTGGTTTTAAAATCGCGTAAGGCACTGGATGGCAATGACTACACTCGGGACACGGCAGGCCGGGAACATTGGCGGATCCACAGGTCTCGCAGGTCAAGGGGAGGTCCTGGTTGAAGCATTCAATGAATCGAAGAGCCTTCTCCTTGGCATCGAAAAAGGCTTTCTCGTAGAAGTCGTCGTCAGTTTGCATGGACTCCTTTTCACGTGGTGAAGGTCAGGCTGCCTGCTCCATCAGTGCGCTACTCTTCTGCACGATGGCGTTCGCATCGGCGAAAATGAAAAAGGCGATCTTCGCCTCGCGGAAGGACACGTAAACGAGTGCCGCCCACGTGCGCCTCATGCCTTGCTTGTTGGCCATGTGAGCGGTGTATGCGCCAACCTGGAGCAGGTGCTCATGGGCAGGACTGGCGGGCAGTCGCTCGACCACTTTGACTTCGATCACCCCGTGCTTCCGCGGGCCGCCTTGAACAACCAAGTCAGGCTCGCCACCCGGAAGACCGCGGGCCGAAGAAAAATGCGTCAGCGGATCGAAGTGCTCAGCGCCCATAGCTCGCAACTGCCGGCGAAGAGCATTGAGCCAAGGCAGCATCAGTTTTTCCTCGGTCGTCAGCGGGCCATGATCAGCGACACGCCGAAGGAGCGCATGGAAGCGACAGCCCAGAGTATAGGAGTTCAGCGGAGCCAGGGAGGAGGGCGTTTCGACAGGAACTGCGACGGTCTTTCCATCGGCAGTTGAGAGGCCTCGCATGCCTTGGATAATTTTGAAATCAGGAATGGAACGGGCGATGGATGTAATGCTCATGTGACAGGAATTTGTTGATAGGGATCACCAGTTGACGAATGAACGCATACCACGTGATGTCATTGTGTCAATTGTCGGATTGACAATCGGCTTCGTGATCTGCATGCATTCACTACGTGAATGTTTTTCTAAAGATTCTTCGCGATGTGATCGCCGACGCCCCTTTTGGCGGCAGTCAACGGGCGTTGGCGCAACACGCCGGATGTGACCAGGCGCTCCTGTCCCGGGTGCTTTCCGGTGAACGAGAACCCACCCCTGAGTTTGTCGGAAGACTGTGCGCGACGCTGCCCTCACAGACGGCTGCTGCGCTCCTCAAGGCATATCTCGACAGCATCGTCGGATCGATCTCAGCCACGAGGCGTAAAGCAGGGACAACAGGGGCATGGAAGCCCTCGCTGTCACACCTGAAGATCAACATCGAGTGCGAGCCTCGCCGGAAGTCGGCCTAGATGCGGCCCTCCCTCTCATGAGACTTCTTCACGTTGCAGATCTTCATCTCAACCAGCACTGGTTCGACTGGGTGACTCAGCAGTCATCCAAGTATGATGCCGTGATCGTTGCCGGAGACCTTCAAAATGCCTGGTTGAAAGAGGGCATGCACGCCCAAGCCAAAACCATTGCCAAGTTCCTCACTTCTTTGAGCGCTCCTTGTCTCGCTGTCACCGGGAATCATGATCACTGGACTGCCCGCGGATCTACCGATGTTTACGCTGAAGGCGGATGGCTTAGGATACTCCGCGGGAAAGGCTCGGTGCGCGCCGTGGATGGCGACGTGACAGAACTCGCTGGACTGCGCGTCTACTGCAATGGATGGCTTCAGGTTCCCGACCTATTCGCTCTGGCGGACATACTGGTGACGCACGCGCCTCCAACCGGATCTAAGTGCGCCACCGGGGCAGAAGGAATAGATGCAGGAGACCCTGAGATTTGGTCTGCGGTGAGTGACCGTCCACCGATGCTTATGCTTTGCGGGCATGTGCACCAGCCGCGCAGCTTCGCCTGTCAATGGCCGCCGGTTGACCCAACTACGTGGATTCTGATTCCCGGCTGCGACGAGACTTCCTTTGTGCCCCAGCATTGGATCATCGACACCGACTCAAAGCGTGCGGTGCACAGCACCGGCGGCGAAATCGCCTGGTCGTAGTAGGTTCAGTTGTAGGTTGTGCCAGAATTAGGAACTCACCGCCGCTTTGCGTCGTCTCATTCCTATCTAGCCGGGGGTCGGCGTGCAGCTGTCGCTGCCGTCAATCCCATGTATTGTCCCACTCAAAAAACACAGGTCGCCGTCTCCATTGATGGCGACCTTCTCATCATTCAAGGGCCGGTCCAGCCGGCCCTTTTCATTCCCCGCCGGTTCGTCGAGTCCTTTCTCGATGATCCTTCGACCAGTCCAGCCGTGCTCATCGTCGACGTCGGCTTAGCCGCGATTCGCGCCGTTCTGGCCGCTGAGGCCACGTTTGATGCCGATACGCGGATCTCAGAAACAGGCCAGATCCAGTCAGTGACCCTGCGATTCCGGATGCAGAACAATCTTGTCGTTGGCTTCACGACAGACGAGGCGCTCGCTGCTGATTCCGCGAGGATTCAAGTCCTCGGCATCGACCTTATCGTCACCAACGAGGCCATCGACTGGCAACGTCAGCACACGGCCTTCGTCGGCCAAGTGATTGGCTCCGTGGCCACAGTTCCACCCCAGCTCACGAGAGCAGTCCCAGCCCACAGCAAAGAGCTTCAGACTCAAGTCAGCCAGGCCCTCAAGAAGACTGGCTTCCACTTCACCACCTGTCTCCCCAATGAATAGCCCCATTCCAAAAGAAGCTGAACACTTTGCTTCACTCTGGGACCTCGACGCTCCCGTGCGCTTTCCCGTCACCCCCGAAGATTGGAACCGGCATCCTCTCATTCCACAACCTCCGCGCAGCCCTGTAATCGGCCAGCAGGCCTTCGACCTGCTCGTGAATCATCGTGCACGACGGTCTCCATCGAATACCGTCAAGAAGCTGATCGCCGCATTTCCGGAATCGTTCGCCGCCGCTTCAGCGGCCTTCAAGGCGCATGAGTGGCGAACGTTACACTATCTCGACCTATACCCCATTGCGGCACTGGGCAGCCCATCCTTCGACGGTAGGCTGGCACTCCTCGAAATTCTCGACCGGGACGAATCGCTAAACGACGTCCCGCAAATTTGGACGGGCTCTCCGGACCCAACGGCCTGCATCTTACTCGATCTTCGAGTTATTGTTTCAGACCTCGATCCCGATCTCGCCAAGGCTGCTTGGACTATCTTGTCGTTCAGTCGCAGCTTGGGCATGGAGAAGCAGGAAGTCCTGCAACTGCCTTGGTGGTCGACCTGGTGGATATCCTGTTTCGTGAGATCCGAATGCCCTGGCGCGGTCTCCACAAAGCCGAAGAGCTGAGCACGTCGTGCTCCACTCTCCGGCACTAGCGTTCCTGTTCCTGAGCCTGACAAGGGTTCATTTGTTCATGGTTGGACGACCGGAAGAGAGACCGGTCATCACAGGCCCACCTGGCTCAGCAGCTGGGTGGGTCTTCAAATTTTAGTTCCTTCCGCCCCTCACGCCCCTTCCCCCGCTCCTCGGGAGCGGGGAACCCCCCGCCGACGCAGACTGATGATTGATCGGATGTCGTTGGTTCCGTATAGGTGACCAGCTTAGTCTCTGCGACGCTCCAATAGTTATTGGCTGCCGCTTGTGCCGTTTCCTCGATTTCTATTTATGCCCCGAAAGCTGTCCAAACAACACGAACTCGATCTAAATGATGCCGCCTACCACGAGGCTGCTCACGCAGTGATAGCCCATGCCGCCGGATTCAGGGGAATGGTGTGTATTCGCTTGAACGCACGGACTAATGCCGGCCCCGAAGACACCCTCGTTGCAGGCAATGCCGCCTTTGGCGGCCCGCTGTCCAAGACCGTTGCTGCCATTGTTGCCTGGGCCGGCGATATAGCTGCTTTTGCTCAGTCAGACATCGAGGTTCTAGATGACCCAGACACTCAGGACGATTTGGCCCTCGCGCCGAGTCCCTCTGACCAAGTGCTCATCGATCAGATCGCTCCAAGATTGCAGCGAAGAATTCGCCGCGATGCATGGAAGGCTGTCTGCGACAATTGGACCGAGATCATCGCACTAGCGGAACAGCTCATCGCGGACTACCGGGAAACTCGAGATGTTCAGCATTGGGTTCAGCCACGTGCAATGCAGCGAAAGATTGCCGTCTTGGTTGCCGAGCACAACGCAAAGCAAAGCCGTCCTATTTCCCCACGCCGACGCGGTCCCTGACCTCGTCCGCTTGCCTGCTCCGGTGACGGGGCAGGCTCACTTTCAGCGACACCAGATCTTGGCGTGTTTCAAAAACGCTCAAGGTTCTCTGGAAGAGGCCGATTACTACAGTTGCAGCGAGGAATTGTTGTCCACTCCGACGGACATAACTCGCCGCTCAGCCTGCCT
Organism: uncultured Opitutaceae bacterium; assembly: GCA_964640465.1. Taxonomy (GTDB): domain Bacteria; phylum Verrucomicrobiota; class Verrucomicrobiia; order Opitutales; family Opitutaceae; genus CAJCBL01. The sequence continues at coordinate 25,561 of CAZXHR010000003.1, forward strand.
CTTGGTAGGTGAACTGGGGTCACCGACCCGGAAGTCTGCTTAAGCCAGACGTCGAGGTGAAAGTCCCGCCAGCCGCCGCGGCTGGAGAACGGGAGACAGAGCCCGCGAGAAATTGCGATGTGCTCACCGAGGTCCGCGCTGCACGGCGTGCAGCAAATCACCTCCCTCCCATGACGATTGAAACTCCTGTGGCCGAGCCTCTCGGTCACGATATCGCTGTGGTCCGTATTGCGGATCCAGCGTCTACTAAACAGGCCCGCTGCCTTGCGCTGCTGGCCATCCTCGCACCTCGTTCTACTGCTGTTCGTGCGGCTGTCCGCTATGTCCGCCGTCGCGATCGTGACGAACATCCGGCCGGCAAGACTGACCGCGGTGGTCGGTGGTATCCCAACGCGTCCGAGAATCTCGATACACGCTACTATCGCTCACCAAGTCGTGAATATCCCTGGAGCTACATGCTGGCGTGCCGGACCCTTGCGCACTGTGCGCAGCTGGAAGGCTGCACGGATCTTTTGCTGGCACGGCGCATCGCCCGAGCCATCGACACGACGGGCACTCCCGAAGAGGCAGTGCAAGCCGCTCGTCTCGCCATCAGCAAGTCGCGTAAGGATGCGCGAAAAAAGTCCAACTAACTCTCCAAATGTCTGACTATCTTTCGCACCTGACCTGGTGCCCCAACCTAGATGAACTCACCGACTGGGACCTGATCGACTGCCTGCGAGGCAGTATGTCCGTCCCGTGTTCCTCGGCCCTCGGCGCAGACCTGTTGCGCGAACGTGCGCAAATTGTCGCAGAGATGGATGCGCGAAACTTTCCTGCCGAGGTCGTCGAGGCCGCGATCACCATCGGTTCTTTCGAGGCAGTCCGGCAGATGGGAAAGCTCCGTCTGTGTAAGTTCGACGATTCCGAACACGTCTCGACTCAGGGAACGTTAAACCCAGCTGAAAGGGAGATTCACTACCGTGGCTAATCAGACGCAAATTCAATGGGCGCATTCCACCACGAATCCTGTGATGGGCTGCGACGGTTGTGAGCTTTATCCTACGATCGCGCAGATTCGCCGCCTGATCCTGCTCATCGCGTGTTCGCATGGCGCGGACGCAGCTGCGCTTGGCACGCTGCTTGATGCGCTGCTTGCGCCGAGTGCACAGGGAGTGAAGCTCCGCCTTGGTGAAATTGCACTCCGACTGGCGGAAGCTGTTGCGGTTGGCGACAAGGGGTTGAGCGGACGCGTCGCCACAGAGATCGAGGCTGAGGTGCGCAAATTATACGTCTGCTATGCCGCCAGTCTCCATCGCTTTTTCAACGCTTCGGGAAAACGTGCTGGATACGCTCAATCTTTCGATGAGCCGACCATGTTTAGCGGGCGCGTCGCCAAGGCGAGTTGCCTGCCTTCACCGTCAGGCAAGGAGATCGCCGACAAGCCGTGGCTTCTCGGATATCAGCGGCTGGTATTCATCTCTGATATGGGTGATGCCCTCAGCGCTTCCATCTCGTTCGACTTTTTGCTCGCCGAAGTGATTCGACCGGTTGCATCGGCTGAAGGTGCTCGGCATATCTGGCTCTGGCTAACCAAGCGTCCGGCGAGGATGGCCGAGTTTTCGGCCTGGCTCGCCGAAAGGGCAGTTGCATGGCCCGACAACCTCGTGGCAATGACCACAGTCACCAGCCAGCAGACCGTCGGTCGCATCTCCGCACTGCAAAAGGTCCGAGCAAAATTCCGTGGCCTGTCGTTGGAGCCGCTGTGGGGCTCTGTCGAGCTTCCGCTTGAGGGGATCAATTGGGTCATCGTCGGTGGCCAATCTGGGGCCAATGCGCAGCCATTCGACCTGACTTGGGCCCGTGCAATTCGAGATGATTGCCATCGTGCTGGAGTGCCGTTCTTCCTCAAGCAACTCGGCCGCACACCGGTCGTCGGCGGCTCCCCGATCAGCCTCAACGACAAGCATGGTGGCGATTGGGGTGAGTGGCCAGAAGATCTGCGCATCCGTGAGGTGCCGCTCGCCTGGCAAAGCTGAGAACGACTCACGCCCTGCGTAGTTTGGAAAATGCGAGGATGTCATCCTGCTTGGATGACATCCTCATTCATATTCGAGACAATCCTCCCAACGGCCGAGTGGCAAAAGCAGGCCCTCGTAAACTTCCAAGCTGCGTCAAGTTCTGCGACGCGTGACACAGCACTCAAGGAGATCGCGGACGCCTTCGGCCCCTATGTTCGACTGATCTCCAAATCCTGGTGGCGACGATTCGGTCGGATTCGCGGAGATGACGGTCTGCACGATATTGAGTCGGCTGGACGGCATGGCTTGGTGATCTCTGCCCATCGATGGCAGCCTGTGTTTGGAAAGCCATTCGCTCACTTCGCTGGCAGATGGATCTCTGAGTCGGCGAAGGGGGAGGCTGCACGCCTTGCGGAAGGGATGTGTCGACTGCCGCCGAGAGTCCGCAAGCTCTGCACAGAGTTCCGTCAACTTCAGGAGCTGAGACCAGCAGCATCAGAGGCCTTGCTTGCATCGTCAAATGCGCGGCAGAAAACCAAGCTGCTGGTTCGGGTGTTCGCGCAGTCCATCTTTGGCGCTGACCTGAGTCTGGACGCACCAGTTGGTGAGTGTGACGACACTCCCCTGATTACGGGGATAGCGGATGCCCAGCTCAGCGTTCCTGATGTTGTCCAACGGACTGAGTTTCTTGAACGAGTCCGGTTCACCTTGATGGCTCAATGCTCCTCGCGTGAACGACTGATCTTCTACCTACGCTTCCCCGATTCTCCGCTTCGCAGTTTCGAGGTCGGAGAGGTCCTGACGAAGCATGGGCATACCATCAATGTCTCGGGTCTCGATCCGGTTCAAATCGGCGGCCGCCTGAATAGGATCGCAACCGTCTTGGGCCTGACTCGGGAGAGAGTTCGACAGATAAACTTTCACACGGTGGAAAAGCTGAGAATCCACCTTGGTCGCGCTTGAGCGGGCAGGCCCCATGCCGTCTGAGAAGCGGACAGTCATGTGGTCGTTGACCACCTGGCTGTCCGGTCTGGTAAATCCGATGGGGTCGTGTATCGTTCCGGGTAGCTTCTCCCTCGGGGCCGGTGGCCAGATTAGTGGCCATCCCAGTGGCCATGGCGTAGACGTTCGAGATCGTCCCCGACGTTCGCCACAGAGGCATAACCCACTGTTCGTAGGGCATTTGTGAGAACCGGGGTTCGAATCCCCGTGGGGACGCCAACTTTTACAGCTGCGCAAGCGGCTATTGATGCGGGACACAACGGTTGGCCGGAATGGCCACCGGGTACGTCACCTCCGAGCGTTGGATCTACAGGTTACGCAACGATCGCCATCGTTCGGATCACCCAACTGGCAACTGGAAGACCAGCGCCGTGTACGCGATGGACCGAGGAACAGGTCATCTATCCTGTACATGAAGCAGCCTCAGAACAGGTGCCTTCTCTTCGCCGGATTAAGAATTACGGCTAATCAAGACGAGGGTTGCACCGAGCAAGCCCTCTGTTTCAGCGCGAAGCACGATTTCGCCGGCGCTCCGTCCGGTTTGGACGATGGCCTGAGCGAGTCCGTTGAAGGCGGAGCGAGTCGCCCCCTTGTCGGGTTCGAGGCAGGTCGGATCGCCGTTGCCGACGCCGATGAGCTTTCCCGGGCCAGTGAGCGTGAACGTGATCTTGTTCCCGGCGGTCGGTACGATCCGACCTCTCGCGTCAACGACCTCGACAGTCACGACTGCAAGATCGTTGTTGTCGGCGGCCAGATCGGTGCGGTCGGCGGTGAGCCGGATCGCCGCCGGCGCGTCGGTGGTTTCGCGTCTGGTCTCGATGAACGCACCCTTGCGGGTACCTTTGGCGACGAGCGTGCCGGGCGCGTAACGAACCTTCCATTCGAGGTGATGCAGCGGCGTGACGGTCTGTTTGCCGAGGGAGGCGCCGTTGAGGAAGAGCTCGACCTCGTCGCAGTTGCTGTGGACCCAGACGGGGATCTCCTGGCCCTCCCTGCCGGACCAGTTCCAGTGCGGGAAGAGGTGCAGCACTGGTTCGTCGGTCCACCAGGCCTTGTAGTAGTAGTAGCTGTCCTTCGGGAAGCCGCAGAGGTCCATGAAGCCGTAGTGACAGTTCACCACCGGCCAGCCAAAGGGGCGCGGCTCGCCCTTGTAGTCGAAGGCCGACCAGACGAAGCCGCCGCCGATGAACGCGCGCTCCGCGACCGGCGGCCACGCCTTCTCGACGGTCTGCCCCGCTGGGCCGGCCGTGATGCTGTAGGCCGAAACGTAGCCACGAGCACGGTCGCCGAAGTAGTCGTCCCAGTGCTCCGTCGCATAGATGCCGCGCGTGCCGATCTCGCTCGCGATCTCGGAGGCGACGATCGGTTTCCCGGGAAAGAGCGCGTGGACGCTGTCGTAGACGCCCGGGTTATAGTTGATCCCGATCACGTCGAGCGCGCCGCCCAAGCCGGCCGGGGCATCGAACCCTCCGTTCAGCGCCGCGCTGACCGGGCGTGTCGGATCCAGCTCACGGACACGCTCGCTCATGGCGCGTGCCATCGCGGCGGCCTCGGGCGAGCCCTGGATCCATTGTTCGTTGCAGAGCGACCAGAGGATGATGCTCGGGTGGTTCCGGTCGCGACGCACCAGCGCGGAAAGATCGCGGTGTTCGACGGCCTTGGTCTCCTTCGGCGTCTGATCGGTGAAGGTGTCGCCGAGGTGGCGATTCTCGGCGATGACGAGGAACCCGAGCCGGTCGCACTCATCGAGCAGGAAGGGCGTGACGGGATTATGGGACAGGCGGATCGCATTGCAGCCGACCTCCTTCAGCCGCTCGAGGCGCCAGGTGAACAGCCGGTCGGGCACCGCGACGCCGACGCCGGCGTGGTCCTGGTGCAGGTTGACACCCTGTAGTTTGAGCGGTCTGCCGTTCAGGGAAAAGCCGCGCTGCGCATCGAAACGCACGTGGCGCACGCCAAAGCGCGTATCGACCTGATCGACGATTTTCCCGCCCGCCGTGACGGTGCTGCGAAGGCGGTACAGATAGGGGCTTCGGGGCGACCAAAGAGTGGCGTGCGGCATCGCGATCTCGTGGGCGACGCGCTGCCGGCCACCGGCGCCGAGTTCGTGGACGGAGGCCGCGGTGGCGACCACCCGACCCTCGGCATCGAGGATCTCGCTCCCGACTTCGATCCGCCTGCTGGCGGGGCCGGTGTTGGCGATCTCGGTCTGCACGATGGCGGTCGCGTCAGCCCGGGAGCCGTCGCCCGGATCGGCCAGGCGCGGCGCGACGAACACCCCGTCAGGCGAAATATGGATCGGATCGACCGCGACCAGGCGGACGTGGCGATAGATACCACCGCCCTCGTACCACCAGCCGTCGTAGCGGGGATCGACCTGAACCACGATCGTGTTCTCGGCCCCGGGCTTCGCCGCCGCGGTGATGTCGAAGCGCGAGCGCGTGTAGCCGCTGTACTCGGCCCCCACGAGTTGCCCGTTCACCCAATAATGGCTGTTGCTGAACACGCCGTCGAACTCGAGCCAGAGGCGCTTGCCGGCCGCTTCGGCGGGAAGCGCGAAGCTCTTGCGGTACACCGCCGGGTGGGTCGGCAGAAATCCGTGCAGCCAATACCAGTCCGGTCGGAGCGCCTCGACCCGCGGGGCGGGATTCTTCTCGGTGAACGCCTCCTCGACCACGTAGTCGTGCGGCACGTCGACCCGACGCCACGTGCTGTCGTCGAAGGAGGTGAAAACCGCCTCTGGTGCTTCGCCTCGGTGGAAACGCCAGTCGTCGTTGAGCGCCAGCACGGAGCGGGGGGACTCGGCAGCCATGGCTGCGAATGCGGCGAGCACGAAAAGGAGTGCACCATGAAAGGTGCCGCAGGTGAGGAAGTGGGGAATGGAGCGGGGCATTGAGGTGGGAGGCGAACGGGAGCGCGAGTAGACGGGAGAGGATGTGGCGTTGGGACGGCTCAACGGAGCACCAGTGTGTTCATCGACTGGGCGGGCAGATCGAGCTGTGCGGGGGCGCCATCGGCGTCCAGCACCGCGGAGGTCGGCCGGTCGGTGTCGTTCAGGACGATGAGCACACGGGAGCCGTCGGGGTTTTGGAAGGCGACCACTCTTTGAAGCGACCCGCCGTGGACCGCGATGCGTCGGGCGCCGGGCTGCACCGCGGCCGAGAAGTGCTTCATCGCGTAGAACTCGGGGTTGTAGATTACTGTCTCGGTCTTGCGGTCGACGGTGAGCAGGCTGTTCTGCCGCCAGTTCCAGCGGCTGAGTCCGGACTCGTCGAGGACGAGGTTCCAGAAGAAGTAGCTGTTGGCGAAATTGGCGGTGTCCTCGATGATGTGTCCGAAGGTCAGCAACGCCTGATCCCACTCGTTGCCGCCGCCGTAGCACTCGGTCTCCGTCTGGGAGAGCTTCTTGGTCGGGTATTTTTCGTGGGTGGCGCGAAACATCTTCTGGCCGCCGTATTGGTACCCGACGCCGACGATGCCGGACTCGGTCAACGGATCGCCGAGCACGGGGTCGACGTACTCGGCGAGGTTCTCGTTCACAACGGTGCCCAGCCAAACCTCGATCTCGATCCGGTCGCGGAGGAACTGCGGCAGGAGATGGTCGCGGAGGAAGCGGTTGAGCGTATCGGAGTCCCACACGCATTGCGGGTAGAGATTGGTGTTGAGAGCCATCTCGTTTTGCGGGTGGACGGCGTAGAGGTTGATCCCCTCGGCCCGCCAAGCTTGGACGAACTTGGAGATATAGAGCGCGTAGGCGGCGAGTGTCCGCTCGTCGCTCTTCATGCTGCCCTGGCGGTAGCGGCCGTTGGTGGTCATCCACGAGGGCGGGCACCACGGCGTCGCCCAGATGCCGAGCTTCGGCTGGAATCTCATCGCGGCTTTGATGAACGGGATCAGGCAGTCGCGCGTGCGAGCGATGTTGAAGTCCTTCATCGCATAGTCGCCGGGTGTCTCATTGAGCGAATACCAACCGAGCGAGAAGTCGTTGGCGCCGATGGGGGCGCGGCCGAGGGTGAAATTGGCGCCCTCGGGGGAGAACAGCTCCTTGAGCGCGGCTTCGCGACGGTCGGCGGGCAACGATGTCAGTGCCTCCCAGCCGAGTTCGTTGAAGCAGCCGCCGAAGCCGTCGATGGTCTGGAACGCCTGCGATGAATCCAGCGCCAGTCGTCCTTCAGCCGCTGTCGCGCTGGCCGGAACGGCCTCGACGGACCGCACCTGCCAGCGCTCGGCCTCGGTGCTGCAGATCCACTGGATTGAGGATGGGCCAGAGGCGAACGTGGCGGCCGTGCAGACCAACACGCCGGCGACTGCGAGGAGCCGCAATGCGCCGTGCCGGTGTTTGGTTGGGGCGAGCATGGGGTTCAGCGGGATGTGCTGCTGGCGAAGGAGGCCTCCTGCGGTGCGAGGCCATCGGACTCGGCGCGCAGCACCAGCGTGCCGGGCTGGCCGGCGCGGCTGCGGACGATGACGATGGCGCGGCCGTTGAAGGCTTTTCGTTCCGGTGCCTGGAACGACTCGAAGCTGACGGGGTTGCCGTTGTCGGTGGCGATGATGTCGCCCGGGCCTTGAAGAGAGAAGCGCACGAGGTTGCTGGCTCGCGGCGCGAGGACGCCAGCCGCATCGGTGATGTCGACGGTCACGTAGACGAGGTCGGTACCATCGGCACGGAAGGTCGCGCGGTCGGGCGTGAGGGCGATCTTGGCCGGTGTGCCAGCGGTGCGCTGCACGTCCTCGGCCCAAGGTTGGCCGGCTTTGTAGGTGACGACCTTGAGCTCGCCGGGCGCGTAGCGGACGTCGTCCCAGCGGAGGCGGTATTCGCCGGGGCCCATCTTCTTCCGCCCGAGCGAACGGCCGTTGAGGAACAGCTCGGCTTCGTCGCCGGAGGTGTAGACGTGGACGGGGGTGATCTGGCCTTCGCGCTCCGGCCAAGTCCAGTGCGGGAGGAGGTGCGCCATCGGATGCTCCGGCCGCCAGCGCGACTGGTAGAGGAAGTAGCGGTCCTTGGGCAGACCGGCGAGATCGACGATGCCGAAGTAGGAACTGCGCGATGGCACGGGGATGCGACCGAGTTCGGCGAGCTGTCTCGCCATACGCTCCTTCGCCGCGGGGTCGGAGAAGTTCAGCAGATTCGTCGCGTCGCTGTTGTAGGGCGTCGGTTCGCCAAGGTAGTCGAAGCCGGTCCAGACAAACTCGCCCGCGTAGCCGGGCACCGCGTCGGCGGCGCGCCATTCGGCCTCGACCTGCGTGGCCCAGGCTTCGGCGTAGAGATCGTAGGAGCTGACCTGGAAGTTCTGCCGTGCGGAGGGGGCCGTTTTGTCGTCGCTGACCGGGAAGAAATACTCGCCGCGGGAGCTGAGGGTGGAGGCAGTCTCGCTGCCGTAGAGCGGGATGGCGGGATTCGCGGCGCGAAACGCGGCGTAGGTCTCGATGCGGTAGTTGTAGCCGATGGCGTCGAGTGCGTGCTGGACGCCGTTGAAACCCATGTTGCCGCCATTGTTGGCACTGCTGACCGGGCGTGTGCGGTCCTCCTCGCGCACGATGCCGGCGAGGCGCGAGGCCAGCTTCCAACTTTCGCTACCATCATCGCCCCACTGCTCGATGACCTCGTTGCCGATGCTCCACATGAAGACGCTGGGGTGGTTGCGGTCGCGGCGGACGAGCGCGCGCAGGTCGGCCTCATGCCAGTCGGCAAAGAAGCGGTGGTAGTCGTTCCGGCCCTTGCCCTTCGCCCAACAGTCGAAGGCCTCGTCGAAGACGAGAAAGCCAAGTCGGTCGCACGCGTCGAGCAGCTCAGGCGCGGGCGGGTTGTGCGAGGTGCGGATGGCGTTGCAGCCCATCGCGCGCAGGATCTCAAGCTGGCGCTCGATCGCGCGCGAGTTGATGGCGGTGCCGAGAGCGCCGAGGTCGTGATGCAGGCAGACGCCCTGAATGCGAAGAGGCGTGCCGTTGAGGATCAGCCCGCGGTCGGCGTCGAGCGCGATGGAGCGGATGCCAAACGGCGTCTCGACCCGGTCGATGACCGCGTCGCCGCGTTTGACGGTGCTGATGGCGACATAGCGATGCGGAGTGGCAACGCTCCAGAGACGAGGCGAAGCGATCTGGAAGGTCTGCGTGACCGACGCCTCGCGTTGCGACGGTGCACGGAGGTGGACCGGCTCGTTGTGGGCGCTTGGCGCCTCGGACCTGATACCTGCGGCGTCGAGGGCGAAGAGTTCGGTGCCGACTGTGAGGTCGGCAGCGTCACCGGACTCGTTCACCGTGCGGACTTCGACAGAGACCAGCGCGGAATCCGCGCCGACGCGCGGCGTGGTAACGATGGTGCCCCACTGGGCGACATGGATCGGGCCGGTCTTGGTGAGCCAGACATTCCGGTAGATACCAGCGCCTGGATACCAGCGGGAGGACTCGTGCAGGTTGTCGAGGCGGATGACCAGCACGTTGTCGGCGCCGGGCTTCGCGTAGGGTGTCAGGTCGAGCTGGAAGGAGGTGTAGCCGTAGGCCCAGCCGCCGACGAACTGGCCGTTGAGCCAGACGAGCGGGCAGGACATCGCGCCGTCGAGCTCGAGGATGAGGCGGCGACCGGCGTCGCTGCCGGAGAGTGTGAAGTGCTTCCGGTACCAACCGGGGGTGGCGAACGGAAGCTTGCCGGTGTCGCCGGGCAAATCCTGACGGAACGGGCCTTCGATACCCCAGTCGTGCGGAAGATCGAGGATACGCCAGGTGCTATCGTCGTAGGCCGGTTGCACGCAGGAGATGTCGCTGCCGAGATTCCCTGAGGGGCGAGAGGGCTGCGGAGCCGTGAGCCCGAGAAACGGCGCGCTGCTGGGGAGGAGCCAAGCGCGGACGGACGGATAATCGAGCTGTGGTGACATCCACTGCGGGTCGCCCTTGGAGAAACGCCAGCCGCCATTGAGCGACACTCTTTCGCGCGGTTCGGTGGATTCCACTGTGGGGGCGCAGCGGGCAGCCGGAGCCAGAACGAGAGCGACGAAGAGAAGGAAGCAACGGGACGGACGAGTCATGGCGAGAGGTTGCCGGGCAGTCTTGCGAGACTGCCCGGCGAAGCGGGGAAGGGGTTAGCGAACCTTGTCGGCCGGCGCGGGGAATACCGTAATCTCAGCTGCGCCGACCCAGCCGTTGTCGTCCACGTCGTGCAGCGCTGTGAAGCGGAAGAACCGCGCTTCGACGGGAGCAAACAGCACTTCCTGAAGCATGGGATTGTTCCGGATGTTGCCGAACACACCGGACTCCACGTTCGTCGTCCAATGCGTGCCATCGAGGCTGGTCTCGAACTTGTAGCGATCGACGACGCCAATGAAGACCCAGTCTTGGCGCGGCAGATAAGCGAAGCCTCCAATCCGGCGTACAACGCCCATGTCAATCGTGAGACTCGGCCGTGGTGACTGCCCAGTCGTCGCGGGCTCACGCCAAGAGGTGGACGCGTTGGCGTCGATCGCGCTCTCGGCAGGGAACTCTGCAGCGCCGGTGTTTCTGCCGTCGTTGCGAACTACCTTCCAGCCCGTCGGCGCGAGGCCGACGATCGTCTTGCTCGCGACCAGGCCCAGGCTGCCATCGGGCGTCAGGACTGCGGCCTGCACGGTGCCGCCGTCGGGGAGCAAAATCGGAGATTGGTAGACTGGCGACTTGCCGGTCGGCTCGGTACCATCGGTCGTGTAGACGATCGGCAGATGGTGGGGGTGTGTAAGCGTGATCGAGCCGTCGAGGCTGCGATCCGATATCGTCGGGTCCTTGGGCAGGGATTGTTTGAACAAGCCGACTTCCGAAAGCGTCGGTTCGAGGCGAGAGCCAGTGATACGGATACGGACCTGATCAGTCGTGACTGGCACAGTGAGGCGCAGCAGGCGCTTGTGCCCGACGGTGGTCTGCTCCTCGACGGCGGCCGGCGCGGTCCACGCCGTTCCATCCCACGTCTCGATGACGAAGGACTCGATGCGCTGGCTGCGATGGTCGACGGCTTCCTGCAGCGCGACGACGTCGAACGTGACGGCTGCGGGCAGTGTCAGCGTGAAGGTTGCTGTGTCATGGCCGGCGGCGGCTTCCCACCATGTGTCGAGGTCGCCGTCGTGCGCGAGCGTGGGTGAGTGTGCCGGAGCGGAAGTGTCGGCGGTGAACGCAGCGCCAGCCGCAAGATCCTTCGCAAAGGTATCCCCGATCACTTGGGCCATCCTGCGCAGCGATGCGAGTTGGTCGTCCGGAATCAGACCGCGAGTGTCGGGCGCGAGGCTGAGCAGCATGTTTCCATTGCGGCCGATGGAGCGGTAGAAGTAGTCGACCAATTCGGCGGGGCTTTTGGTGCGCTTGTCGGCGGACCAGAACCAGCCGTTGATGATCGAGGTGTTCACCTCGGCGGGATACCACCAGAGGTAGGAACCCGGGGTAAGCTTGGAGCGGCTGCCGAGATCCTGTTCCTGGCGGTCGGGCCATGTGTATTTGTCCGGTGGTTCCGGCAGCGGCACCACGCTCCACTCGGTGGTGCGGCCATATCCCCCCTCGTTGCCAACCCAGCGCACATCGGGGGCCTTGACGGAGATGACGGCACCCGGCTGCAGCTTGCGTATCAGATCATACCACGAGGCATAGTCATATGTCTCATGCACGCTCGGGTCGGGATTCGCTCCGTCGAACCAGACAACGGAGATCGGGCCATATTCGGTAAGGAGCTCATAGAGCTGGTTCAGAAAGTAGCGGTTGTAGTCATCAACTTCGTAACTGTAGCTCGAGAAACCCGGCGTGGGCGCACGACCTCGGGCAGGATCGGACTGGAAGCAGGCGGGATCGGTCGGAATCGTCGAGCGGACCTTGGAACTTCCGTTGCCATAATAGCCGGCAGGATTTGTGGGATTGGTGCGCAGTTGATGGAGATCGGCAGGCGAGAGGTAGATGCCGAGCTTGATGTCATGGGCGCGTGCAGCATTGGCCACTTCCCTGACCATGTCTCCCTTTCCACCACGCCAAGGGCTCGAAGCGACCGAGTGTGTGGTATAGCGCGATGGCCAGAAGCATAGTCCGTCGTGGTGCTTGCTTACGAGGATCAGCAGGTTGCAGCCGGCCTCTTTCATGGCGCCGACCCACTGGTTCGCGTCGAGCGCGGTCGGATTGAAGATCGCAGGCGACTCGCGCCCGTCACCCCACTCGACTCCTCGGAACGTATTGGGGCCGAAATGGAGGAAGAATGTCCGCTCAAGCCGCATCCACGCCGTCTGGTTGGCGCGTGGCAGCACCTTGGCCGCCTTCTCGACAATCACCGCAGGAGGATCGTCAGGGGTAATGTGCTGAAGCGTCGAAAACTCGACCTCCCTTGCCTCGTGCCGCTCTGCGGAATCGGGGGACCGGTCCTGTGCATAGGCCGAAGCGGCTGCCACTGCGGCACCAAACCCGAGTATCGCTGCTAAGTGGCATCTTTCTATTTTAGGCATATACGTGATATTTTATATATATCTTTTGACCGGGTAACGTGGCGCACGCCCATGCTTGTCTTGTCGCCGCTTAAGTTTAGGCGATTGTAGATACGGAACAGAGAAGTGCGCTGTCACCCTATTTCAGTCGAGAAGCTGTCCCGTATTATCGGGACAGCTTTCAGCCGGCTGGCATCGTAACGGATAGCCCCTGTCTTCCCGCCAGAGGCGCCTTCGCTCCTTCTTTCTCGGTCATGGACACAGTTCGAACGAGCTCCCTTATCGACGATCATTTCCAAGGGGGCTAATGACGGCCCGTGCCACTGCCTTCGGGCAGGTAGCGACTTGAGACATCAAGAGCCGGATATGAACCATATGGCACTAAGTCCCTACTCACCGACTGGTAGTCGCAAGTGCTGCGTAAGCCGTTCCAGTTCGAATTCTACTGGTGCGTGATTCTTCGTCGCGCTGGTAAGTGCGGTGCTGAGCTTCTATGTGCGGCGGTTATTCCGGACCCCATCGCCCATAAGCACGCGAGCTCGCCGACCAGATCGGGGAGCAGGTCACGGCCACGTGCCTATAGCATTGTCCCCTGTTTTCGGGACAAGCCCGGCGAGATCATTTCTGCTAATCTCGGCAAATCGGCCCCCTGTTCGCGTCCACCCCGATGCGCGAAGGATGAGCCACTGAGCTATTCCGGTGTAACAAGCGACAAACCTAACACTTACCACACCACCCCGCAAGCGCTTCAAGTTCTTGCCAATGCGTGTCCGTAGCAAGGACCGCCCCTTCCCCCCATTTCCGTGAGAATCCCATAACCGACAGTCCCCCCAACGTACAAAACACAGTTTCTCGACGGCCCCTCCCACCCCCCAGGAAATACCAAACTACATGAAAAAGAGAGCTATGCGCCGCACCCTGGCGCTAATGTCCACACTCCCACTGGGAGTCGCGATTCAGGCACAAACCGCTCCGGCATCGGCCACGGAAGTGACTGCAGAAGCGGCATCCACTGACACCGACGTGGTCGTCCTCGATCCGTTCACCGTCACAACAGAACACGAAGGCTATCAAGCGGTCGATACGCTCGCTGGCGGACGCGTCCGCACCGAGCTTAGGGATACCGCATCGGCCATCACGGTCGTGACGAGCAAGTTGATGCAGGACCTTGGCGTTACCAACGCCGAGAGCCTGCTCGTCTACACCAATAACACCGAAGTTGCCGGCCTCGGTGGCAATTTCTCGGGCATGTCAAACCGCGGTTCGGGCGTTTCCGTGTCGAGCGCGGCCGAAAGCAACAGGCTGGTGAATCCCACGGGCGTGAACCGCGCGCGCGGCCTCACTGCCATGGATAACACCCGGAATTACTTTCCCAGCGATATCCCCTGGGATGGGTACAACATCAACCGCGTGGATATTTCCCGTGGGCCGAATTCATTCTTGTTCGGTGTTGGAAGCCCTTCGGGCATTTCCAACGTCTCAACCAACGAAGCGGCGTTCACAGACAAGGGCAATGTTGAGGTTCACTACGGCTCGTTCGGTTCCACACGCGAGTCCCTCGATTATAACAAGGTGCTGATCCCGGACGAGTTGACAGTTCGGCTCGATCTGGTCAACGACAAGACCCTCTATCGACAGGAGCCAGCATACAACCACACAAAGCGTGCCTACGGCGCTTTGCGCTTCGATCCGAAGTTTTTGAGTTCCGATTCGGCCCATACAAAGATTCTGGTCAACTTCGAGAATGGCGAGGTGAGGTCTAACAATCCGCGCACCCTACCGCCCTTCGACTATGTGACGGGCTATTTGAGCGATCCGAAAGCCAGTGCCACTGGCTACAATCCGTGGACCTACCTTCTCGAGAACAGCCAGCCGCTCTCCACAGTAAGCGCTTGGACCAACAACGGTTCCATCGGCAACGAATACCAGTGGGGATCAAGCCCTCACTACTATTGGGATGCCGAGACCGGCGCTCTGTTGCGCGCCAGTCAAGCGAGCTGGTCCGCACCAACCAGTGCCAATTACGGCGCGGCGGCGGCGGGCCTTAACAACATCTACCACGTCCACACTGTCGGATTTAGCGACTATGCCAAAGCCACTAATTACTATAATTCTGACCTATACAAGGGCGCTTATGGCGGAACGGTCACATATCTTGACAAAACGCTCTCTGACCCGTCGGTGTTTGATTTCTACAACAAGCTGATCGACGGCGACAACAAGCATGAGTGGCAGCGCTGGAATACATATCAAGTCAGCCTTGTGCAGAGCCTGTTCGACAACCGCTTGTTCATTCAGGCTGCAGCTGACCATCAGGAATACATTAGTGGCCAAGAAGGCTTCTTGAATTCCCGCAGCCCGGTCATCGTGCTCGACCTTGATCAGTACCTACTGACATACCCAAGCTGGCTCTCCGATAAGGCTCAGACCAATCCCAATCTCGGTCGTCCCGTGATTTTCGGAAGTGCTGGTACCGGGTCCAAAGACCGTACCGTCCGAAACAACTACCAAGCTACCGCGGCATGGAACCTCAACTTCGAGCGCGATCTCGGCTCGAAAGGCATTTGGGGGAGCATTCTGGGTCGGCACGAGTTTACAGGCTTGGTCAGTCGCAACACCAAGACCAAACAGTCCGAATCCTACAAGCTGTACGGTATCGATCCCGCGTGGGCAGCCACCTACCTCGGGAAGACCAAGCTTTCAGATAATGGCATGACGTGGCAGGCCTATCTTGGGCCCTCGCTCCTCGGCACCACAGGAGCAGGCGCCAACCTGACCAACCTCAGCTACTCCCTCGTCCCTTCCGAATACCCGGTGTCCGCATACGTGAAGACTTGGACAGCCGGTAGCTCGGTTGATCCCACAGCGGCATGGACATTCAACGGGCCCAACGGGAGCACGACACTCACCCAAGCCGATAATCCGGCAAACTATGCCGGATATGTCGGAGTTCCGGCAGCGGTCCTCAACTCGACCCTGAATCGTGATCAGCTACGTTCCGGAAGCTCGATGACGGAGCAACGGATTACGTCCAAGGCCTTCATGTATCAGGGCCATTTCTGGGATGATGTGATCGTGCCTTCCTTCGGAGTGCGGCAAGACACGACATTCCAGCGCGGCGATGTCGCGGCGGCCGATACGACGACCGGATACTACTCGCTGATCGATCACATCACAGATACAGGGGTCTCGGCCACGACGACTTCTCGAAGTTACGGTGTCGCGTTTCACCTGCCAAAGGCAATCAAGCAGCGACTCCCCGAAGGCACCGATCTCAGCCTTTATTACTTCCATGGCGCCAACCAGACTCCGACGGTCCGCTACGCCATCGACGGTTCGGAGCTTCCCAATGAGACCGGCAAGACCGACGATTATGCGATCCAGTTCGACGGATTGAAGGGGCATCTCACCGTTCGACTGACCTACTTCAAGACGATCGACCAGCATGCCGCCGCGTCCTACGGACAGCCGCTGGGCACGATGGGCTGGAAGATCGACTCTATCCCCTCGTGGACTCTTGGGTTCGCCGCAGCTACTCTAGCCGCGCGTGACAACGCCACTCTACCATCGGACTTCCCAACGTGGATGACCGGCTGGGGCAATGAACACCCGGCGGAGTTGGCTGCGATCGAACAGACGCTCAAGACAGACTTCATTGAGATGTTCCCGCAATCGTACTGGGACCAGTACGGCTACACGGTCAATGTCGATGCGATCAAGCGAGGCGATTGGCTGCATGTGACCACTTCTGCCGCTTGGCCCTCTCCATGGACTCTAGGTGGCAGCCATCAAGTCCACGGTCAGTTTGCGGTCATCGACCAAGACATCGAGTCGAAGGGCTTCGAACTGGAAACCACTATACGCCCGATCAAGAATTGGGACATCACGCTGAATGCGTCGCACGCCACCGCCAAACAAACCGCCTTGGGTGAAGCGGCGTCGAGGTACCTGACCGGAATGGCCAAGCTGTTTATGGATAGCCCGCTGAGCAAAGTAGCCGTTTGGGGTGGCTACAGCGACTATGGCGCCACGAAACAGGACTTCATGCAGAACCTGTGGGCGCCGTACTTGCAGCAGGTGGCCCTCACGGGGAGCGACCAGCCCGAGTACCGCAAGAACCGCTTCAGCGTAATCACCAACTACAAGTTCGATCAGTCGTTCCTGAAGGGCTTGAATGTGGGTGGCGCGTTCCGCTGGCTGGATAAGGCCATCGCCGGCTACGGTATCCATGAAGCTACAGTCTACGGCGAGAAGGCGTGGATATCTGACGTCAACCAGCCCATCTACGCGCCGTCGGAGCAACACTTCGATGCTTGGATCGGCTATGAGCGCCCCCTCACCTCGAAGGTGACTTGGCGCGTCCAGCTCAACCTCCGAAATGTGGGCGAGACGAAGGGCTTGGTTCCGATCGCCTACGAGCCGGACGGCACGGTCGCCCAATCGCGCATCCAGGAAGGCCAGACCTACGACCTGAGCATGAAGTTCATGTTCTAGTCCTGCTCCGCGCCGCACGCACCAATCGTGGCCGGAGTTATCCGGACTCGATCTAGCGTCGGCTACGAAGTTCCGGATCGTTTGGCTGAACTACGCTGTACGTGCCCCGAGGAGCATACAAGCGCTCCTCGGGGCTACCGGCACAAGCCACGCTCCGGATGGAATAGTCCGGGAAGAGTGCAGCCAGATGCACTCCTCCCTCGGTTCAGAACTTTATTTCGGGTTCTCCGTGTCGCGCTCTGCAAAGCATCGGAGGCTCGTTTGTTAGGGGATATTGGTGGTGCCAGGCAGGTTCGCTGGCACCACCTTTTTGTTTCTAGCTGGGTACCGCATTCCAGGAATCAGTTTTAAAGGCAGGCATCCTCAGCTATCGTAGTTGCTCCTGCGCGCTGCACCGAACGAACCATCGGGCGACACATCCCCGCCCAGTTCGGTCGCTGCCACGCCTCACTCAGCTCTGCCGATTTCACACCGACCAACGCACACGTACGATCGTGGCCTACCGAGACACCCATCCCCTCTTCGTTCCGCGGCAGCAGGCTCACGGTGCCCACAGCATACCGGCCCTTCCAAAGGCATTTGCCGTTTCCGCACTGCTTGCCGTTTTGTCGAATTGCCTCTGCCTCGGCACCACCTTTCTAGCCGAAGGCTACGCGGTAAGGGTCTGGCAGACGGATGACGGACTGCCGCAGAACATGGTCACATCGGCGGTCCAGACGCATGACGGCTTTCTCTGGTTCGGAACATACAGCGGACTCGCCCGCTTCGACGGAGAACGCTTTCAGGTCTTCGACTCAGCCAACACACCGACGCTCCGCGACCGGCGTATCGCATCCCTCTTCGAGGATTCGCAAGGCGTCCTATGGATCGGGCAGGAGGCGGGAACAATCGATCAGTATCGCGAGGGACGATTTGAAGCCTTCTCCACGGCAACAGGCAGTCGGGAGAAGGTCCTCGCGCTGGGAAGCGATCGGCGTGGGCACATCTGGGCCATGCGCCATGGCGGCGCCGCGGAGAATCTCACAACCGGCGAGGCAATCCCCTCGCCGATCGCTCCGGACCTGCCCGCGGTCATGGCTTGGTCCCGAAATAGCAGCGGCGACATCTGGTTGGCTGAGAACGGCCATGCAGCCTCTCTGTCGGCAGGCCAGTTGAACCTGCTCACCCTGCCCACTCCATACCGCGACAACTATGCCCTCACTATCGCAGCGGCTAACGACGGCGGAGCGTGGATCATCTGCGACGGCCGCATCCGGAAATGGGCCGAGGGGCACTGGGTCGAAGACCGCGGCGCGTATACGTGGCCCGAAGGCGCGATCGCCTGTAGCCTCGAGCTGCACAATGGCACTTTGGCTGTCGGCACGATCTACTCCGGCCTGTTTCTGGTCTTTCCCGACGGTCGCCGTACGGTCCACTTGGACAGCCGGAACGGTCTCCCCCAAAACTGGATTCGCTTTCTGCTCGAAGATCGGGAAGGCACGCTTTGGGCCGGCACCGGCAGTGCCGGCCTCGTTTCCATACATGCCACTCCCATATCGGTGCTCGCCCCTCCCGACCAATGGCAGGGCTGCAGCGTACTCTCAGTCACATCCGGCCGAGATGACTCGCTATGGGTTGGGACCGAAGGAGGAGGGCTCTATCACTACTCGGCCGGGATATGGCAGCATTTCGGTCAAGCCGAAGGACTGCTAAACACCTATGTCCCAGCTGTCACCGAAAGCCCGACGGGCGAGGTGTGGGCGGGTAACTTCTGGTGGGGCGGGCCGTCCCGTCTCGTGAACGGCCGCTTCGTTCGGCCGGCTCTCTTCGACGAGAAATCTAGCCCCGTCTTTGCGCTCGCTCCCTCCAACCGCGCGGGCGAGGTGCTGATGGGCAACTGCGATGGTGTGTTCCTCTTGGATAATTCCGGCTCAAAGCCTCTTTTCCAGTCTCCAACACCATCAGTCGGCGGCGCATGTGCTGTCGTCGCCGACAAATCCGGCGTGATCTGGGGAGGATTCACCCAAGCGGGACTAGTACGCATCGCCGATGGGCAAACCCAGCACTACAGGCAAAAAGACGGCCTCGCCAGCGATGCTGTGAATTGCATCGCTACCGACGAAGACGGCGCGATCTGGATCGGAACAGCGGACAAGGGGATCAGTCGTTTCAAAGACGGTCGCTTCGCAAACCTCGGCATAGCCCAAGGACTGGTCGACAACGTCATCGGGTATATTCTGGACGACGGCCGCGGCTACTTCTGGTTGGGTTCCAATCACGGACTGCAGCGCGTGTCGAAGGAGGTGCTCAACCACTGTGCGGACGGCCTGATCCCGTCCATCACCGGCAAGGTTTTCGATCGCGGCGATGGATTGCCGACCAGCGAGTTCACAGGAGGCCTGCAGGCTGCGGCCTGCAAAACGCGCGACGGCCGCCTCTGGTTTGCGAGTAGCAAAGGGCTGGTCTGCATCGATACTTCTCGGATCGAGAGCAATACCAAGCCGCCTCCGGTTTTGCTCCAGTCCTTGTTCGTCGACGGAGAAGACACGCCGTTCCGCGATGGCTCGGTCGCGAAGTCGTTGCCCCCGGATCATCGCCGTCTGGAATTTCGGTTCAGCGGCCTGAGTTACATCGCGCCAAACAAGGTGCTGTTCAAATACCGGATGGATGGCATCGACCAGTCCTGGGTGGATGCCGGCGCCAAGCGCACTGCCTTCTACAGCCGACTCCCGGCCGGGACCTATCGTTTCCGCGTGATCGCCTGCAACAACGACGGGGTATGGAATACCGAGGGAGCGACTCTTGTTCTCTCGGTAGATCCGTTCTTCTGGCAAACGTGGTGGTTCGTCGGGGCCTGCATCCTGGTCGCCGGAGCGGCCTTCGTCTCATTTGCCCGCCATATCCTGCGCAGGAGGATGCAGCGGAAGATCGAGCGCATGGAGCGCCAAACGGAACTCGAGCGTGAACGCGCCCGCATCGCCCAGGACATCCATGACGACATTGGGTCCAGCCTTTCAAGAATAGCAATGCTGAGCCAACCGGGCCGCGGCACGCTTGCCGAACCTGCGCACACCACCGCTATTCTCTCACGCATCTACACCACCGCCCGAGATCTGACACGGTCGCTCGACGAGATCGTCTGGGCCGTCGATCCCAAGCACGACACGCTCGACAGTCTGGCGGACTACATGGGGAAGTACGCACACGAGTTCCTCATCACCGCAAATGTGCGTTGTCGGCTCGATCTTCCCATTGAAGTCCCGGCGTGGCCGCTCACAGCGGAAGCCCGCCACAATCTCTTCCTCGCCTTCAAAGAGGCGCTCAACAACGCAGTCAGACACTCCGCCTGCAGCGAGGTGCGCATTGCACTGGCCCTGAATGCCGACTCCTTCGAGCTGGTCGTCCACGACAACGGCCACGGTATCGAGGCAGCCTCCGCCGACTCGTCCCAGGCGGCAGGACGGATCGCCTCCGGAAATGGGCTTCGGAATATGAAAAAACGGATCTCCCGGATCGGTGGCCACTGCGAGATCTCGTCCCACCCCGGTGGTGGTACCACGGTGTCGTTTACCGTCGTGACCTCGCACAATCCAACTCAGCCCGTCGCTCATCCTGACGCTTCATCCAGCCCCCACTCCTGATCCATGCAATCCGCAGCCAAGAACACGCAAATTACAGGTCCCCAGCGACCGGCGCCCATCTCGGCGGTGATCGTCGAAGACGACACATCGATCCGCGAGATCCTCATGTCCTGGATTCAGGAAGCCGAAGGATTCTGCTGTGCTGGAGCATTCCCTGATGTGGAAAGCGCACTGGCGCCAATTCCCTCGCTGAAGCCCGACGTGGCCATCGTGGACATCAATCTCCCCGGGCTGAGCGGCATCGACTGTGTGGGCAAGCTCAAGCCGCTCCTGCCCGAGACGCAATTCGTCATGCTCACCGTGTACGACGACTCCACGCACGTCTTCGACGCGCTCTCGGCCGGAGCGACGGGATACCTGCTGAAATGCACCCCGCGCGAGGAACTGATCGCCGCGTTGCGCGAGGTGCACGCCGGCGGCTCGCCCATGAGCAGCAACATCGCACGCAAGGTCGTCCAATCGCTTCACCAGCCGAAGCCCAGGCTCAAGCCTTCCGACGAGCTTTCGAAACGCGAGAACGAGGTGCTGGTACTGCTCGCCCAAGGCTACCTCTACAAGGAGATCTCCGACACGCTTGGCATCGGGCAGGAAACGGTGAATACCTACATCCGCCGGATCTACGAAAAGCTTCACGTCCACTCCCGAGCCCAGGCCGTGGCCCGCTACGCGGGAATCCACAAACAATCGGCGGACGCCTGACGTACCCCGTCCGCCGGCGCGTACGACCGCGCCAACGCGCGGAGGACGCAAGAAGGGCCTGGCGCCTTCAGTTCTGGAAACGCTCCGGCACGATCACGCAGCCGGCGACTTACGCCGCCGGCTGGGACTCATGTCATGGGAGCTGCAACCGCTGCGGCGCCGGTCATTTCTGCCCCGCCGGGATCAGCTCGACGAAGTAGACATCGTTTTCCCGCATCGGAAAGCGCCGCGTGAAGCGCCCGTTCGCGCCGATGCGCACTTTCTCGTTGATGGCCGGTTCACCCGAACAGGCCTGGCGCAATGTCGCCACCTGAGCCTTCGTGAGCTGTGAAGGTGAGCCCATCGCACGCCATGCCGATTGCACGTCGTTGGACTGGTAACCGACTTTTGTGACGATGAGCCGGTAGCTGCCTTTCCGCAGTCCCACGAGCGACAGTTCGACCGGCTGTGTGGGCTGCGCCGGCTGGTCCTGTGCATAAAACACCTGATTGATCACCGACGGTCCGGGATGGGTGATCGTAAAGTCCCAGAAGAGGGCCTGGACTCCGCCATTTCCGTCGCGGTTTACGAATGAGGCCGGATCGTCGCACTTCAGCTCGGTATCGCCCAGGCGGTGGAGAAACTGGTATGCGTAGAATGCCGGTTTCCGCAGATCTTGGTAGTTGAGCAGTCCGAAACCGCCATGGAACGGGGTCATGCGCGGTCCCGACTCCTCAAAGATGTCCGTGAACGTCCAGTAGGACATTGAGCGCGCTGCCGTACCAATGTTCTTCATTTTATCGAGAATGAAGGCGGCGGAGTGGTAGCTATCGTGGATCGGGTCGGCCGGCGTGTACGAGGCGCTCCACTCGGTGTAGTGCAGCTCGGTGCCGGCGAAGGGAGAGCGGTCGATCTGCCCCCGAACGCGCCGGACCGAGCTGGTGATCGCGTTGCGGTCTGGCGAGAAAACGGTGCCGGCATTGCCGGCCTCGTCGAGGTATCCGCTCATCGTGGCGTACTCGTGCGTGCTGACAAAGTCCAGCGGCGCCTTCTTCTCGGCGCAGTAGGCGAGCGTCTCGTCGATCCAGCCGCTGCCGGCGGTGGCCGGACCGCCGACGCGGTACTCCGGGTCGACCGATTTCACCGCGCGTGCGGTGGCCGCGTAGAGCTTGTAGTACTCAGCCTGGGCCGTTGGCAGGAACTCCTCGTAGGTCTTGCCTCCGGTCGTCCCCATCCAAAAGCCGGTGAGGTTGGGCTCGTTCCAGACTTCGAAATACCAGGTTTTCACCTCGTCCGAACCATAGCGCTCGGTGCAATGCCGCACGAAGGCAGCGACGAACGCCTCCCACTTCGCATGATCCTTCGGTGGGGTGACATTGCCACGGTACCAGAAGATGGTCTGCGGGCCGCTGGCCAGCGCGCCGGGCATGAACCCGATCTCGACGAACGGCTTCATCCCGATGCTGTGGATGAAGTCGAAGAGCTCGTCGATGTACTGCCAGTTGTAGATCGGCTGCCCATGACGGTCCTCCTGATAGACGCCCATGTCGTCGCAGAACAACCCGTGGAAGCGGATATACCGGAAGCCGCACTGCTCGCGCACAAAGCGCAGCTGCCGCTGCCAGTCCGCACGCAACCCCTCGTTGGCACGACCGGCACCGACGCAGAAATCGTGCATGCGGTTCATCGGGCCAGCCTCGGTCCGAAAATCGGCGGAGATCGTGCGCAGGGTTGTGGCCGGAGGAGTTGCGGGTGCTGCAGCGGGCGGTTCCGCCGCTACGGCGCAACAAGCGAATACGGCGGCAAGCAATGAGGCCGCAACAGGAAGGCTATTGGATTGCATTGTCATGTATACCACTGTCCGATGAGGTGTATTGGGGTTCTGCTCTACAATTGAGTACGGGACCGTTTCCGGATCTTGCCACCAACGACGCGCACTGCCGCCAAGTGGCATGACCACACCAGAATAGCAGAGCGCCCCCATGCGCGCCTGTCCCGAGAACACGGGACGTGCGTGGCAAGTAACCGGGGCCAACACGGTCGGCATAGGAAGCGCTGCGCCATTGTCAGAGGCGGAGGTTACGTTGCGGAGATAGGGCACCTGCGCCAAGAAGTGCTCCGCCAGCGTCCTCCGAGGCCGGACCACGCACGCCGCCATCGCTCGCAGCAGCCGCCCGCGCAAGGCAGCCCCGCCGCGACAAGATCCGACCAGAGAGCACCTTCGGGGTTACGCACGAGTCATCTATGATGACCTCCGATACACGCATGGCACGCAATTGCCTACGTGGAAATGCGCATGGCAACGATTCGTCCGTAAAAGCCGCCTAATGCTCCAGTTCTTCGGCATCGTTTTGGCCGAAATGGCGGAAGATGATGCCCAATCTACCACCAAGAGGAGTTCCGGGCTTTGTTGTTTGTTGGGCTTAGTCCGGCGGCCAGCGGTTCCAACATCAGCCTACGAAAAAGGCGCGGACGTCGCCGTCCGCGCCTTGGGAAGCTGTAGGTACTGGCTCCGCGCTCAGACCTCGTAGGCCGGGAGCACCTTGTCCACCGGCACCTTGTCGAGCCGCACGAAGGCGGGCAGACCGTTCTCGAACGGCACCTGCACCTCGCCCTGAATGAGCGGCAGCGCGTAGCGGTGGAACTGGAAACTCATGCTCACGCCGTCCTCGTTGATCCACTCCTTCGGGAGAGCTTTCACGCCGTTGGCGATCTCGGAAAGCGGCACCAGCGCCGTCTCGCACGAGTACTGGTCGGTGTCGCCGCGGACAAGGATGACGCACTTGTCGGTCTCGCCGGCGACAGCCGCCTGCACCGCCTTCTGGCCGGCCAAGAACGCCTCGTCGCTATCGGTCTTGGACGCGTTGATCGCGGCCGCGCGCTGGACATGGCCAAACCGCGCCACGCGGGACTTCACACCGGGGATGCCCTGGTCGACGAGGCTGGCGAGGTAGTCGCCCGCGCCGCCGAGCTGGGCATGGCCAAAAGCGTCGGTGCCGGTCGTGGTGGAAACATAGTTGCCGTCCTTATCGACAAGACCTTCGCCGACGACGACCAAGCAGTATTTCTCGCGCTTGAGCACGCGGCGGACGTCCTCAAGGAACTTCTCGGAGTCGAACGGGATCTCGGGCAGAGCGATGATGTGCGGCGGATCGTGCGGGTGATCGCGGCGCTTGGCCAGCGAAGCGCCGGCGGCAACCCAGCCGGCGGAGCGGCCCATGACCTCGACGATCGAGACGAGATCGCCCTGGCCCATGGCCTCGTGATCGCAGGCGAGCTCGCGGACAAGCGAGGAGACGAACTTGATGACCGAGCCGTAGCCGGGGCAGTGGTCGGTGGAGACGAGGTCGTTGTCGACGGTCTTCGGAATGCCGATCACGCGCATTTCCCAGCCCTTCTGCTGGGCGAGCTTGGAAATCTTGTCGGCGGTATCCTGGGAATCGTTGCCGCCCGCGTAGAAGAAATAGCGGATATTGTGGGCCTTGAAAACCTCGATCACGCGCTCGAAATCCTGCTCTTTCTTGAGCTTGTAGCGGCAGGTGCCCAACGCGGCGCCGGGCGTGTAGCGCAGACCGCGGATGGTCTGCTGGGACTCGGAGGCGAGATCGATGAACTCCTCGTTGAGAATGCCGAGCACGCCGTTGAGGCCGCCGTAGATCTCCTCGATGCAGGAGTGGTTGAGGGCTTCGCTGACGACACCGGCGACGCTGGCGTTGATGACCGCAGTCGGTCCGCCGGATTGACCTACCAAAAGATTGCCCACGAGTTCAGCCATGGCAGTGCAGATTAGGTTGTTGGAGTTGAGTAAGGGCGGAACGAAACGCCCCGCCAAAATCAGTGGCAACCCAATTCTCCGCAAATACAGGGCCGCCGCCGCCAAACAACGCCGCCCGCACTGGCGCGCGCCGGATCGGACCGACAGCACACTTTCCCGCTCCGATCAGAACAAGAAAGCGTGCTGTCGGGGCAACGCGTACGCCCCACGCCCCCGAGTCGGCGCAGCGCGGGCGTGGAGTTCTGGCCAATCGCCCCACCCGGCTCCCGAAGGGCAGCGCGATAGTAACGTCTACTTGCGGCCGATCCGGTAGAGCTTCGCGCCGTGGTACGGCACGACCGGTGCAAACTTGCTCGACTGCTCGCCGAGATCGGTATGCGTCCACAGGTCGCGCACGCGCACCGGCGCGCCGCCAACCAACGCCGCCAGGTCGACCTCGACCGGCAGGCCTTCGGCCGTGTCGGTGTTGGCTGCCGTGCCGACAACCGTCAGGAAACGAACTGCTCCCGGGCCTCGGTACTGCGGCTCGATCCCTGCGCTGGCGCGGAAACGTTTCGTGCCTGCCGGTACCGCGTACTCGATCACGGCAGAGGCCTGAGCCGCAAGGCCGAGCACCTGCTCGCCGTCCTTGGCGATCTTGGTGCTGTCCCACTGGGCGTCGGCATGCGTCCATGCCTGCTGGGCGAGCGGCACTTCGGAGCCGTCGGCCAACACCCAACGCGGCGAGCTCCAGAGGACGGGGACAAAGCCGTCGAACTCGCCGACGGGCTCGGCGGTGAGGAACAGTGCGCGGCCATCGCTCACGTCGATGTCGATCTCGCTCGTGACGGGGGCGTCGGTGTGGATCGCGCCGGAGTCGTGGCGGGCGTTCTCGGGCAGGAGGCGGACACGGTCGCGGGCGTTGAAGAGCGCGAGGTAGGTGTCGCCGCTGGCCGGATCTTTCGCCGTCCAAGCGATCAGGCCGTCATGGTCGAAGAGCGGGCGATTCTCCGTGCTGCGCTGGTTGACGGCGAGAACCTCATCGTTGGTGAGCAGCGAAAGGGTAAACGGATCGGTCTTGGTCATGTCGCCGCCGTGCATGAGCGGCGAGCGCGCGATGGACCAGAGCGTCATCAGCGTGTACTGCTCGTCGCGGGTGAACCGCGTGGTGCGGGCGCCGAGCATCACCGTGCCGAGCGGGAGCATGTCGGCGTCGGGCCAGGCGCCGGGGCTGCGGTGGTCGTTCCAGCGGGCCAGGCGCGCGAACTGCTCGCGCAGGGACAGCCAGCGGTCCCAGAAATCGTCGCTGATGCGCCAGAGGTTGGCGTGGGTGGTCACGTGGTCGGCAGCGCGGATATCCGTGGCGCCGGGCGAGAGACTCAGCACCATCGGGCGTCCGGTCTTGTCGATGGCGCGGCGGATGGCTTCGACCTCGGGGCGGTTCTGGAAGTACGGACGGCTCAGGTCGTCGACCTTCACATAGTCGACGCCCCACTCGGCGAGCAGCGCGAAGACGGAGTCGTAGTACTCCTGCGCACCGGGCTTGGCCATGTCGACGCCGTACATGTCGGGGTTCCATGGGCATGTATGGACCTTGTCGGCGATGTCCTGCGCGTGCAGCGCGGTGCCGAGGATGGGAAGGTTGCGCTCGACGGCTTGGCGCGGGATGCCGCGCATGAGGTGGATGCCGAACTTCAGCCCGAGCCCGTGGACGTAGGCGGAGAGGGACTTAAAGCCGTTGCCGCCCTCGGCCGAGGGGAAACGGTTGGCCGCCGGCTGGAGACGCCCGTAGGCATCCATCGTGAGCACGGCGTCCTTGCGGTAGTCGTGGCTCTTCGCGCCGGGCTCGTACCACTGGATGTCCACGACGATGTACTGCCAACCGTGCGCCTTGAGCTCGGCGGCCATGAAGTCGGCCTGCGCCTTCGTCTGCGCCTCGGTTACCGTGGTGGCGAAACAATCCCAGCTGTTCCAGCCCATCGGCGGCGTCGGTGCCCAGTCGAGAAACGCGGGCGCGGCGGAGTCGGCGGCAATGGCGGTGGCGCCACCGCCAAGGACCACGGCGGAGCTGAGAAGGATGGAGCGGGAGGAGGTCATGAAGGACATAGGGGATGGCGAACCCGGGCCGCGAGCCACGGCCCGACGTCATGCCTATGCCAGCAACGCCAAGCCGCTGACAAGCCCAGCGCAGTCCGCAGCTGCCACAACGCCGCACGGTTTATGCGTCGCGCCGGCAAAAGCGCCATTGGCGCCGATCTTCTCGCCGGCGACAAACTCGATCCTCGCTCACTTCAGCGCCACTATCGTCGCGCGCGAGCCGTCCATCCGCAGCTTCACGTCGAAACCGAGCAGTCGCATCGCCCACTCGCCCGATTCCCCGCGCTGGTGCGCCGGCCGCGGATCGAGCGCGACGAGCGACTCGACCAACCCGCGCAGTTCCTCGGCCATGTATGCCGGCATCCCCGCCGGCGTGCGTGCCGCCATCTCCGGGATACGCCGCAGCGCGCCCTCGCCCCACTCCACCACCGCCGCCGGCTCGGGCGCGCCGGCGATCCAGCCGTCGCGCGTCGCCGACTTCGGCAGATCGTGCCCGGGATGGTAGGGGCGCAGGTCGACGACCGGCGTGCCGTCGAGCAGATCGACGCCGCAAAAACGGATCGCCGGCTCGTCGAAGTCCACCGCCTCGATCTCCAGCAGCGACAACCCCAGGAAGTTGGGACGGTGCGGCGAACGCGTCGCCCACACGCCCATCTTCTCCTTCCCGCCCAGCCGCGGCGGCCGGACCAGCCCGCGCCAGCCCTCCGCCACCGCCTCGTGGAAAACGAACGTCACCCACAGGTGGGAAAAACCCTCCAGCCCGCGCATCGCGTCGCGCCAGACCGCCGCCGGCTGCGAATCCGCGAATCGCAGGATGCCGCGCGCCAGCGGCGCCAGCCCGGGCTGGCGCGGAATCCCGAACTTCTCGGGAAAACACGTGCGCATCGTTCCGATCATCTCGAGTTCCACGCCGCCACCGTAGAGCGCCCGCACGGCCGGGATCGATGAAAGAAACCGCTCCGCAACGCAACGTCCCGCGGCCCGCTTCCGTAGCACGTTTTCGTGGCGCCGTTCGTGAGAACGGCGATCCCCGCCACCGCACCCGCCGCACGCGCCAACCCACGCCCCCCACCTCGCCCAGCGCCGCTCCTCCGTCATGCTGCGCCACCGCTCGCTTCCCTCGTTGACTCCGCCGGCGGGTTTCCCGTGAGGTTGAACCTTTCGCACCCATGTCCGCCAAAGCACTTCCCTTCACCCTCAGCCAGCTCGAGACCATCGCCGCGCAGGTCGGCACGCCGTTCCACCTCTACGACGAGGCGGCCATGCGCGCCAACGCCCGCGCCTTCTACGCGGCGTTCTCGTGGGTGCCGGGAGGCTTCAAGAACTTCTTCGCCGTCAAGGCCCTCCCCAACCCCCACATCCTCGCCGCGCTGAAGGAAGAGGGCTTCGGCGGCGACTGCTCCTCGCTCGCCGAGCTGCGCCTCTGTGAGGCCGTCGGTCTCCGCGGCACGGACATCGTCTTCACCTCCAACGACACGCCCGCCCACGAGTACCGCGAGGCCGCCCGCCTCGGCGCGCTGATCAACCTCGACGACATCAGCCACATCCCGTTCCTCGAGCAGGCGCTCGGCGGCAAGCTCCCGGAGTTCGTCGGTGTCCGCTACAACCCCGGCCCGCTCACGGCCGGCAACGCCATCATCGGCAAG
>CAZXHR010000004.1:0-53493 GCA_964640465.1 uncultured Opitutaceae bacterium
ATCTGCGCGCAGTCGCGCGGCGGCGAGATCCTCCTCTTCATGCCGGGCGAGCGCGAGATCCGCGACACCGCCGAGGGCGTGGAGAAACGCGAACTCGGCCGCGTGCAGATCCTGCCGCTCTTCAGCCGCCTCTCCGCCGCCGACCAGCAACGCGTCTTCGCTCCCTGTCAGGCGCGCAAAATCATCGTCGCCACCAACGTCGCCGAGACATCGCTCACCATCCCCGGCATCAAGTTCGTCGTCGCCAGCGGCCTCGCGCGCCTGAGCCGTTACGCGCCGCGCACGCGCACCACGCGCCTGCCCATCGAGCCGATCTCGCAGAGCAGTGCCAACCAGCGCGCCGGCCGCGCCGGCCGCGTCTCCGAGGGCGTCTGCATCCGGCTCTACGCCGAGGACGACTTCGCGCGCCGCCCGCTCTTCACCCAGCCCGAGCTCCAGCGCGCCAACCTCGCCGAGGTCATCCTGCGCCTGCTCGCCGCGCGTCTCGGCGAGATCGAGACATTCCCCTTCATCGATCCGCCCGCGCCCGCGGCAATCACCTCCGGCTACGCGTTGCTCGAGGAACTCGGCGCGCTCGAACCGGCCGTCGCCGGCCAGCCGCGCCGCCTTTCGCCGCTCGGCCGCGAGCTGGCGAAACTCCCCGTCGACCCAACCGTCGGCCGCATGCTCCTGCGCGCCCGCGACGAACGCGCCCTGCGCGAGGTGCTCGTGATCGCCGCCGCGCTCAGCATCCAGGACCCGCGCGAACGCCCGACCGACGAGGAGGCCGCAGCCGATGCCGCGCACCGCAAGTTCGTCCATCCCGAGTCCGACTTCCTCACGCTCCTCCACATCTGGGACGCCTACCACGAGGAGGCGCACAAGCTTTCGCTCGGCCGCCTGAAGAAATTCTGCCGCGCGCACTACCTGAACTTCAACCGCATGCGCGAGTGGTTCGACGTCCACGCGCAGCTCGCCGCCTCCGTCGACGAGCTCGACACCGACGAGTGGCAGGTCCCGCGCGACGAGGCCGACTCCGCCGAGGACGCCGAGGAACAGACGACGGACGACGGACGGCAGAGATTGGGAAACGGTATCCGCGCCGCGGCCTCCGTCTCGATACCCGGAACTCAAAACCCGAAACCCCACCGTCGCGGCGAAGCCGCGGCGGACGACTGGCGCTACGGCGGCGAGCGCTACCGCGCCGTGCACCGCGCGCTGCTCAGCGGCCTGCTCGCCAACGTCGCCCGGCGCGACGAGGGCAACAACTTCAACGCCACCAGCAGCCGCAAGGTCTTCGTCTTCCCCGGCTCCACGCTGTTCATCCGCTCCGAGAAGCGCGCGCAGAAGCAGCCGGCGCCCACCGCGAAAGGCGGCGCGAAGCCCGTCAAAGATCTCTGGATCCTCGCCGCCGAGATGGTCGAGACCACGCGGCTCTACGCCCGCACCTGCGCCCGGATCGACGCGCTCTGGCTGCTCGACCTCGGCGAACACATCCTCAAGCGCAGCTACGGCGAGCCCGACTGGCATGTCGACGCCGGCCGCGTGCTCGTGCGCGAGCGCACGCTCCTGCACGGCCTCGAAGTGCAGAACCGCCACATCGACTTCGGCCGCATCGACCCGGCGCGCGCCACCGAGATCTTCATCCGCGGCGCGCTGGTGGCCGACACGCTCGAGACGCCCACCCTGCCGTTCCTCGAGCACAACCGCCGCCTGCGCGACAAGGTCGCCACGATCCAGACACAAGTCCGCTCGAAGCACTGGCTCACGCTCGAGGAGGCCGCCTACGAGTTCTACAACAAGCGCCTCGCCGGCGCCGGCGTCTCCTCCGTGCAGGATCTCCAGCGCGAGTGGAAGAAGCACGTCACCACCGAGCCGGGCTGGCTGCGCATGGAGGAGCAGGATCTGCTCGGCGCGCTCGAGGAATTCGACCCGAAGTGGTTCCCCGACCAGGTGCAGCTCGCCAACAGTGCGCTCCCGCTCGACTACCCCTACAAGCCCGGCGCCGAGGAGGCCGGCATCACGCTCCGCCTGCCCTATCGCCAGGCGAAGCTCCTCCAGCCCGCGCTGCTCGACTGGCTCGTGCCCGGCCACCTCGAGGAGAAAGTCACCCTGCTGCTCCGCGCGCTCCCGAAGGCCGCGCGCATCCAGCTCCAACCATTGGAGACGACCGCGAAGGTTATCGCAAGCGACCTGAAGGCCGACGGCCGCCCGCTCGCCGAGAATCTCGCCGACCATCTCGCGCGCCAGTACCGCGTCGCCGTTTCCGCCGCCGATTTCCGCGTCGAGGAACTGCCCGACCACCTGCGCGTGCGCGTCGAGGTGGTCGACAACAACGGCAAATCGCTCGCCGCCGGCCGCGAACTGGCCGCCGTGAAGACCGCGCTCGCCGAGCACGAGAAGACGCTCGTGCAGCAGCCCGACGACACCATCGCCGTCGCCTGGCGCAAGGCCCGCGCCCAGCACGAGCGCAGCGGCCTCACCGACTGGACCTTCGGCGACCTGCCGCCGCGGCTCGTGATCGCCGAGTCCGCTGGCGTGCCGGTGTGCGCGTTCCCCGGGCTCGTCGCCACGGGTCAGGCACAGGCGGCGTTGCGGCTATTCACCGTCGAGGCCGAAGCCCGCGCGGCGACGCCCGCCGGCGTGGCCGCGCTGGTCGAGGCGCAGCTCTCGAAGGAACTCGCCTGGCTGGAGCGCGATCTGCGCGACCTGCGCGAGCTCGGGCCCGCCGCCGTCGCGCTCATGCCGATGGAGCAGTGGCAGAGCGAGGCGTTCGCCTGCGTCCGCACGTGGATCTGCACGCAACCCGTGAGCCCGCTCACGCGCGACGCGTTCGTGGTGCGCGTCGCCGCCGCACGCGAGACGTTGAAGGGCATCGTCTGGAAGCTCATCGATCCGCTGCGCGAGGCCCTCACGTTGCGCACCGCGCTGCTCACGCACCCGCAGCCGTATGGCGGCATGGAGGCAGAGCTCGCGGCGCTGATCGGCCCCGGTTTCCTCGTCCGCACTCCGTGGGCACAGCTCCCGCACCTGCCGCGCTATCTGAAGGCCATGAAAGCCCGCGCCGACCGTTGGCGCCAGGATCCCGGCAAGGACCACCGCCGCGCGCTCCAGGTCGCGCCGTGGGCGAAGACGGTGATCGAGCTCTCGAAGGGTTTCCCGCGCAACGCCGAGCACGCTCGCCGGCTCGACGAGTTCCGTTGGCTGGTCGAGGAGTTCCGCGTGAGCGTGTTCGCGCAGGAGCTCGGCACGGCGCAGCCCGTTTCCGAGAAGAAGCTGGAGCAGAAGCTCGGCGAGATCCGCGTCGCTGCGGCCCTCGTCGGCGGTCTGCCGCCACCGCCGCCGCCAGTCGCCAAGCCGTTCTCGCCCACCGTAGGCAGTGCATTGCCGTCGCCGTCAGCGCCTGCGAAGCCGGCCAAGCCCACGAAGCTCACCAGCCTCGGCGATCTCGGGCGACTGCTGGGAAGGTAGGGCGCTCCTTTAGGACGCCGTTGGAGGGTGGGCCGATGCGTTGGCTCTGCCTCGCGTTGGCTAGGGCGGCCTGAAGGCACGCCCTACGTGGCCGCGCTGACCACAAACGACCAAACCGTGTGCACTATCGCCTCGTCCACCCACCGCACGGCAGGCTCTCCTACCCAAAAGGCTCGCTGGCATAGCCGCTGCTAAACCCAAGTTGCCCGTGCAAACGGGTTTTGGGGTACATGGATTCCGCCGTGAGGCGGAACAACAAGACAACTATGGGGCCCGGCGTTAAGGGGTTTTCGCCGGGCCCTTTGTCTTTCCGGGCACGACCGCCTGCGAGGCCGGCACGACATCGGCCCGCCGCGGCGCCAGCGGCGACGTCAGCGCCTCGATGAAGCGCTTCATCGCCGGCGTGAGCACGCGGCCCTTGCGGTGGATCAGCGCCAGCGGACGCGTGAACTCCGCGCCCTTGAAGCGGATCGCCTTCAGCGTGCCCTGCGAGACCTCCTGCAACACCGTCGCCTGCGGCACGACCGCCACGCCGGCGTCGATCTCCACCGCACGCTTCACGGTCTCGATGTTGTCGAACTCCATCACCGTCTCGATCTCCAGCTTGTGGTGGTGGAGGATCAGATCGACGGCCTTGCGCGTGGGGATGTCGGGGTCGAACCCGATGAACTTGTGCCCAACAAGCTGGCTGACGTCGATCTCCTCGAACTTCGCCAGCGGATGCTGCGGGTGCGCGATGAGCACGAGCTGGTCCTCGCGGAAGGGGATGATCTCCACCTGCCGCATCTTCTGCGGGAAGGCGACAAGCCCGAAATCGACCGCGTGGTGCAGGATGTCCTCGTAGACGAGGTTGGAGCGGCGGTATTCGATCCTGCAGTTCACCGAGGGGTACGACTGAAGGAACGCTTTGATGTACGGCGGCAGCTCGTGGAGCCCGATCGAGTAGATCGTCGAGATCCGGATCGTCCCGCTGATGATCCGCTTCATCTCCAGCAGCTCGCTCTTCAGGCCCTCGATGTGGTTGAGGATGTCCTTCGCCGTCTCGTAGACCTTCTGGCCCTCGCGCGTGAGCTGGAACTGCTTCTGGCTGCGGTCGATCAGCAGCTCCTTGAACAGCCGCTCCATCGCGCGCGTCTGCTGGCTCACCGCCGATTGCGTGATGCCGTTGAGCTTGGCCGCCTTGGAGAAACTCCTGGTCTCAACCAAGTCGGCAAAAATCTTGAAGTTCTCAATTTGCATGGGGCGTCGCGGAGATATGCTGGCGATAACAGCATCGAAAACCGACGCA
The DNA here is from genome assembly GCA_964640465.1 of uncultured Opitutaceae bacterium. Lineage (GTDB taxonomy): Bacteria > Verrucomicrobiota > Verrucomicrobiia > Opitutales > Opitutaceae > CAJCBL01. Next base: position 4,739 of record CAZXHR010000004.1, read on the forward strand.
ACACCCGACTGGATTCGCCATGACAGCACTCGCCGACACCTTCCGCACCGGGCTCGCCGCCGTCCGCGAGCGGATCGTCGCGGCCTGCGCCGCCGCCGGCCGCGACCCCGCGACGGTCCGCCTGCTGCCCGTCACCAAGAACCACCCGGCCGAAGCCGTCGCCCTCGCCGTCGCCGCCGGATTCGAAGCCGTGGGCGAGAACCGCGTGCAGGAGGCCGTCTCCAAGCAGGCCGAATGCGCCGCGCAGAGCCTGCGCGTCCGCTGGGAGCTGATCGGCCACCTCCAATCCAACAAGGCCAAGCTCGCCGCCCGCGCCTTCGACCGTGTTCAAAGTGTGGAGAGCGCGAAGCTTCTCGACGTGCTCGACCGCGAGGCGGCCGCCGCCGGGCGCGTCCTGCCCGTCCTCCTCCAGATCAACGCCGGCAACGACCCCGCCAAGTTCGGCGCCGAGCCGGCCGACGCCCCCGCGCTCCTCGAGCACGCCCTCGGCAAAACCGCCCTGCGCGTCGAGGGGCTCATGACCATCGCGCCGCTCTCCGACGATCCCGCCGTCGCCCGCCGCACCTTCGCCAACCTCCGCACCATCCGCGACCAGCTTGTCGCGCGCTTCGGCGTCGCCCTGCCCGAGCTCTCGATGGGCATGACCGGTGACCTCGCCGCCGCCATCGCCGAGGGCAGCACGATGCTGCGCGTCGGCACCGCCCTCTTTGGTGAACGCACGCCGCCGGCCGCGGCGTAGGGTGCCAGTTCCGAGGATCGCTGTAGCGAAATTCGCCAGAATTTCGATCCGCTATGCCCAACCCTTGGCGGGTTTCGCTACCTCGTGAAACAGCCGACCTAGGCAACAGCGCCGTTCTCAGAACCGCACCACGGTCGCCTCGCCCTGCCGCCACTCGACGCGCACCGAGCCATTCTCCTGCGGCGCGACGCTCGCGACTGGGAACAGCTCAGCATCGGTCCATACGTCGCCGGAGCGCTTCCAGAGCAGGAGCGTGGCAAACACATGCGGCACACCGGCCTCGCCCGCCGGCACGTACGCGTGCTGCACGTTGATGACCACACTCTCGTCCGCCTGCGGATGCATCCCCTGCGCGGTCTTCAGCTCCACGCCGCTCCAGCCGGCGAGCGGCACGAGCGCGAGCTGGTACTCGCCGTTGTCGAGAATGGTGGCGCGTTGCCCGCCCAACGCGCGCTCCTCCGTCCGGACCGCGCCGCGCAGCCGAGGCAACGCATAGTGACCGAAGCGCACCGCCGCCGGCTCCGCACTCGCGAAACGGTCGACCCGCAGCGTGCCGTTGGGAATCGGCATGTCCGCGAGATCGAAGCGGACGCGCTCGTCCGTCTCGAGCACGGCGCTCCGGTAGTAGACGCCGTCCTCGAACTTCCGGAACGTGTAGAGCCGCAGCGCCTCCCATTTCCGTTCCCGGTTCTCGACCACATAGTTCATCGCCACGGTGCCGTCGGGCGCGTCGGCCTGCCACGGGAATGCGCTGTGGTAGGCGAGCCGGTTGTAGTTCTCGGTCGAGCGGAACTTCTGCCAGTCCTTCGCCACGCGCTCGTGGCACCAGGCGCGGACCTCCGCGGCGCCGAGGTTCGGGTAGTCGGTGATGAGGAGGCTCGACGCCGGCTGGAAGCGGTTGACCACCGTGTCGCGCCGGAACTCCCCGGCCCACGGGCCCTCGTTCTCGGCCGCCGTCCAGAATGGGCTGTCGGCCGGCACAAGCAGGCCGAGGAAGAGCTTGCCCATCCAGTAAACGCTGCCGCGGCAACTGTACATCTGCACCGCCGGCTCGAAAGCGCCATAGAACCCGAGCGTGGGCACGCGCTGGTCCATGAACTTCGGATGCGTCAGGAACTGCAGGAGCACGCCCGAGGCGATGCGGCGCATCCAGCCGTAGTTCACGTCCGGCCGGTTCTCGAAGCCGAGGAGCGGCAGCGGCGCCACCGAGGCGAAACGATACGAGCAGCTCCGGCCCCACAAGATCATCTTCCCGTCCCGCCCGAAGAGGAGCGGGTAGTTGTCCTTCATCTCGGAGAAGTTCGCCTCGAACCGCCGCGCCAGCTCGGGGTAGCGCCGCGCGCCGTGCCAGTGCGACCACAGCATGCCATAGAGCTGGTACGCCCACATGCTGTAGTAGTCGTAGGCCGGGTGGTCGTTGTACCAGCCCTGCCCGCGATAGTCGGCCAGCGCCTGCTCCAGGTACTCGACGAGCCGCGCCTCGTTCACCGCGTAGCCCCGCGACTGGTAGAAGCTGAGGATGAAAACATTGAAGAACTTCCAGTTCGACGCGACGGTCGGCCCGTCGCCGTAGCTGAGCATCGTCGCCGCCAGCGCATCCTTCTCCCGCTGCGGCAGCGGCTCCCAGAGCACCTCCGGCGCCGCGAACAACGCCATCGCCAGCGCACCGAACTCGACGAGGTTCTGGCTCGGCCCGCCGTCCGGCGCGCGCGGCTTGATGAAGCTCGGGCTGGCCGGATCGAGCAGCAGGCCGATCTGGTGTCGGTAGTAGTCGGCGACGCGGATTCCGTTGAGCGTCAGGTCGGGATTCTCCTTCAGCAGCGGCACCGCAGCGAAGAGCGTGCGGCACAGTCCCTCCAGCTTTTCCGTCGGCACCTCCGCGTCGCTGCGCGGGTAGCTGACCCCCGGTTGCTTCGGAAACTTCAGCGGATCGTCGAGCGAGTGCACGTAGCTGAACGCCCCATCCAACAGGTACCGCGCCGCGTCGTACCAGTGCCGCCGCACCACGCCCGTGATCGGACTCGTCGCGTAGTCTGGCGACGCCACGACAAACCCGCCTCCGGCGGCGCCTTCCGCCGCGGCCTTCATCGGTGCAAACGACAGTGCAAGCACGAGCAGACCGAGCACAGGCAGCGGGGACGTTTTCATGGGGTGGTTCCAGAATATGGGCGCCGTAACCGCACCGGTTCAAAACAAAGCGCCGCGGACTGTCCATGCCCCCGGCCCCAAACTTCGCGCTCGTTCCGCGGGCGTTTCGGCGCAAGGTAGCGCTCTCCGGCATGCGCCCCGAAGACACGCTCACCCTCGACGATATCGCCCGCTGGTCCGAACCCGGCACCCACCTCGCCGTGCTCGGCCACCCGGTCAAACACTCCGTCTCGCCGCACATGCACAACGCCGCGCTGCGCGAGATGACGGCCACCGACGCGCGTTTCGCCTCCTGGCACTACTGGAAGTTCGACATTCCGCCCGAACGCCTCCCCGAGGCGTTGCCGCTTTTCCACGACCGCGGTTTCGCCGGCCTCAACCTCACCGTGCCGCACAAGGTCCTCGCGCTCGACCTCATCGCCGCCGTCGATCCCGCCGCACGCGACATCGGCGCCGTGAACACCCTGCGCCATACCCCTTCCGGCTACGAGGGATTCAACACCGACGGCTACGGCATGGCCGCCGGCATCGCCCAGGAGCTCGGTCTCCCGCTCGCTGGAGCCGACGTCGTCCTCCTCGGCGCAGGCGGCGCCGCGCGCAGCGCCGCCGTCGAATGCCTTCGCCAGGAATGCCGCTCGCTCTGGATCGGCAACCGCAGCCGCGGCTCGCTTGAGACGCTCCTGCGCCAGATCGACCCGCTCGCCGGCGGCGCCACCATCCGCGACTTCGTCCTCGATGCCCTGCCGCACGATCTGCCCGCCGGCGCCATCCTCATCAACGCCACTTCTTGCGGCCTGCGCGACGACGAGCCGCCGCCGATCGATCTCGCCGCGCTGCCGCGCCCAGCGGCCGTGTTCGACATGATCTACAACCCGCCGCGCACGCCGCTGCTCGTCGCCGCCGACCAGCTCTGTATCCGTAACTCCAACGGCTTGGCCATGCTCGTCCACCAGGGCGCCCGCGCTCTCGGCATCTGGACCGGCGCCGCCGTGCCCGCCAAGGCGATGCACCTCGCCGCTCTCGCCGCCCTCAATCTCCACCAATGATCACGTTCGAGGAACTCCGTCTCATCCACGCCTCCTTTCCCTGGTTCTTCCCCGCGGCCGCCTTTGTCTTCGGCGCCTGCATCGGCAGTTTCCTCAACGTCTGCATCTACCGCATCCCCGCGGGGAAGTCGGTCGTGCGTCCCGGTTCGCACTGCGCCTGCGGCCAGCCGATCCGCTGGCACGACAACATCCCGATCCTGAGCTGGCTCCTGCTGCGCGGTCACGCCCGCTGTTGCGGCCGGCCGTTCAGCGTGCGCTACCCCGCCATCGAGCTGCTCACCGCCCTGCTCTTCCTGGTGTGCGCGCTGGAGTTCGGCCCGGCCAAGGCGTTCTGCGCGATGCTCTTCGCCGCGATGCTCGTGACCGCCTCGTTCATCGACATCGACCACATGATCATCCCCGACCGGTTCTCCATCGGCGGCACGGTGATCGGTGTGCTGCTCGCCCTCGTGTTCCCCTCGCTGCATGGCCACGCCATCCCGGCGCATCTCGATCCGCTGCTCGGCCACATGATCGCGAGCATCCAGTCCGGCACCGATGCGATCCTCGGCTGCTTTGTCGGCTCGGCACTGGTCCTCTGGATCGGCCTGCTCGCCGAGAAGATCCTGCGCAAGGAGGCCATGGGCTTCGGCGACGTGAAGCTGCTCGGCTGCATCGGCGCCTTCGTGGGCTGGAAGGGCGCGGTGTTCGCCGTCTTCGGCGGCGCCATCCTCGGCGTATTCGCTACGTTGTGCTGGCTGCCCTTCCGCAAGGCGGAGCCGGAGAACCCCGAGCCGGCGGCCCCGGCCTCGCCCGCGAAGGCCGCCGTCGTCGAGAGCGAGGAGCCCAGCGGCGAGGAATCGCCGGGGCTGATGGGGATGCCGGTGCCGTTCGGCCCGATGCTCTCCGCCGCCGGTCTGCTGTACCTGCTCTGGCTGCACCCGGTGGTCGACGCCTACTTCGGAGAGATCGCCGCCGTCCTCAAGGAGTTCGGCTCGCGGTAGCTACCGATCCCCGACAGGCCGCCGCGAAGTGGTGGCTTGCCTGTCGTGCGGTTCTTGGCACAACGGGGGCATGCTTTCGTCGCCCCGTTGGATGGTGGCCGGACTCGGTCTGGCCTTGTGCACCCTCGCCGCCGCCAAGGCGGACAACCCGCTGGAGCGGATGACACCGGTCCCGAAGACCGAGCCGATCCCGGTCGCGGATTTCTTCCGCCCCAGCCTGTTCTCGAACCCGGAGTTCAACGCCGCCGGCACCCACTTCTTCGCCTCGACCACCGTCGACTTCGACCGGCGCGAGATCGTCGTCTACGACATCGCCGGCAAGAAGTACCAGCGCCTCTACGGCCCGGGAAAGCGGGACCTCCGCAACGTCGATTGGCTCGGCGACGACCACCTGATCTTTGCGCTCGTCGCGGACAACAAGCGGACCAGCGAAGGGCTCTACGTCGCGCCAGTCGACAATCTCCGCAGTGCGTTCGGCGTCGACTACCGCAACGTCGACATCGTGCTGAGCTCCCCTCTTGCCACACCGACGAAGCCGCTGATCTGGATTCGCCAAAGCGCCTTCGACCGCGGCAGCGACTGCGGTGTGGTGCAGATCGACGGACTGTGTGCGCGCAACAACCCCTTCGCAGTAGGATCGGGCACCTATGTCGACCCGAAGTCGGTCGACTACGGCTCGCTCGCAAAAGTCATCTGCTCCTTCCCCCAGCCCAAGGATGGCGACACGCGGGGCTATATAACCAACGCCGCCGGCGAACTGGCCTACGCGGTCACCACCAAAGACGGCGAATCCGTCCTCCATCGCTTCGACGGGAAGAACTGGCTGCCCTGCCCCGTGGATCTCGACGAGATCAGGATCGTCGCCGTGGGCGACCAGCCCGGAAAACTGTTCGTCCTGGGCCCGCGCGAGGATGGCAAACCCCGGGCGCTGCGCACCTTGGATGCCGCCACCGGGAAGCTGGAGGAAGTCGTCTATCAGGACGAGAAATACGACCTCAGCGGCTGCCGCGTCTACCGGCACCCGGCCGACGGCCGCATCCTCGGCCTCCGCTTCACACGCGAGGTTCCCACCACGGTCTGGCTCGATCCGGCGTACCAGAAACTCCAGCGCAAGATCGAGAACACCCTCGCAAAAGTCGCCGCCGGCTGCGTCGTCTCGATCGTCGGCAGCGACCGCGGAGAGAAGCGCTTCTTCGTCTCGGTCCGTTCGGACCGCCAGGCGATGGCGTACTTCATGATCGACACCGAGAAGGGCGCCATCTCGCCGGTCGTCCCCAACGCCGCCCCGTGGCTCGATCCCGAGCGGCTGCGCCCGATGACCTTCCTCAGCTACAAGAACCGCGACGGTGTCGCCATCGACGGCTATCTCACCCTCCCCGACGGCGCCTCCAAGGAGCACCCGGTCCCACTGGTGGTGCTCGCGCATGGCGGTCCTTGGGCGCGCGACTCCTGGGGATGCAACGGCGAGGTCCAGTTTCTCGCCAGCCGCGGCTACGCCGTCTTCCAGCCCAACTACCGCGGTTCAAGCGGCACCCAGTGGCGTTTCCCTGAAAGCGACCTCTGGGCCTTCCGCAAGATGCACGACGACGTGACCGACGGCGTGCAGAAGCTGATCAAGACCGGCCTGGTCGATCCCGACCGCATCGCGATCATGGGTGCCTCGTTCGGCGGTTACCTCGCCGTCAGCGGCGTGGCCCACGAGTCCGGCCTCTACCGCTGCGCCGTGGCCATAAGCGGCGTGTTCGACTGGGAACAGATGATCTCGGACCTGAAGGAAGCCGAGTCCGACGGTTACTCGCGCGGCAGTTCGGGCCTGGTCCGTCGCTTCCTCGGCGACCCGAAGAGCAACCAAGAACACTTCGACGAGATCTCCCCCATCCACTTCGCCGCCCAGATCAAGGTGCCCGTCTACGTGGCGCACGGGAAATCCGACAAAACCGCCTCCGTCGAGCAATCGCAGCGGCTCGTCGCCGAGCTGAAGAAGAACGGCGTGCCCTACCAAGCCTACTTCCAACGCGACGAGGCACACGGCATGGCCAAGTTCGAGCACCGCGTGAGGCTCTACACCGAGATCGAGGCCTTCCTGGCGAAGAACCTCGCCCCGCGGGCTTCCGCGCCAGCCGCAGCGGCGCCTGCTAAACCCTGATCCGGCCCACGCTCCACCCGCGCCGCAGTTTCACACTGCGTCGCGAAGCGCCTCCGGCGGCATGTCAACCAATAGTTGACATGGCCTGAAAGGGAAACCGCCGCCTCGTTGCGGACCTCGGACCAGGGGCCGCTCAGGCCGTCACCAGCTCGGCGCCGGGACCGGTCTTGAGGTGGAGGATGTCGGGCTTGGCGCCGAACTTCCCCGCGTACGCAGCGACGATCTTCTCAGCATCGGCCTGGACGAACGCGCCACTGGTCATCGCCATCACCGCGCCGCCGAAGCCGCCGCCGGTCAGACGCGCGCCGTACACGTGCTGCGCCGTCTCGAGCTGGTCGACGAGGAAGTCGAGTTCGCGGGTGCTGTTCTCGAAGAAGTTCTGCGAGCTGCGGTGCGAGGCGGTGAGCTGCTTGCCCACGGCGGCGAGGTCGCCCTTCGCCAGCGCCGCGCGCACGGCGGCCACGCGGCCGATCTCCTCGATCACGTGCTTCGCGCGCTTGTAGTTGGCCTCCGGCAACGCCGCCTTCTTCGCTTCGAGCAGCTCCGGCGTGGCGTCGACGAGCAGCTTCACGCCGAGCGCCTTCGCCGCCTCCATGCACTCGCGGTGGCGGGCGGCGTAGAGGCCGTCGACCAGCGCGTGCTTGGTGTGCGTGTTGAAGATCCAGAAATGGGCGTCGGCCGGGAGCGGCACGGTGGCGAACTCCGGCCCGCGGCAGTCGATGAAGACGAGGTGGTCGCGCTGGCCGAAGCCGGACACGCTCTGGTCGAGGATGCCGCACGGCACGCCGACGAACTCGTTCTCCGCCTTCTTGCCGAGCTTCACGAGCGTCACGCGGTTGGGGTGCTCGCCGGCGAGCGCGCTGAGCGCCAGGCCGGTGGCCAGCTCGATCGCCGCGCTGCTGCTCAGCCCGGCGCCGGGCGGCAGGTCGGACACGTCCGCAAACTGGAACCCGGCCGGGCGCTTCAGGCCGAAGTCGGGCATCTTCGCCCACACACCGAGCTGGTAGTTCACCCAAGCACTGTCGCCGGTCTGTTTGGACAACGAGCCGTTGAGCGCCACCTCGACCTTCGTCTCGGAGTGGCCGCTGACGAACGTCGCCTTGGCTTCCGAAGTCGCGCGGGCCGCCACCCAGATGCCACGGTCGATCGCGGCGCCGAGCACGGTGCCGCCGTTGTAGTCGGTGTGGTTGCCGATGAATTCGATGCGGCCGGGGGCGCGCGCGATCACGGTGGGCTCGCCGCCGAAGGCGGTGCGGAACTTCTGAAGCAGGGGGGTCTTCATGGTGGAAGGCCCGAGGGTGGTTGCCCCCGCTGCCTTGGCAACGCCACAGTCGGGGGATATGCGCGGCAAGACGGGGCATCACACGTAGGGCGCCGTCTTGCGGCGCCTGTTGGACGGCTGCCCGTTCCTCCAATAGCGGAACAAGGCAGTGGGCCAGCTCATCGCGGTGACCTACAGCCCAGCAGGGCGCCGCAAGTCGGCGCCCCTACGGTTCGGAACACCGACGTGATGCGGTCCGGTCGCGCTGGAGGGGCGGCGCTCCGTCCCCGCCATTCCCAATCCCGACGGCGGGCAGCCTCTGCGCCCTGGAGGGCGCGACCTTGGTCGCGCCGCACGGCGAGGGAATGCAATCGGCGCGAGCAAACTCGCGCCCTACAGGACCAGCCCGGCTCAGCTCCGGTAGTCGGCGTTCTCGCTCACGTACTCGTGCGTGAGGTCGGCGCCGATCACCGTCGCCTCGGCGGCGCCAGCACCGAGGTCGATCTCGACCTCGACGCAGCGCTCGTGGCGCATGAAGTCGATCGGCGGCGTGAACACACCCTCCTTCGGTTCCGCGCTCTCGTAGAGCTCGGCGGCCTTCAGGTGCGCGACGAGCTGCTTCTCCTTCGCGGGATCGAGGGCGAACTCGCCGTTGGCGACGATCGGGATGCCGCCCAAGCGCATCGCCGTGCGGCCGAGCGCGAGGCCCGGCTCGTGCGCGCCGACGTACTTGCCGACCGCCTGCACGAGACGGCCGACGTTGGGATCGTTGCCGGCCACGGCGCACTTGAACAGCGGGGCGTTCACGACCGTCTTGCCGATCGCTCGCGCGGTCTGCTCGCTGGGCGCGCCCTTCACGGTCACGCGGATCACATGGCGGACGCCTTCGCCGTTGCGGGCGACGTCCTCGGCGAGGTCCGCGCACACCTGCGTGAGCGCTTTCTCGAAGGCGGCGAGATCAGCGCACGGCACCGCGCCGGAGCTGAGCGCCACGACGGTGTCGGAGGTGCTCGTGTCGCTGTCGATGCTCATGCGGTTGAAGCTGCGGTCGACGGCGCGGACGAGGATCGCGCGCAGCGTGTCGCGCGGCACGGCGAGGTCGGTAAGGATGTAGACGAGCATCGTCGCCATGTTCGGCTCGATCATGCCGGCACCCTTGGCGATGCCGACGATGCTGCCGCCGCCGAGGTCGGCGCGGCGGATCTTCGGGAAGAGGTCGGTGGTGACGATGCCCTCGGCGGCCGGGAGGATGGAGCCCGGATTGAGCGAGGCTACGGCCTGCGGCAGCGCGGCGATGATCTGGTCGGCCGGTAGCCGCCAACCGATGACGCCGGTGGAGCTGGGCAACACCTCCGTGGGCTTCAGCCCGAGGGCAGCGGCGGCGGCGGCGCAGAGCTTCTCGGAGGTCTCGACACCGCCGGGCGCGCACACGTTGGAGATCTTGTTGTTCACGATGATCGCCCCGAGCTTCGGCTCGGCGAGGCGCTTGCGGCCCACGATCACGGGCGCGCCGGGAAAGGCGTTCTTCGTGAACAGCGCGGCGAAGTCGGCCGTGGGCTTGTCCAGCGCGATGAGGGTGACGGTCATCTTCGCCGGCTTCGGCACCTCGATGGGCGTGAAGTCGAAGCGCGAGGCGCCCACGCGGAATCCGCGCGGCAGTGCGGCGTTGGCGGCGAGCCACGCGCGGTGTTCCGCGCGCGAGGAGAAGACGAGCGAGGTGCTGCTCATGCCCGACGAGAACGGCGCAACGGCGCCGAAAGTGAAGCCGTTTTTCGGTCACAACGGCGCGTGCCGGCCGCGCGTGAGCGTGGCGAAGGCCGCCAAGGCCTTCGATCTACCACCCGTCACGAACGAAACCCTTGGCGGGTTTCGCTACGGTCCTGAAGAGGCTGAACGGCTTCGCCGTCCGGCTACGTGGCGGACCTGCTCACTCCACGATCTTGAACCAGGCGTCGATCGGCAGGCGGGCAGGCTGGAAATCGTTGGTGTGGCTGCCGGGCTTCGGGCGGCCGAAGGGCAGGCCGGCGATGAAGAGCGTGTCCTCGGTGCCGGGGATGTGTTTCCGGAGGAGGTCCGGGTAGATCATCACGCTGTACTGCGGGCACGAGCCGAAGCCGAGCGAGGTGAGCCCGAGCATCAGGTTGTCGAACACGAAGCCGCAGTCGAGGAACGTGCCGTGCGCGTAGGCCGAGGCCTGCGTGCCGAGGAAGAACACCTGCTTGGCGCCGAAGAACGCGAAGTTCTCGCGGTCGTGCGCGCGGCGCTTCTCCTTCTCGTCGCGGCCGATGCCCTTGTGCTTGAAGATGCCGATGCCGCAGTCCTTCGCGCGCGCGGCCCAGGCCTCGGGCAGCGGGTTGGGCGAATAGCGGTAGTCGGGCTTGGCCGGCGTGTCGGCGTCGAACGCCGCCAAATAGTCCGTGCGCAACGCCTCCAGCGCAGCGCCCTGCACGAGGTAGAGCCGCCACGGCTGCGTGTTCTTCGAGCTCGGCGCACGGCCGGCGGCGGTGACGAGCTGGCGGAGGGTCTCGGCCGGCACGAGTTCGTCGGTGAACTCGCGGATCGAGCGGCGGGCGTGCATGGCGTCGAGGGCGTTCATGGTGCCGCGAAGAAAACCCCGCCGCCGCCGCCGGTCGAGGAGATAGCGGGGAATTGCAGCCGCAGGTCAGTCCTCCGGGCGGGCCACCTCGGCGAGGGGGCCTACATCAGGCGCACGATCCCGTGCGCTTGGAGCCGAGGGGAATCGCACAAAAGGGAACGCCTCCGGGAGAAAACGGCGAAGCCGCGATGCGAGAGGGCATCGCGGCTTCGGTGGCGCGGGCGCTCCGTGCCGTTACCGAGACCGGAACAAACCGGCTGCGGACACTGGCGGAAGAGGCGCCCGATCGACGGCGGGGAGAAGGAGATTCTCCACGCGCCGGCGGTTTCGGCGCCGGACTCACGCGGGCGGCGCGGCGCTCGGGTGGTCGACAAGGGCGACGACACTCCGCCATGGGACAGTTGTGACGAGCGCGGAGGCGCCACGTGCGAGCGGGACGCCCCGGGCGGAGGTGACGGTAACAGCGGCGGAAGAGGCGAAGTGCGGATGCATGAGACGAGTCGTGTTCATGGTTGAATCTCCGGTTGGCGTTGGCGCGGGCGGAGTCGCTCTGCGGGAGCGGCCCCGCCCGCGTTCCATGGCTGTTCTGAATCCCCTGGACCCTTACGAAGCGAGAACCTCGAGGTCCTCGCGCAACATCTTCTCGCCGGCGGCGCGCAGCTGCCGGACCCGTTCGATGGAGACGCCCAGTTCGCCGGCGATCTCCTCGAGGGTGGCTTCCTCGAGGTGGTAGCGCTGCACGACATAGGCGTGTCTCTCGGGCAGCCGGGTGAGGGCGGCCCGGACGTTCTCGGCGGTATCCAGCGACTCGGCCAGGTCGGCCGGGGAAGCGGCGTCGAAGTCGGCCAGTTGGGCCAGGGCTTCGCCGTCGGTCTCGTGGGAGTCGGCCGCGATCCCGAGGCGCAGCGCTTGGCGCAGGGCGCTCGGGGCGAGGCCGGTGAAGGTCGCCAGTTCGTCGTCGGTGGGCGAGCGGCCGAGCGCCTGCTCCAGCTCGGCGGCCGCGCGGCGGACCTCGGTCACCTTGGCGCGCGTGCGCCTGGAGAGCGGGTCGAGCCGGCGGAGCTCGTCGAACATCGCGCCGCGGACGCGGGCGAAGCAGTACGCGCGGACCTCGTGGAGCGGGCCGGTAGCCTGGGCAAAGGATGCCACCAGGGCGGCGCGGCCGGCGGAGGCGAGATCGTCGCGCGAGACGTGGAGCGGCAGGCGGCGGTCGAGGCCGGCTAGCGCGGCATCGACGACATCGAGAACATCAAGGACGTTGGAAAGAACAGGAACGGCAGGTGCGGCGTTCATAGCGGCGGTGCGTCATTCAAGCGCTGGCTACAAAGGGAGGTCCGGTTGGCAGGACGAGGAAGGTGGACGTAGAACGGCAGCTCGGAATTCGTGAGCGGCCCGAAGGCGTAGTTGGGTCGACCCGGCTGAAGGCAGTAGGGCCAACCCGGAGCACGGTGCGTTACTCGCGCAGCAGTAGCAGAGGCGGTACGATTGGAAGCTCGGTTGGCGGCGGTCGACGTATTGGTTTTCATGGTGGAAGAAGAGTGGTTGCTGAAGGTGATGGGTTGTTGGTGAAAGGTGATGGAGAGAGAGGCGGAGAAAGTGGTGAGCGCGGAGATCGCGGTGCGGGAAGGCCGGGGAACGTGCGGAGAGCGCGGCTCCAGGAGAGGAGGGAATCCCGGCGTCCGCCGGGAGCCCGCCGCCGTCGCAGCGTTGTTTTGCGCTGCGATGGGTTTCAGTCGGCGGCGGAGCTCCGCGGGCGGCTTCCGGTGGCGTGCCCCGAGGGATTGGGCCGGCGCGCCCCGCGTCCCATCGGTCGGTCCAGGTCGCTCGGCGCAGGAAGATTTCTCCTGCGTCCGCCCTCGGTGGCCGGGATGGGATGGCTGGGCACAACCGGCCAAAGGGAACGGCCGGAATGCGGTGCGCCGGGGTTGGCAAAGGCGTCGTCATCGCGACGACACGGGCCCCGGCGGCCGGTGGGGTCGGTTGGGCGGACGGGGGTTTTGTGCGAACGAACCCTTGCTTGTCGGTGGGTCTTCCCGTATGGGGCGTTGGGTTCCGAAAAAAAAAAAACCCACTTCCGGGTGGAAGTGGGCTTCGGATGCGTTCGCTAGGTGCTCCTCAGTTTTACCACTTCCCGTGCGCGACGGCGGCGCGTTTCGTCGTAGTTACCTGGTTAATCTGCCAGGAGGCGACGGCCTGCAGGCGCACAGAGGCTCGCAGGCAACCCATCGTATGGGAGGCCGGAGCGGTGAAGGTGTGCATCGTGCAGTTCATGGAAGGCGTTATTGCCGGAAGTGTGCCAATAGTGTGTGGACGCAGATACTCATCGGAACAAGCCCGATTTTCTTCAAGGGGTGCGCGAAAGTTTTTTTCGCGTGGACATTTTCGGGCACGACGCGGAGCGAAAGCCGGAGGAGACGACAGAAGACAACGAAGGGAACAAAGAGCGGAAGCGCAGCGGGTTGCATCGGAATAGCCCCGTCCGGAATCGAAGATTCGGTTGCGGTCAGCGCCCCATGAACTGCGCCATCGCTTCGCGAAACGCGGCAACGGACTCCAGCGGTCCGGCCCTCTCCACGTGGGAGCCGATGCCGTTCAGCAGCGGCCCCAGCCGCCGTTCCAGCTCGGGGTCCTGCACGCGGATCGTCGCGGGCACCACCCCACCGCGCCGGAACTGTTCGGCCAGAACGTGGGCCGCCTTCTTCGCCAGGTCGTCGTGGATCGAGACCACTTCCATCCCGAGGCACACCGCCGTCTCCGGATCGAGCGCGACGAGAATCCGTCCGTGGTAGGGCCGGTCGCCCTCGGCGATCGTGTCGGCCATGAAAAACCACGCGAGATCGAGCGCACGGCCCGCCGCCACCGGCAGCGACCGCAGGCCGGCCGCGAGCGACTCGTCCTCGAGCCGCACCGGGTCGCCGGATACCGGCTCCGGGTCCGCCCGCCAATGCCGCCACTCCAGATCCTCGGCATGCAACGTGGCCGAGCCGCCGAGCGGCACGGTGGGATACTCGCCGCGACTCCGGTTCGCCACGATCCGCGGCTCGGCCTTCACCAGCGCCGCGAAACGCATCACCGCCGGAAGCGCCGCCGCCAACCACGCCACCTGCTCCGCCGTCGGCCCCCACGCCGCATAGCCGGGCGTGTGGTCGAGCACCGCGGGCCACGCCCATTTCATGCCGCGCACCGGCTTGTGGCCGAGCTTCCCGTAGAGCTCCCGCTGCGCCGCTGGCAGCTCGTTCTTCGCGCCGAACCAGATCGTGAGCGCGTCCATATGGAAGCCGAGCTCCGCCGGATCCGTCATCGGGTCCGCGCTCGCCTGCAAAGTCCGCAGGCCCTGTGCCCCGCGGTAGAGCGCCAGCCCGCGGACCTCGCGCGCCATCCCCAGCACGGCCGCAAACCACGGCACGCCCGCCGGATCGACCAGCACGCAGGTGTCGCAGTCGAACATCCATTCCCACGGCGCCAAAGCGCGGAACGCGAGGATGGCGTCGAAAGCGGGGCGCCAGACTTCCAGAGGGACAACAGGGTGCTTCGGCTGCGCGGACATGACCAAGCAATGCCGGACCGTACGCCGCAGCGGAAGATATTTCGCCGCGCCCCGTTCAGGCGCGACAATCCGTCTGCAGGAGCCTGCGTGCAGGCGATTCCGCGCCCAGATCACCCGCAAGCTGGCGACTCCCCCGGGCGGCGGCGGGGCTGCGACAGATTCTTGCGCCAACGGGACGCGCCCCGCTCAAGCGCCGCAGCACTTCTTGAACTTCTTCCCGCTGCCGCACGGGCACGGATCGTTGCGGCCGACTTTCCCCTTCGGCTGCGCCTCCGGCGCCAGTAGCGCCAGCGGGTCATAGGGCGCTTCGAGGCGGTTGCCGAACTCGTCTTCGAGCGGCTCGGGGATGCCCATCTTCTCGCGGAACTGGCGCCCCAACTCGGTCAGCCTGTTCGGCTTCGGCGCCCGCTCGCGGCGCAGCTTCAGCCCCAGGTCGATCTGCGCATCCTCCCAGTCGCCGTTGATCGTCTCGTCGACGCGCCCGGCGGCGAACGCCCGTTCGATGAGCGGCGCCGCCGCCTTCGCGCCCAACTCCACCAACGCCGCCACCAGAAACCCGTTCAGTTCCGGCGCCTGCACCGCGTACTGCGCCAGCACCCCGGTCAGCCGCTCGATGCAGACGGCCCGGATTGCCGGGTGATTCCGGGCGATGCGGCTCATCGCCTCGATTACGGCAATACGGGACAACACGCCATTGGCTTCATCTCCGGCAAAATCGCCCAGGGGACCGATGGCCTGCGGCTTCGACTTCCACAACGCCCGTTTCACCTCGTCGCGCAGCCAGTCCCAGTCCTCGCCTTCGGTTGCCCGCAGCAGCCGCAGCAGCGCCTCCGGCGCTTCGTCGCCGCCCACGGCGGCGATGGCTCGCACGGCGTGCAGCGGCGCGTCGCCCGTGGCATGGCACCACTCCGGATTGCTCGCGAGTCGCAGGAGCTCCGGCAGGTGCTCGCGCGCCAGACCCAGCACCGCGTAGTCGATTGGAGGCAGACCACCCTCCCACGGATCCTCGCCGTCGGGCACCACCAGCGCCTCCCCTTCGAAGAACGGGGGATTCTTGTCCCCCAGCAGCAGCAACCGATCGACCGGCGGTCCGTACGACTGCGCATCGAGCACCCAGCCGGGTTCGACCGCATAAGCGATGTCGGCGGCCTTCAGGCAGCGGAGCGCATCCCCGGCGCCGGCCCCGAACAGGAACGTGCCCGAGTCGGGGCGCCGTAACCGATCCGCACCTTCGGCATCGAGTCCGAAGGGCGCCCCGATGTCGATCAGCCGGCGGCGCACCGCCTCGACCTGCTCCGCCGGCACCACGGCATACAGTCCAAAAATCTGGTCCCGCAGGAGGCGGAGAGTCGGCAGCGGTTCGTTCATGGCAAAAGCCGATGCCGAGAAGCACCGGCCTGGCCAGCCGTTATTCTCGATCAATCCCGGATTCGCCCGCTCCCACCCGGCCTCCGCACTTGCCGCAGCCCGTCTGCATGCGCCTCATCGCGGCATGCCCGCACGCAAGATGTCCGAAATCCTCCTCGAGTTCTGCCGGCCGCTCATGCCCGACAATCCGACCAAGGCGCAGGTCGAGACCGCCGCGAAGCACGCCACCGTCATCTGGAACCTCGGGCTGAAGCCAGCCGCCGAGCGCGAGCGCCTCTGGTCCCAGTTGGTCGCCACACTCCCTCCGGCGATGCCGCCGCCCATCGCCGCCGAATTCATCCGGATCCTCCGCGGCCTGCTCGACCGCCGGATCACCGAATTCGCCGCCGACGGCCGCGTCGTAGCCGAGTGCGTCTGCGTGACGGCCGGCGGCGAGCCGCGCCTGCGCGTGTCCTTCGCCGACCGCGGCGGGCGCAACTGAGCGTCACGGAACCTCGTTGGTGTCTGCAAGCTTGCGCCGGTTGCACCGTATCGTGTTTCCTGAAGCACCCCACCATGTCTCGCAACGAGGCTCAGACCCGCTTCGGACTCATCGATCCCGCCCTGCGGGACCGTGGCTGGCGGCATCCGGAATATTCCGCCGTACGCGTCGAGGAGCGCGAGGCCGCCGTCGAGATCATCGACGGCAAGGCCCGTCGCCGCACCGCCAAGCCCAAGGACTATGTCCTCTACTGGGACTGCTCAGGCGGCATCGCGCCGCAACCGCTCGCCATCGTCGAGGCCAAGCGCGAGAGCAAGGCCGCCGGAGCCGGTATGCAACAGGGGCTGAACTACCGCGCCGGCAAGTTGCGGCACGTGCCGACCGTCCTCGCGACCAACGGCCACGAGTTCGTCCGCTTCGATGAAAGCAGTGGCATCACCTCCGACGAGCTCCCGATGACCGAGTTTCCTCGCCCCGAGGATCTCTGCGCCGAGCAGGCCGCCTACCTCGGCTTCCACCCTTCCGATCCCGATGCCAAACCGTGGATAACCCAGCCCGATCTCGGGCCGCTCCAGCTCCGCTACTACCAGAAGGCCGGCATCCGCGCCGCGGTGCAGAAGCTCGTCGTCGCCCGCCGGGCCGGCAAGCCCGCCCATGCCATGCTCGCGTTGGCCACCGGCTCGGGGAAAACAAAGCTCGCCGCCGCGCTCCTCAAACAGCTTGATGCCGCCGGCCAGCTCACCCGCGCCCTCTTCGTGTGCGACCGCGATCCGCTGCGCGTCTCTGCGATCGGGGAGATGCAGTCCCTTTTCGGCACCAACGCCGCCGTCGTCGAGACCGGCAATCCGCAGCCCAACGCCAAGGTCCTCGTCGCCACGTACCAGACGCTCGGCTTCACGCCCGACACCGCCGAGCCTGCGCTCCCCGAGTCCGACAAGAAGGCCTACCCGACCACGCCCGCCTCGGCCGATTTCGCCGCACCGCCCACGCCGCCCGCCGGCAGCTTCTTCGTCCGCAGCTACCCGGAAAACTACTTCGACGTGATCGTGATCGACGAGTGTCACCGCTCCGCCTGGGGCGAGTGGAAGGTCATCCTCGATCGCAACCCGCGCGCGCTCCACATCGGCCTCACCGCCACGCCGCGCACGATCAAGCTTCCGAAAAATCCCGACGGCTCCCCGCCCGCCCGCGTCGCCGAGGACGCGCGCCTCATCGCCGACAACCATACCTACTTCGGCGATCCCGTCTACGCCTACGACTACCTCGACGGTGTGGCCGACGGCTACCTCGCGCCCTGCCTCATCAAGACCTTCGACATCTTCCACGACGAGCGCGCCGACCCCGAGCGCCTGCGCGGCGTGCTGCGCGCCGATCTCGACGGCAAGGAGATCGCCAACGCGCTCACCGGCTCGAAGCTAGGCCCCGATGCCGTGGCCGAGCAGAACGCCCCGTCGAGCATCGATTCCCGCCTTGTCCTCCCCGAGCGCGCGAAGGCCTTCGCCGCCCACTTCTTCGGCCAGCTTCTCGCCGCCGGCGAGGGCGACCCGCACCAGAAGACCATCGTCTTCTGCCAGAGCGACTCGCACGCCCGCCGCGTGACGACCGAGCTCAACAACGAGTACGCCCGCTGGTGCACCGAGCACGGGAAAAAGCGCGCCCGCTCCTTCGCCTTCCAGTGCACCGCCTCCACCGGCGGCAAGGATCTCGTACCCGACTTCCGGGGATTCCAGAACTCCCACTTCATCGCCACCACCGTCGATCTCCTCAGCACCGGTGTCGATGTGCCCTGCGTGCGCCACATCGTCTTCTTCCGGTACATCCAGTCGCCGATCCTTTTCCACCAGATGGTCGGCCGCGGCACCCGCATCGACGAGAAGACCGACAAGCTGATGTTCACCCTCTGGGACTACACCGGCGCCACCGCGCTCTTCGGCCGCGATTTCGAAAGTCCGCCGCCCGGCGGCGGTGGTGGAGAAGACGGACCCGGGCCCACTCCGCCCCCGCCACCTCCGCCCGTGCGCATCCGCGGCACCCGCTTCAAGATCGAGGACTCTGGCGATTTCCAGCTCCACCAGGCCGACGGCCGCCCGCAGCGCGTGACGCTCGCGGAGTATCAGGCGCTTCTCGCCCAGAAACTCGCCGCGCTCTCGCCCAACCTCGCCGATTTCCGCTCCCGCTGGATCGACCTCGAATCCCGCGCCGACCTGCTCGATGCGCTCGAAGCCGAGGGACTCAACGTCCGTCGCCTACCCGACGCCGCCCGCCACGCCGAGTTCGACACCTTCGACCTGCTCGCCGCGCTCGTGTACGACATCGAGCCGCTCACCCGCGCCCAACGCGCCGAGCGTTTCCTCCAGCCCGGCCCCGCTTGGCTCGTGCGGCTCCCGTCGCCCACTGCCGAGGTCGTCCACCGCATCGTCCGCCAATTCGAGGCCGGCGGCACGGAAGCCTTGGAAACCGAGGAACTTTTCCGTCAGATCGCGGCGCCCGGCTGCAACGCCCTCGCGCTGCTCAAACAGGCCGGCGAACCGAAAACCGTCATCCGCCAGATCAAAGAAGGCCTCTTCGCCGCATGAAGCTCACAAAAGCCCCTCTTGGGGATTTGCTCACTGAAGCCCGCTCCGGGTTCGCCTCCGGAGAACGCGATCCAGACGGAGTCGTGCAGCTTCGGATGAACAATGTGGGACGCAACGGAGAGTTCATCTGGGATTCGTTTCTGCGCGTCCCAGCCGACTCGGAGTCGATCGAGTCCTATTCGCTGCAGCCCGGGGATGTTCTATTCAACAACACCAACAGCACCGAACTCGTCGGGAAATCCGCCCTCTTTACCGGCTACTCGGAGCCGGTCGTTTTCAGCAACCATTTCACCCGACTTCGGACGGCAGCGGAGAAACTCGATCCGGGTTACCTCGCGCGCTGGCTGAATCATCAGTGGCGCAGCAAGGTCTTCGAGAACCTCTGCAATCGTTGGGTCGGGCAAAGTGCCATCCAACTGGATGCCTTGCTTCCGCTGGAGCTTCCGCTCCCGCCGCTCTCGCGCCAACGGGAGATCGTGGCCCGGCTGGATGCGCAGCTTGCCGCCGCCGCCCGCGCCCGCGCCGCCGTCGCCACCCAGCTCGCCGAGGCCGAACGATTGCTGACCAAGTGGATCAATGATGTGTTCGCGCGGGCAGAGACGGAGGGCATTCCCCAAAGCCCGTTGGATACACATGCTTCGATTCAGGCAGGCGTTACGCTGGGAAAAGACTATCCGCCAAATGAAACCGTAACCGTCCCTTACCTCCGCGTCGCGAACGTGAAGGATGGCCGCCTAGATCTTGATGACATCAAAAGTATCGCGGTCCCTCAGGCAGTAGTCGATGGCCTCGCTTTGCGCTTTGGCGATTTGTTGCTCACCGAGGGCGGCGATCCCGACAAGCTCGGCCGCGGCACAATCTGGCGGAACGAGCTTTCGCGGTGCATCCACCAGAACCATGTGTTCCGCGTTCGCTTCGATCTGGAGCGTTTTGATCCGGTCTATCTTTCGCTCCAGTTCCGGTCGACTCACGCCAAGAGCTATTTTCTCGCCCATGCCAAACAGACGACCGGCATTGCGAGCATCAATCAGCAGGTTCTGCGTGCCTACCCCTTGATCAGTCACTCGATTGCCGATCAGAAAAGCTTGGCGCTTGAGTATGGAGCACTCGATAAGCTCCACACCCAAGCCATAACCGCATTGCGGGCACGGCTCGCGGAGCTCGACCGGCTGCCCGCCGCCTTGCTCCGCACCGCCTTCGCCGACCCCTGACCACCCCTTCGCCATGGTTGCGCCCCTTACCCCAGGTTGGCAGCCCACCAAGATCCGCCGCGTCGTCCAATGCCTCGATACGGGATCGGACGCCGTGGAAGTCATGACCGACGCCGGTCCCGCTTTCGCCAAGTTCCTCGGCAACCGCGAGGGGCCGCACGTGCTCGCCTGCGAGTTCGTCGGCACCGAACTCGCCGCCCTGCTCGGGCTGCCGGTCTTCGACCATGCGCTGCTCCCCTACGACGGCGTGCCGGAGATCGCGCTCGCCTCGGGCCGCCGGGCCGAGCCGGGCCCAGCGTGGATCACGCGTCGCGAGGAGGGCATCCGCTGGAGCAGCCAGGAGGAGGATTTGCGCGACCTCGACAACCCGGCCGACATCGCCCTGCTCGTCCTGCTCGATCTGTGGACGCTGAACTGCGACCGCTACCGCCCCGAGCCGCCACCGCCGCGGAGCAATCCCAGCAACGTCTTCCTCTCCCGCGAAGGCGCGCCAGAGGGGAAGCTACGTCTCGTGGCGATGGACCACACCCACATCCTCACCTGCGGTAGCGAACTCACGCCCCGGCTCGACACCATCGACCGGGTACAGGACAGCCGCCGCCACGGTCTTTTCCCGGGCTTCGTGAAAGCCGTCACCTGGGACCGTGCTCTTGCCGCCCGCGCCCGACTTGAGGCGATCAATCCGGCGAGGGTGCAGCAGATCGTCGCGGCGATCCCGCGGGAATGGTCGGTGGAGTCGCCGGTGCGCGCCTCGCTTGAGCGTTTTCTGGAACAACGGAGAAACTGGCTTCTCCAGGCTTTCCCCGGGCTGGTTTTCGACCAACCTGAACTGTTCGCCTCTTCCTCCACGCCATGAACGCTCCCGCCACCGGCTCCTATTGTGTGATCCAGTACTGCCCGGATCGTTCGCGCCTCGAAGCCGCCAATCTGGGCGTGCTGCTCTTCTCGCCCGCGCACGGCTTCCTCGCCGCTCGTCTGTCCCAAGGCAACGACCGCGTACGCCGTTTCTTTCACGAGGAAGCCGGCGATCTCGCTCAGCTCAACGCCATGAAGCGCCAACTGGAGCACGCCGTGGCGGCGGCGCAGGAGGGGATTCGAACCCCCGAGGAGCTGCGCGAATTTGCCGCCCGTTTCGCCAACGAGCTCCAGATCAGTGCGCCGCGCTCGCTGCGGGTCGAAAATCCCGAAGTCGAGCTCGCCCAGCTATTCGACGAGCTTGTCGGCGGTCGTGTGCGCCGCGATCCGGTGCTCGCCCCGCCGATCGCCGAGGCGCTCCGCCGCCGTTTCGAGGCACCGGACTTGGCCGGCAAGGTCCGCAAGGATGTCCCTGTCGTCGTGCCGGTGATCGGAGAGGAGATCACGGCCGACTACGCGTTTCAGAACGGCCGGCTCAATCTGATCCAAGCGAAGTCGTTCGTGCAGCAGCGCACCGCCGACGTGCTTCGCGAGGCCTACAAGACCGCCGTCGACGGGCATCTGCTGTTCCAGCAGCCCACCAGCGACGGTATCGGCCAGCAGTTGATCGTCGTGGGCGGGTTTGCCGATGACGCCGGCGAGTTGCGGCCGAAAGTCGAGGCGATGCTCGCCAAGCACGATGTGCAATTCGTCGGCGAGGAAGCCATCGACCGGCTTGCCGAGCGCATCCGCGACACGGCGCATTGAGGCGGCTCAGGCTCAGGACCGGCCAAGCCACGCGCTCAACCAAGCCCAGCCGGTCTTCAGCAACCAGACCAAGGGGTCCTTCAAAAGCGCACCGGCGATTCCCGCTGCGATGATCGATCCCACGAACTTCTTCGTGCGGTGCTTCAAGTCCGTGCGCTTCGCCCAATTGAGGCTGGGGTGGAAGTAGAACTCCTTTTCAAGCTTCACGCAGTCCTCGAACACCGGCTGCCAGGCGTCGAAAGCCCGGATGCTTCCATCGTTCTCCTCCTTGGTCCGCCCCTCGATCCGCCGCGCCTCCGTGGCGCCGGCCTTGATCCGCTGGACCAGCGCCTTCAAGTTCCGCTCGTACTCCCCGTTGTCGATGAGCGAGATCTCCAGTCGGTAAAGCTCGCGCGCCTCCTCGATGGCAGTCTTTACCCTCAGTTTGAAAACATCGAGGCAGCTGCGTTTGAGGTGCGAATAGGCGTGGTGGACGACATCGCGCTCGCTCTCGGCATAGACCCAGCGCCGAGAGAGGTGATCGAATGCGGCGTTGAGCTCGAACAACACCTCGGCCGGCAACTGATTCTCCACCTGCACCGAGCTGTAGAGCAGCTTGACGGTCTCGTTGTAGAAGCGGAACAGCTCGTCGAGTGTTTCGGGGTGTTCCGCCATGCTCTCAACGCAACGCTTCGCTCAAACTGCGCTCGACCTGCTCGTGCGAAAGGAGCCTGTCACGCATGATGTTGCCCCGACCGATGAACGGGAAACGGCTCACGATGCTCATCCCCTCGCCTCGGCGCGAGGACTCGATCTTACGCCGAGATTCGGTGAGGGTGGATGTACGGATTTCGGCCGCGGTGCGGCCGGTCAACATTTCGACCGACCTCTCGAGGCGTCGTAGGGCTTCCGCCCGCCTGTCAGTGGAGGCTGTCATCGGTTGGTCCATCGGGAAACGGGGTTGCCATAGCTTACAGACAGCGCCGCCCGGGCAATAACAAAACCGGGTGACGCGGTTCGGCGCGCGAAGGGAGGGACTTGATCTGTGCCAGCAACGCGCGAAGGATTCGTTCTCATGCCCCCACGCTCCGCCAAGAAGCGCCTCTCGACCCAGCAGTCCGTCAATGCCGCGGTGAAATCGATCTGCGACATCATGCGCCGGTCGAACTGCAAGGGCGCCACCAAGTATGTGCCGGAGCTCACCTGGGTTCTCTTCCTGCGCATCCTCGACGACCTCGAACAGCGCGAGACCGAGGAAGCCGAGGCGCTGGGTCGGCCGTTCACTCCCGCGCTCGCCGCACCCTACCGTTGGCGCGACTGGGCCGCGCCCGACAGCCCGCTCCGCCACAAGGACCACGGCGGCACTGCCGAGAAGGCCTGGGCTTTTGTCCACCGACCCGGCGATGGCCTGCTCGCCACGCTTCGCAGTTATGCCGATCCGAAGGTCGAGGCCACGCAGCGCCAGCGCCTGATCGCCCAAATCCTCAGCGACACCACGCGCAGCCGTCTGGATTCGGCCAAGAACTTCTGCGACGTGCTCGACAAGGTGCATGCACTCGGCGGCGACGCCGTCGACACCACCCACGTGTTCCCGCTCTCGCAGGTGTACGAGGGGCTGCTGCTGAAGATGGGCGAGAAGGGCAACGACGGCGGCCAGTTCTTCACCCCACGCGAGATCATCCGCCTGATGGTGCGCGTCCTCGATCCGCAGATCGGCAAAACCGTGTACGACCCCGGTTGCGGCACCGGCGGATTCCTCGCCGAGGCCTATGCCTGGATGGTCCAGAAGGCGAAGAAGCCGCAGGACCGCGAAACTCTCAAACACCGAACCTTCTACGGGCGCGAGACGGACGACATGACGTTTCCCATCGCGCTCGCCAACCTCCTCCTGCACGAGATCGACGAGCCGCACCTCTGGCACGGCAACACGCTCACCGGCGAGGCCCGCTACGAAGGCCTGTTCGCCGAGGCGCCCAAGTTCTTCGACTACGTGCTCATGAACCCGCCGTTCGGCGGCAAGGAGAACAAGGCAGCCCAGACACACTTCGACTTTCCCACGAGCTCAACCCAGTGCCTCTTCCTCCAGCACGTGCTCGGGCAGATGAAAAAGGGCAGCAGTTGCGGCATCGTCCTCGACGAGGGCCTGCTCTTCCGGAAGAACGACTCCGCTTTCGTGAAGACCAAGGAGAAGCTGCTCGGGGAATGCGATGTGTGGTGCATCGTGAGCCTGCCGGCCGGCGTGTTCCTCTCGGCTGGCGCCGGCGTGAAGACCGACCTCGTCTTCTTCACCAAGGGAAAGCCGACGGAGCGCATCTGGTATTTTGACCTCTCCGATGTGAAGGTCGGCCGGAAATCGCCGCTCACGTTGAAGCATTTCGAGGAGCGCGGATTCTTCGACCTGCTGAAACAGCGAGCCGAGGGCGATTGGAGTTGGTCCGTTGATTTTGCTGCCCGTCGCGATGCGGCTCTTGCCGCCCGCGAGCCCCTTGATGCTCAAGCGGCCGA
Source organism: uncultured Opitutaceae bacterium (assembly GCA_964640465.1). Classification (GTDB taxonomy): domain Bacteria; phylum Verrucomicrobiota; class Verrucomicrobiia; order Opitutales; family Opitutaceae; genus CAJCBL01. The sequence continues at coordinate 28,987 of CAZXHR010000004.1, forward strand.
ACTGCGCGAGCAGCTCGAAGCACAGGAGTCGGAGTTGAAGGAAAAGAAGAAGGCCGCTGCACCAGAAGCGAAGATCGAAGAACTTGAGAAAGCGCTCGCGGAGCTGGCGAAGCAGGTCCGCGAACTCGACGCCAAAGCGCAGGACATCGAGTGGGCCATCTACGACCTGAAGGCGGTGAATCCCCGCGCCAAGCGCGATGAGGACACCCGCACTCCGGCCGAGTTGCTCGCCAGCATCGCCGCCAAAGGCCTCGAAGCCGATGGCGCGCTCGCCGAACTCGGGAAGCTACTGTAGCTGGCGAGCTCTTCCCGAATCCTTACGCGTAGGGATTCGGGCCCCTCTACCGGGTTGCCGTTCCGGTTTCCGGAGTCGATCTGGTATCCGGACAACACTGCAGGTGCGCCGGCCTGAACTGGCGCGGCCCTCCGATCACCTCGTCGCAGTGGCGGTTCGCTGCGGAGCGGTGGGCGAGGGCCGGGCCGGCGTTTCTTCCCCGGCTTCCCGCGGTCCCCGCTCCGCGGCGCCGCCATCGACAAAGAGCAGCAGGCTGCGCGCGGTGTCGCGGAGCGCCTGCGCCTGGGAGCTGAGCTCGGTGGCGGCGGAGGCCGTCTCCTCGGAGCTGGCGGCGTTGTCCTGCGTGAGCGAGTCCATCGAGCCGACGGACTTGGTGAGAAGCGCGAGGCCCTGGCTCTGCTCGCGCGAGGCGGAGCAGACCTCGGCGGAGAGCTCGTCGACCTTGCGGACCAGCTCGACGATCTGGCCGAGGCTGGCGCCGACCTTGGCACTGCCTTCCACGCCTTGGGCGGTACGGGAGATGGCGGCGGAGATCTGGATCTCCGTCTCCTTGGCGGCGGCGGCGCTGCGCTGGGCGAGGCTGCGCACCGCCTCGGCCACAACAGCGAAACCGGCGCCCGCCTCGCCGGCGCGGGCGGCCTCGACGGCGGCGTTGAGGGCGAGGATGTTGGTCTGGAAGGCGATCTCGTCGATGGTCTTGATGATCTTCGCGATGTCGTCGCTGCTGGCCTTGATTGCCTGCATGGCATTGCCCATCGCCTCCATCTCCTGGACACCATGCTCGGCGGCGGTGCGCGCCTGCTGGGCGAAGCCGGTGGACTGCTCGGCGTTGTCGGTGTTGCTGCGCACCATGCTGGAGATCTCCTCCAGCGAGGCGCTGGCCTCCTCGAGCTCCGAGGCCTGCCGCGAGCTGGCGGCGGCGAGATGCTGGCTGGCTGTCGACACCTGGGCGGCGGCGCCGGTCACCTCGTCGCTGCCGGACAGCAGGGACTCGACCAGGCCGTGGACATGCGCGCCGATGCTGCGCGCCATCCACAGCGAGAGAACGAGGATGACGGCGCCGACAGCGGCGATGCTGCCGGCGATCGTGACGAACAGATGGAGATACGCGGTGCGGACGTGGTCGCGGTCGCGTCCGATGAAGCCCATGCCGACGACCGTGCCGTCGGCCGCACGCAGGGGCCAGTAGGCGGTGTCGTACTCCAGCCCACCGATGCGGTTGCGGTTGAAGAAGGGATTGCCCTGCCGGAGGACGCTCTCGAGCACGGCGGGGTTGTCCATCTTCGTGCCGGTGAACCGTTTCCCGTCGCGCACGATCGTCGTGGCGGTGCGGGTGTCGCCGGCGAAGAGCGTGCACTCGACGCCGTAGAGGCGCTTCACCTCGTCGACGAGCGCGGTACGGCCATCGAGCACCGTGGCCAAAACCAGGATCCAGCGGGGTTTGCCATCGGCCATGACAGGGGCCGCGGCGCGGAACTCGAGCCGGCCGGACTCGGGGACCTCGAAACCGGCGGCGGCGCGGCCTTACATGGCCAGGCGTACCATGGAGTCGGCGACGCGCATCGGCGCGGCAGGCGGCTTGCCGGCCCCGGCAACAGGAGTCCCGGCCGGATCGATCAGGCAGGCGTAGTCCGTGCCGCTGTGGCGGACGACTTCGTCCAAACGCGCGGCGAGGGCCGCGGAGGCCCCGCCGGCAGCCGCTGGCGCCAGATCCGGGGCTGCCGCGGCGATCTGCACAGCGCTCAAGGTTCGGTCGATATCCTGACGGAGCAGCTGCTCGATCCCTTGGGAGCTCAGGCGGACCGCATCGGCCGCCTGCCGGTCGAAAGTGCGCGAGAGCACGACCAACACGACCAGACAAATGATGCTGCCGAGCAGCAGGACCGAACTGGCCGAAAGAAGGGCCAGCTTCGCTTTCAGACTGAAAGTCCGTTTTCGCATGGTGGGGGAAGCGGCGGTTTAGCCGCCAACCGGGGCTAATCGGCTATTCCTCCCGGGACTTGAGGATACCGGTCACCGCGGATTCACGACAAGCCGGGGGAGTTCTGCGGCAGGCCGAGGCGCAACGCGACCGCAGTGGGCGCAGTGTCGCGGTGGCGCGAAACTGCGGATCGCCGTTCTCACGACCAGCGCTACAAGGGGGGCGGAAGGCAAGCGGCGCTTCGGTGGCGAAGCGCTGCCGCCACGGGCAGGACCGCGCGCTCACGCGCGAGGCTACGCGCGAAAAGGGGCGCCGGCACTGTCCGACGCCCCTTCCCCAGTAGCACAAAATGGGAACGGCTCAGACGCCGGAGTAGGCGGAGAAGCCGCCGTCGACCGGGATCACGGTGCCGGTGACGAAGCCGCTGGCCTTGTCGTCGCAGAGCCAGCGCAGCGCGCCGACCAGCTCCTCGGGCTTGCCGAGGCGGCGCATCGGGGTGTGGTCGACGATCTTCTTGGTGCGCGCGGTGGGCGTGCCGTCGGGGTTCCAGAGCAGAGCCTTGTTCTGCTCGGTGGAGAAGAAGCCGGGAGCGATGGCGTTGACGCGCAGGCCGGCCTCGGCGAAGTGCACGGCCATCCAGTAGGTGAAGTTGTTGAGCGCGGCCTTGGCGGCGCAGTAGGCGGGGACCTTCGTCATCGGGTAGTAGGAACCCATGGACGAGATGTTGATGACGGTGGCGCCGGGGCGGCCGAGCAGGAGCGGGAGGAAGACCTGCGTGGGCAGGAGGGCGCCCATGAAGTTGAGGTCGAAGACGGAGCGGATGCCGGCCTCGTCGAGGTCGAGGAAGCTTCCGGGGCCGGTGGTGACGGCGGACTTCGCGGCGCCCTGCCAGGTCTCGGTGGCGGTGGTGCCGCGGGGGTGGTTGCCGCCGGCGCCGTTGAGGAGGATGTCGATGCCGCCCCAGAGGGTCTGGACCTGGGCGCGCGCGGCCTCGAGGGAGGCGCGGTCGAGGACGTTGGCGGCGATGGAGACAGCCTCACCACCGGCGTCGCGGATCTCCTTGGCGACGGCTTCGCCCTTGGAAGCGGTGCGGTTGAGGATGGCAATCTTCACACCGTCGGCGCCGAGCGCGCGGGCCATGGCGCTGCAGAGCACGCCGCCGCCGCCGGTGATGACGGCGACCTTGCCGGAGAGAGGAGTGGTGGGTGATTTCATGGAAGGGAGAGAGGGTGACGCAGGTAGGCGCGGCGGTGGCGACTGCCGGGGCGGGCTGAAGCAGCGCCCTACGAGCGGATGCGGTGTGGTGTGGTTATTTCTTGGGTCCGCGATTGGCACGGCGGCGACAAAGCGCCGCCCTCCAGCGGGGGGGTCAGAGGCGGCGCTTGGCGTGGTCGAGGGCGCCGCCCTTGCCGATGGCCTCCCAGAGACCGTTAAGGTAGGCGATGCCGAGGGCGCGGTCGTAGAGGCCGTAGCCCGGGCGGCCGGTCTCGCCCCAAATCATGCGGCCATGGTCGGGCCGGACATAGCCGGTGTAACCGACGTCGTGGTACGCCTTCATGATCTCGTACATGTCGAGCGAGCCGTCGCTGGAGAGGTGGGAGGACTCGGTGAAGTCGCCGTTGGGGAAACGGAGGAGGTTGCGGCAGTGGGCGAAGTGGATGCGGCCCTGGCCGCCGAAGCGGCGGATCATGGCCGGGAGGTCGTTGGCGCCGTTGGAGCCGAGCGAGCCGGTGCAGAAGGTGAGGCCGTGGTACTTGCTCGGGTTGAGGGCGAGGAGGCGGTCGATGTTGGCCTGGTTGGTGACGATGCGCGGGAGGCCGAACATGGGCCACGGCGGATCGTCGGGGTGGATGGCCATACGGATGTCGAACTCCTCGCAGACGGGCATCAGGGCATCGATGAAGTACTTGAGGTTCGCGAAGAGCTTGTTATCATCGACAACCGAATACTTCGCGAAGAGCTCCTTGAGCTGGGCGAGGCGCTCGGGCTCCCAGCCGGGGAGCTTGAAGCCGTTGGAGCTTTTCGAGAACAGCTCGAGGACGGTGGCGGGGGTGAGGTCCTTTACTTTGGCGGCCTCGTAGAAGAGGGCGTTGGAGCCGTCGGGCAACGGGTGGGCGAGGTCGGTGCGGAGCCAGTCGAAGACCGGCATGAAGTTGTAGCAGACGACCTTGATGCCGGCGCGGCCGAGGCGACGGAGGGTCTCGCGGTAGTTCTCGATGTAGCGGTCGCGCGAGGGCACGCCGAGCTTGATGTCGTCGTGGACGTTGACGCTCTCAATGACTTCGATCCGCAGGCCGGCGGCCTCGACGGTGGACTTGAGGTGGGCGATCTTCTCGACCGGCCAGACCTCGCCAACGGGGACGTCAAAGAGCGCCCCCACGATGCCGGGCGAGCCCGGGATCTGGCGGATCTGCCAGAGCGGGATGCAGTCGTCGTGTTCCCCGAACCAACGGAAAGTCATTTTCATGGGCGGAAGTGTAGCGAAGAGGGTTGAAATTGCGGGCGGCGGCACGGCGCGGCGAACCAGGCAGCGGTAGCCGTTTACCATGTCGACCTGCGACGCGCCCGGCCGGCAGTGTCAGGAAGCGGTCAACCTCTTGCGCCTCGGGGATTTGACTCGAAAACCCGCGACAAGCGCCTAGTGGTAGCTGCACTCCAAAATACACATGTACTGGCTCGCCGCTTTGCAGATGTCGAAGGTCACCGAGAAGCTCCCGCCGGATTTCCTGATGAAGACCGGCATCTTTCTTCTGATCGTCCTCGTCATCGTGATTGCCGTGAAGATCTACCAGGGTTCGAACAAGATCTTCCTCTCGATCTTCCTGTGCGCGGTGTTTGGCGTCGTCTTCTTCAGCTGGATCTACAATCGCAACGAGCCCGCCTTCCTCACTCCGATCATCGAGCCGCTCTCGCAGTTCTTCCCGACCAAGGACTACGAGAAGAAGGATGTGAGCGACTTGGACAACATGAAGAAGGCCGGCAACAAGCCGAAGCCGAAGCAGTAGAAGTAGCGAGTAAAGCTCGCGGCATAGAGAGAGATTCCCGGGATAGCCATGCAGCGGGTGTCGCGCGCCGATGCGGCCGCCCTCGCCTTTTGGCTTTTCCCCGCCCCCGCGGCCGCTATCGCTGGCGCCATGCTCACCTGCTCGAAGACGTACAACGACATCCCGTTCGCGCACCGCCAACACCTGCACGACGGGCACTGTGCGAAGATCCACGGGCACAACTGGAGCATCACCCTCACCTTCGGCTGCACCCAGCCCGACGCCAACGGCTTCGTCGTCGATTTCGGCCGGCTGAAATACATCCGGCAGTGGATCGACAAGAACCTCGACCACGCCTGCCTCTTCAACGCCGACGACCCGATGCGCCAGGTGCTCTTCGAAGCGGCCCCCGATGTCTGGAAGGCGACAATCGTCCCGAACTGCTCGTGCGAGGGCATCGCCGAGTGGGTGTTCCGCAGCATCGACGCCCTCGTGCGCGAGCAGTCGGACAAGCGGGCGTGGCTGGTCGCCGTCGAGGTGGGCGAGGACGCGCGCAACTTCGCGCGTTTCGAGCCCTGACAAAGCAGAACCGGTCCACCAGAACGGGAGGACCGGTTCGAGAAAACAGCACGAGCGGCGCGTCGTTCAGACGGCCATCAGCACCTTGTGCGTGAGCGCGAAGGTCTCCTGCGGCGTGTTTCCGACGGAGATCTCGTGCAGCAGCCCGCGCGAGCGATAGAAATCGAGCACGGGGTTGGCCGTGGCGTGGTAGGTGGCGAGGCGGTTGCGCACGACCTCGGGCTTGTCGTCGTCGCGCTGGTAAAGCTGGCCGCCGCATTTGTCGCAGACGCCGGCCACGCGGGTTGGCGACATCTCGAGGTTGAAGGTGGCCTTGCAGGCGCGGCACACGCGTCGGCCGGAGATGCGGGAAACGATCTCAGCGTCGTCCGCCAGGTAGGCGATGGCCGCATCGAGCTTCACGCCGGCCTGGGCGAGCATGGACTCGAGCGCCTCGGCCTGGGAGCGGGTGCGAGGGAAACCGTCGAGCAGGAAGCCCTGCGAGCAGGTCAGGCAGCGCATGCGCTCGCGGACGATCTCGACGACGAGGTCGTCGGGCACGAGGGCGCCACGCTGCATCTCGCCGAGGGCCTGGCGCATGGCCGGTGTAGCTTTCTCGATACCGGCGGCGATGGCCGCGCGGAAGATGTCGCCGGTGGACAGATGGCAGGCGCCGATCTCCTGCACGATGAGGTCGGCCTGCGTGCCCTTGCCCACGCCCGGAGGCCCGAGCAGGACGATGTGCGAGGGGCGACGGGAGCCGGCCCCTTGGAGGTCACAGTTGGCGGTGGGGCCCTTGAGCCAGACGGCGCGCTCGGCGGGCTTGCGATGGGTGGGACGAGTCGTGGACACGGAAAATGTGGGGTTGGCGTGGCGGTTACCGGCGAGAGGAAGGTCGCTCAGGCCAGATAGGAGCAGACGTATTCGCAAAGTCCGGCTTCGACGACGATGGAGAAGCCGCTCTTGCCCGGGACGTCGAAATGGGTGCCGGCACCGTAGGTCTGGACGGCGGTCTGGCCGTCGAGGGTGACCTTGCAGGCTCCGGCGACGATCTCCATGCGCTCCGGGGCGCCGGTGCCGAAATGGTAGCTGCCCGGGCGGATCAGCCCGAGGGTCTTCTTGGTGCCGTCGGCGAAGACGACGGTGTACGAGACGACGTTGCCGTCGAAGTAGACGTTGGCCTTTGTGGAGACAGTGACGCCGGAGAATTGGGAGGGAGCGCTCATGGCAAGCGCTCCACCGTGGGGAAAATCGCGCCGCTGACAAGCGAGCGTTGCGGTAGACGTTGGCCAAAGGGCGGCCGGCGCCATGCCGGGAACCCGTTTTCCCGGCGAGCCAGAAAAACATTCTTTCAAACCGTCCGACGACTCGCATTAAGGTGGACCACTTATGGCTCTTAGTCCTCTCAAAGGCGGTCTGCAGGCTTATGCAGGCCCGATGCTTCCACACGGTACCGCGCTGCTTGGCAACCCCATCCTGAACAAAGGCACGGGGTTCACCGAGCGCGAGCGCGACGCCCTCGGTCTGCGCGGTCTGCTGCCGCCCCGAATTTTCCCGATCGAGCAGCAGGTCCAGCGAGCCATCATCAACTTCCGCAAGAAGACCGACCCGCTCGACAAGTACACCTTCCTCTCGAACCTCCAGGGCCGTAACGAGACGCTGTTCTACCGCCTCCTGAAGGAGTTCCCGGAGGAGATGATTCCGATCATCTACACCCCGACCGTCGGCCAGGCCTGCCTCGAGTTCGGCGCCATCTACCGCCGCCCGCGCGGCCTCTACATCACCAGCAAGGACAAAGGCCGCATCGCCGAGATCCTCGGCAACTGGCCCAACCCCGACGTGCGCATGATCGTCGTCACCGACGGCGAGCGCATCCTCGGCCTGGGCGACCTCGGTGCCTACGGCATGGGCATTCCGATCGGCAAGCTCGGCCTCTACACCTCCTGCGCCGGCGTGCACCCCTACTACTGCCTGCCGATCACCATCGACGTCGGCACCGACAACGAGAAGCTCCACCAGGACCCGTTCTACGTCGGCCTCCCGCAGAAGCGCGTCCGCGGTCCCGAATACGACGAGCTCATCGAGGAGTTCGTCACAGCCGTCACGAAGCTCTACCCGAAGGTCCTCATCCAGTGGGAGGACTTCGGCAACACCAACGCCTTCCGCATCCTCCACAAGTACCAGAAGCGCGTCCTCAGCTTCAACGACGACATCCAGGGCACGGCCTCCATCGCCATCGCCGGCATCCTCGGCGCCCTGAAGCTCAACGGCGGCAAACTCGCCGACCAGAAGCTCCTCTTCCTCGGCGCCGGCGAAGCCGGTACCGGCATCGGCGACCTCTTCGTCGAAGCGGCGGTGCAGGCCGGTCTCTCCGAGGCCGAGGCCCGCAAGCGCTGCTGGTACGTCGATTCCCAGGGTCTCGTCGTCAAGGGCCGCCCGGGTAAGCTCGCCGAGCACAAGCTCCCGTACGCGCACGACGGCCAGTTCGTCGCCACCCTTTCCGAGGCTGTGGATACGGTCAAGCCCACCATCCTCATCGGCGTCTCCGGCATGGCCAAGGCCTTCACCAAGGAGATCGTCACGAAGATGGGCGCCATCAACAAGCAGCCGGTCATCTTCGCGCTCTCCAACCCGACCTCGAAGGCCGAGTGCACCGCCGAGGAAGCCTACACCTGGACCGAGGGTCGCGCTATCTTCGCCAGTGGCAGCCCGTTCCCCCAGTGCACGGTCAACGGCAAGACCTTCGTGCCCGGCCAGTGCAACAACGTCTACATCTTCCCCGGCGTCGGCCTGGGCGTGCTCGCCTGCGAATCCACGCAGGTCACCAACGGGATGTTCCTCATCGCCGCACAGAAGCTGGCCTCGCTCGTCGGCCCCGAGGATTTCGCCCTCGGCCGCGTGTTCCCGCCGCTCTCGAAGATCCGCGATGTCTCGGCCAAGATCGCCGCAGCCGTCGTCGAGGAGTGCCACCGCGAGAAGTTCGCGCAGCTTCCGAAGCCGGCCGATGTCGAAGCCGACGTCCGCTCGCGCATGTTCAACCCGGACTACAGCGAGTACCTCTGAACGTCCGCAGACCAAGAGCCATTCCCAGCCCCGGCCCACAACGGCCGGGGCTTTTTATCGCTCGCAGCAAGCCAGCACCGCCTCGCCGGCTCTACTTGGCAGATCCGGGCTGTGCCGCGTCGAGCCATTCGGCGGCCGCAATCTCCAACCCGAAGAAGACATTGTCGGGAACGACCGCCGCATCGTTGGCCATGACGGCGACCACGGCGCCCGTCCGGAGCGAGACACCCGCCATGCAGGTGAAGCCCGGGATGCCGCCCTGGTGCAGCAGGAAGCCGCCCTTCGGCGTCTCCACGCGGTTGATGCCGCGGCCGGCCCAGACGGAGACAGGCCCCGACTGCACCTGCACCATCGCCTCGCAGAGGCGGTCCCGCGCCGCCGCGGAGATGAGCCGGCCGTTTAGAATCGCATCGTAGAGGCGGGCGAGATCGATCGGGGAACACACGATGCCGCCGCAACTGAAGACATTGCGATAATCCGCCAGGAAAGGCACCGGCTTGCCGTCGGCAAACCCCGCGGCGAGATCCCTCGCCTCGCACGAGGGAGCGAGAAGCGCATCGCAGCGCCGCATGTGGCCGAAGAACTCCGTCCGCACCTGCTCCGCCCACGGGTGACCGGTGGCTTTCTCAAGGGCGAGCCCGAGCAAGATGTAACCAGTGTTGCTGTACCGATGTGCGGTACCCGCGGGAAACAGCGGCTTGGCGGGCGTGAGGCCGAGCAGCTCGCGCGGAGTGGCGGCGGCGGCACGGTCGTATTTCGGGTTCTGGTCGAAGCTCCCGAGCCCGGAGGTGTGGTTGAGCAGCGTCCCGAGCGGGATGGCACGCCACGGCGCCGGCAGATCCGGCACGTACGCGTCGAGCCGCGCACCGAGATTGAGCTGCCCGCGATCCACCGCGGCGGCCACGAGTGCTGCGGTGACGAGTTTCCCGGCACTGGCGGCATGGAAACGCGTCGCCATCGTGATGGGCTGGCCGCGCCCGTCTTCCCCAAGCTGGGCCGTCCAGCGACCCTGCCCAGGAATGAGCACCGCCACCGAGAGCCCCTTGGGCGCGGCGGGCGATTTGGAGAGCGCCTTCTGGATGGCCGCGTCGAGTGCCGCGCGCAGCGCGGGCGGCACCTCGACATGCGGACCCGCCTCGTGCCACACAGGGCTGGGGCTTGTCTCCAAACCCTGCGCCGGAATCCGGACTTGAAGAACGTCCGCCGCACGCACCGGCGAAGCGGACAGCAGAGCGGCAATAGCGGCCAATGCGCAGGCACAGCGGCGCCACGTGGCGGAAATCCGGAGATGCAGTTGCATGCTCCGACAGAAAGCGCCCGCGCACCCAGCTCAAACCAAACAGGACGAACGGCGCTCCTGGTACGAGGCAATGGCAAGTGCTACGACGAGCAGCGGGGGCCTGCTCCTTCTCGCGGATGCGCTCCTCGGCGGGGAACAGGTCTCGCTCTTCCCGCGCAGCACGCAGCCGGGCCGGCCATCGCGCCGTACACGAGCACGCCAGGCTCCGCGGGTGATCCGCGGGGCCTGGCGCGACCGACAAAGCGGTGCCGCTCAGGCGCGACGGCGCAACGAGCGGAAAGCCGCAAGCACGACGAGTGCCCCGGTGAACCACAGGCCGGTGGCGCCGCCGCCACCGCCGCTCTTGCCGCCGTCGGTGCCAGCCGCGGCGGTAGTCATGGCGGTGGTCGTAGCGCGGAGCACGGCACTGGCGGCGCTCTCGTTGGCAGCACCATCATAGGCAGTGACGGTGTAACTGTACGTTGTGCCGGCCACCAGCCCGGTATCGCTGTAACTGGTGGTCGTACTCACGCCGACAGCGGTGCCGTTGCGATAGATCCGATAGCCGGACACGCCGGTGGCGACCACACCGGCGGGCGCGGAATCCGTCGAAGCGGTCCAGCTGAGGCTTACCGAGTTGGTCGCCAAGTTCGCAGCGTTGAGGCCGGAGGGCACCGTCGGCGCGAGAGTGTCGGCTTGTGCCTCGTCGGCACCGATGTCGTAGGCGGAGCCGCTCGGGCGGGCATCGCCATCGATGTCGACGTTGAGACCGGGGATCGTCGTGCCGGCGTCGACCACGCCGCTGCGAGCTCCCGCTAGGTGCAGGTCTCCGCTCGCCGGGGCGGCGAACCAGCTGGCCTGCGCGGAGGTGACGTTGGCGGCCAACGTCGCCGTGGCCGTGCCGGTGGCGGTGATGGGCTTGTTGGCGAGGGTGTTGCGGATCGCGCCGACCTCGCCCGTACCGGAGTACTCGATGGAGTTGGCGTAACTGCCGGCTTGATAGAGGCTATTGTTGTCGACCTGCGAGGCGGTGACTGCGGCCAAGGTGATCGCGGCACCGGGGTGGCCGGTGGTGCGGCCGTCGGCGATGAAGTTGTTACGGATCTTCGGACCGGCCAAGGCGGACAACGCGATGCCGCGATCGCAGCCGACGATCACGTTGTCGGTAATCGTCAGGTTGTCGGCACCGCCGCCGAACGTGATCGCTGCGGCGGCGGACGTGCTGGTGCCGACGAGATCGTTGAAGGCGTTGCCGGTGATCGCCCAATCGCGACAACCCGCGCCGGAGAGGCCGGCATGCCGGAAAGTGCAGTCGGCCACCGTGCCCGCATCGGCACCCGCGGCAATCTCGACCGCGCCGGCGGCCTCCGCGAAGGTGAGGTTATAGAGAACCACATTGTCCCCCGTGATCGTCAGCAGCGGCCCCGTGTTCAGGCCGGCACCCGAGAGAACCACGGCGCCATTGCCCTGCAGCGTGACGCCCGCGGCACCGACGGTCAGGCCGGATGTCGGCGTGTACGTGCCGGCGGCCAACGTGATCGTGTAGGTAGCCGAAGGATTCGCCGAAGCCGTGGCGAGCGCGGCGGTCAGCCCCGCGGTGTCGGTCACGCCGAGCGTCTGCGCCCCGGCTACCTGCGTGGTCGCGGTGACGGACTCGCTGGGGGCGCTTTCATGGCCGGCCGCATCGTAGGCAGTCACCGTGTAGCCGTAGCTTGTGCCAGCGGTCAGCCCGGTATCGTTGTAGCCGGGCGTCGGCGTCGTGCCGAGCGCCAATCCGGCGCGATAGATCCGGTATCCGACCACGCCCAGCGCATCGCTCGACGCAGTCCAGCGCAGCGCGATCGCACTGGACGAGACCGCGCTGGCGGCAACACCTGCCGGGACCGTCGGGGCCGTTGTATCTATCGTCCATGTGCTCGCACTCGAGGCGGTCGAGTTGTTCGCAGCATCTGTAGCAATAGCACTCAGGCTGTAGATCCCGTCGGCCAGAGTGGCCGCGAGGTGCCAAGCGCCCGAGCTGTTGGCGGTGGTCGTGCCCAGCGAGGTGGTGCCGCGAAGAACCTTCACCGTGCTCCCGGCGTCCGCCTTGCCGCTGATGCCGCTAGCCGTCACCGACTCGAGGATCGGCGCGGCCGGGGCGTTGCTGGCAGAGATCGTGAGGGTCCCGTTTTGCAACGTGAACGCATAGTCGGCATCGCTGCCGCCGCTAAGCGTGATCGGGTACTGGCCCGCCGTGCTCGCTGTCGTCGCTGTCGTGCTGGCAGTCGGGAGCGCGTCGAGCGCTGCGGCGGTGTCGCCGTTGACAAAGCCCGTGTAGGAAATCCCCAGCGTCGGGTTGGCCGTACCCTGCATGCGTTGTTGATCGGTGGCCTTGGCGATGAGCGGTGCCTTCGCCACGGAAAGCGTGACGGACTTGGTCGCCGTCGCGTAGTTGACGGTGTCGGTCGGTGTGAACGTCGCCTGCAACGTCTGTGCATTGCCCGCGTGCAACACCGTGCCCGCCGCCGGCGTGTACGTGAACGTGCCCGGTACGCTCGCCGTCGCGTTGAGCTGCGTCGACGACAGCGCCGTCCCATAGGTGATGTCCGCCGGCGCCGACCATGTCAGCGAGGGCGAGGCCTTGGCGACGTTGAGCGTGCCGCTGACGCTGCCCGTGTAGGTGGCATCGGCGACAGTCGCCACCACCGAGTAACTGCCGGCGTTGACCGGTGCAGTGCTGCTACCCGAGTACGTCACGTTGACCAGAAGACCGGACGGGACGGTCGTCACCGTGACCGGTCGCGACGAGCCGTTGTACGTCTGGCTGAGTCCGCCAAGCGTGACCGTGGCCGTCGTCGGCGCCGAAACAGTGCAGGCGACCTTGATGCTATCGCGCACACCTTGTGCGTTGGTCACCTGCACGATGAGAGAATCGAGGCCGACGTAGCCAGCAGTCGGCGTGTACCGGACCAGACCAGCGGAGCTGACGGTGGCAGTGCCGTGGACAGGGGCGGCCATGATGCTCCAATTGAGCAGACCGCCGGTGGTGGCCAGTTGCAATGTGCCATCATGGTCGCGCGAGCAGGTCAGTGCAGCGGGTCGCGCGGTCGTGATGATCATGGCATTCGAGGGCGGGGCCTTGGGGTCCCAGTGGAATACCATGACCTTGCCGGCACCGTCGTCCTCCTCGCAGATCACACGGCTGCCATCGGCGAGCTTGGTGACCTGAAGGCCGACGACGAGGTCGACGGTCCCGCAGAACCAGTTGGTGCTGGCATCGGGGCGGAGCCAGCCGACCTCGTGCCCATCCGTGGCACTGTAAACGGTGATTTCTCCACGGCTGAGCGTGTCGCGCCCACCGGTGAGGTAGCCGACATAGACGTACTCGTTATCCGTCGCGAAACTCATGGGCAGGACCATGGTGACCGTGCCCTGGTCGAGATGGATTTCGTTCTCCCGGTTGCTATCGAAACCGGCATCGATCATGCAGCGCAAGGTCGGGTGGCCCGAGTGCCGGTAGCCGTCGATCACGTAGATGCGGCGTGTGTAATAGGGGTCCATGCCAACGCCGAGGTAGAGCGTATCGGTCTCTGGCACGTAGCGCATGCGCGTCGGCGAGCGGGAGATTTCATAGTCCTCGGGGCGGAGGAGGGACTGGGGCACATCGAGCTTCTCGATGGCGTTGAGGTTGTACATCGGCACGCCATTGGCATCGACGCCAGTGCACGGGATCACCCAGTTGCCGCCGCATTTGAAGTCCGCGCTGTACTCGGACTGGCCACCGCCCATCCAGATGTTGCCGTCGGCATCGACGTCGTAGCACTCGGCAAATCCGTTCGCGACATAGTAGGTGCCGAACTCGCCGGCCTCGACCTGGCCGTTGCCATTGGAGTCGCGCCACATGTACCGCCAGCCCGAGCTGGCCTCGGTCCAGGTCGGGTATTTGCCAGCCGCCCAGTCGGCGCCCTGACCGGTGAAGTAGCAGTAGAAAAACGCACACGGGATCGCGATCTCGCTGCCCTCCTCAAAGCGGAAGACGGCGATGTAGCCATTGTACATATCGGTGCAGTAAAGAAACTTTTTCCCGCCGATCTGCTTGATGTAGGTCGTCCCGAAAGCCATCTGCGCACGCGGATCGTCGGGGTAGCGGAACGGATCGAGCGTGACGGCGGAGAAGGCCCAGCTCTCGCCCGGTTTCTTGCTGTAGTCCATGGTGTAGCGGACGGACTCCGTATGCAGCTCGGTGCCGTTGGTGCCCGGCGCGAAATCGCCGACGTGCAGGAACATGCCGCGCGCCTGGTGCTGCAGGGTCGCGGTCGCCAGCCGCCGTGCGAGCGAGCTGGTATCCGTGGGCATGAACCAGCGCACATCGGTGCCGCCCTGCACCTGGCCCGGGATGCCACTGCAGCCGACGATGATCTCGCCCTTGTCGCCGAAGCCCACGCCACGTGGCCCCCAGAAGCGCAACGGCCCTGCCCGCCCGGAGACAGGCCCGGCGAACACGCCGCCGGTCTCGCCGAAGGTGGCGACGACGGTCGGCTCACCCGTGGCTGGCACGGAGAAGATTTTGAAATTCTGATCCGGGCCGTTGTCCGCCACCCAGAGATAGCCGTCGCGGTCAAACGCGACGCTCGTCGGATACGCGATCGACGTGATCTTGCGCCCATCGCTGAGCGCGACGTACGGCAGGTTGTCGGAGTATTTCGCCAGAGAGATGCCCTGGTTTTCCGCTCCCAGTTGCTGGATGTCCCGCAACTGCGCCGGAGTCAGGTTCGGATCGTTGAGCGAATGGTCCGTATCGAGCACGTGCGGATGCGCGATCGTCGCGGTGATGCCGCCGAAGGTGGACGAGTCGAAGGTGATGTTCTTGTTGAAAAACTCGCCCTTGGAAACGCGTTTGCCGGCGGAGTACGCACCATCGGCCCAGTTGGTCTCGTCCCAGTAGCTCTTCGTGATGACGAGCGGGGCGTACTTCGCGAATTGCTCGTCGAGGTCGCCCGCGTTGAGCACGGCCATGTCGCAGATCATGTTGCTGATCACGTCGGCGTTGGCATCGGTGCCGCCCTTGCCACCAGTGTTGGCCGCCCAGTGGTTGACCTGCGGAAGCCACACCGGCGCAGGCGCATCGGCCCGCAGGAGCGGGAGACCTGCCCAAACGGACAGCCCCAGCAGGAAAGCCCGAGCCGGGAAGGCCCAACGCCGCCGATGGAAGGGCGCAGTGAAGCGCAAGCTACCGGCTCCGAGCCGGAAGAAACAGCGGCGCATGGTGGACAACGGATCGTGGATCACGGCTGCTCTCCTACATAGTATTTGTTCACTGTTGACATGTATATCTCCGGTGGAGTGATCCCGCCGCGCGCCTTCCGACAATTCCATAAACAAGCCGCGTATCCTTTTTGTCCATTATTTACAGGCCCCACATGGGCGGGAAGCCGCCCCATTATCCGGCGCCGCTCCGAGGCTCTCGGCCGAAGGATACGGATTGGCGGACCGGAGGCACCACAAGGAACCGCGACCGTTCGCGGAGCGCCTGCCGCGAGGCCCGGCCGGAGAGACCGGCGCCAGCCCCTCGGGCACAGCGCGGCGGGAGGCGAGCGATCCATCACCGGGAGGAATGTATCCGCATGCCGGAAAGGCGGGCGAAACTGCGGCGCGAAAGCAACACCCCTCCGGACAGAACCCGATGATGCACGCAACCTAAGATGCAGGTCTGGCCGGCGGGATGCTGCACTTTCGCCGGGCCTGCTCCTTCTCGCGGATGCGCTCCTCCGCGGGGAACAGGAACTCGCTCTTGCCACGCAGCACGCAGCCGGGCCGGCCGGGCACGCAGTCCGTCTTCAGGAGCTGGCACCAGTCCTCGGGCACGTTGTGGTGAGAGCAGGTGAAGGTGGACATGGCGGCGGGCCTAACGGTGAACTCGGAATGCAGAACTGAAACGGAGGTGAAAGGCGAGAGGGCGGGCGGCAAAGAGAATAGGACCTATGGGTCGCATAGGTCCTATGGGGAAAACGGAGGCGCCAGGTCGACGCCCTGGCCCTACAATCACCCGCGGTAGAGCGGATCGAGGCCGAGGGTGCCCCGGAGGGAATCGAGGTAGGCCTTGCTGCGGATGCGCGTGAGGGACTCCTGCGCACGTTCGAGGCGATGCTCGATGCCGAGACGCTCGGCCTCGTCGTGGTGGCTGGCGCGGGCGAGGAACTGCTTGAGGTAGGCGATGTGCTTCTTCCAGGCGGCCTCGTCGGCGAGCTGCTTGCGGGTGAGGCGGTCGTGGTACCAGTCGCTGGCGAGCACGGCCTCGCGGGTGAAGAGATTGCGGATCTCGGGATCGGCGAGCGTGCGGCCCTCGTACTGGCCATCGCGCATGATGTGCAGGAGCGCGCGCAGCGGCGGACAGGCGGCCTCGATGGAACCGTCCTCGAAATACAGGGAGGCGACGCGACGCATGGTGACGAGGATCGTCTCCAGGCTCTGGGCATACACGTTCGCGTCCTGCAGCTCGGGGCGGAGCATCTCGGGCGAGAAGACCAGCTGCGGGCTGGTGAACACGCGGCCGAAAAAGGAGGAGACGAAGCGCTCGGTGACGCGCCAGCCGAGCAGGCTGGCGGGCAGCTTGCGGCCGTCGTGCTCGAAGTCGGCGCAGCGCTCGAGGTAGCGGTTCTCGATGAGCCAGGCGGGGTTCTGCTCCTCGACGCTCATGCGGGAGAAGACCTCTGGGACGAGCAACGAGATGTCGTGGTCGATGCGGCAGTGCGGGCCGACGGTGCCGGCCGTGGTGACGAACGGGTGCGCGCCGGTGAGCGCCATCGCGACGAACGCGTTGTTGAGGTCGGTGATCGGGCAGAGGGCGTTGAACGGGCCCTTGGTGAGCGCGCCCTCGGAGCCGGCGCCGGTGGTCGAGGGCGACTTGCCGGTCATGCTGGTGATGGCGTCGGCGAAGAACTCGGGCAGCTCGAGGTAGTGGATCGGGCTGTAGCAGCACAGCGGTGGCACGCCCTTCTCGGGGGCGTTGGCGCGGCGGCCGGGCAGCAGGATCGACACAGCGGAGTGCAGGGGCTGGCCGTCGGGGATGCGGCGGGCCAGGCGCATGGTGGTGCGGCGCAGGTAGGTCTCGGCCGGCGTGAGCAGGTCGGGCCGGATCTGGAGGTAGCGGGTGTTCTTGGACGGCTTGCCGTCGACAATGCGGGGTTGGTGCGGCGAGACGAAGGCCGTGGCCTTGCCCTGCTCGGCGACCTCGCGGATGAGCTGCTGGAGCGGCGGGGTGAACTGCTCGAAGCCGATCGTGTCCTTGATGAGCTCCCAGGCCTGGGCGCGGGAGAGCGGCTCATAGTTGGAGAAGAAGTTGCCCTTACCGGACATGTCCAACTCGGTCTGCTTGTCGTAGCCGCGGTGGACGGCGTCGTCGGGCCTCTGGAAGAGGCGGTATTCGCAGTTGCGGACGAGCTTCACGGAGCCGGGCTGCTGGTCCTGGCGCAGGCCGGAGAGCGATCCGGTGGGGACGACGATGGAGGCGGTGATGTCGTCCTCGGTCTGGATCTTGAGCGCGGGGTGGAAGTCCTTGCGCAGGGAGAAGACGCGCCAGGAACCGTCGTCGGCATAGCCGACGCGCAGGCAGGTGGAGAGGAGCTTGCGGCGGCCGAGCTTGAGCTCGTTGCCGGGGACGCCGTTGATGATGTCGACGCTGAAGTGGCTGCGCCAGTTGTCGCCCCACTCGGGCTTGTGGAAGCGCTTCACCGTGAAGACGAGGTCCTTGATGTGCTGCGGGAGGGCGCGGAGCCAGTCGTTGTACTCGTCGGTGAACTCGGTGGGGTTCGGCGTGAGCAGCTTGATGACGGAGCCGAGCGAGCGGGCGGCGCCGAGGATGGGCCGGCTGGGCTTGTCCTTCATGAACTCCGGCTTGAAGCGCGTGGAGTAGTCCTTCTTCAGGATGGCGTCGACCTGGTCGAAGTCCTTCTGGATGTCGGCGACGAAGACCGGGCCGAAGAGGATGGCATCGGTGATGGACTTGGAGATCTCGCTCTTGCCGCCGCCGGAGACGGTGCAGGGCTTGTGGCAGAGGCGGCCGTCGGCGATGGTGCCGACGAGACGCCAGGAACGGCCGCCGTCGGGCTTGTGCATGCGGACGGTGTAGCCCCACGGATACACGTAGATCTCGCCGGGGGAGAGGCGCAGGGACTGCTCCTTGCCCTCGTGGGTCCAGAGGACGCGCTGGGTGGCGAGGTCGAAGCGGGACTTACCGGGGACGTAGACGACGTTGGGGTAGTTCTTGTCGTACGCGTGGCCCTCGGGGCAGTAGCGGGCGTTGTGGCCGAGGACGACGGCCATGTCCTCCATCGTGCGCGGCGGGTGCGGGAAATGGGTGTCCCAGGTGTAGTCCTCGCCGAGGTCGTAGCTGGGGAACACCAGCGTGCCGCCGGAGTGTTCCTCCTCGGAAAGGCCGAAGAGGTTGGCGGAGTAGCTGATGTGCGTCTTCACCTCCTTCTTGCAGTAGCCGAAGTAGTTGTCGGCGATGATGGTGACGATGACGCCGTTCTCGTCGCGAGCGCAGAGCTTGAAGGCCTGGCCGCCGTTGTAGAGTTCGTCGGGCGTCTTCCATGCCATGCCGTCGCGGCGCTGGCGGTCGGTGGCCTGGTCCCAGGCGGGCAGGCCGAGGTCCTTCTTCTTCACGCCGACGAGATGCGGGGCGAGGATGATGCAGCCGGTGTGGCCGGTCCAGTGGTCGGGGTCGAGGCCGGCGTCGTTGCGCGGGAGAGCGGGATCGCCGGCATTGCCGAAGATGCTTTCGACGAAATCGAGGTTGGCGACGAGGCTGCCCGGGACGAAGAAGCGGACCTCCATCGTCTTCTCGGGTGAGACGCCTTCGATCGCCGGCACGACGACCGGGCGCAGGAGCAGCGAGGCGAAGCAGTGCGCCGGAGTCTTCTGCGTGGCGGTGAAGGGCAGGAGCATGTGGTCCTGCGGCGGCTGGAATGCCAGGGCTAGGAGCCGGGCGAAGGCCTCGCGCGGCACGGCGAGCTTGTCGGCCGGGATGGGCAGGCCGCCCTCGGCAATGTGGAAGACGCCGGCAGTGGTGCGACGGTCGGACTTCGGGTTGTGGAGGATGCCGTTGGCCACGCGGTAGCTGGAAAGGACCGGCGAGGCGTAGGTGTCGCGGTCCGGCGGGAGCGAGAGCAGGCGGGCGAGTCCCCAGCGATCGAGGACGAAGGTCTGGCTGGGCAGGCGCACGGGCATGCCGGCGGGGATCGCGTTCTCGAGGTAGCGCTCGAGCCAGTCCTGGATGCGGCGGTCGGCCGGCGCGAGGTAGCTGCTCAGCAGGCGGTTCTTCTCGAGGTGGTTAGCCAGCAACGCCTCCGCGATCTCCTGGAACGCCGGGTCGTCGCCGCTGGCGCTCGGCACGGAAAACCCGAGGGAGGCCAGCTTGAGCTGGATGTAGCGGACGAGCTTGGGCTCGTTGGCGGGGTCCTGGGAGGCCGGATCGAGACCGATCGCGGCGAGGGAGGGCGGCAAGGCGTTCATGCGGGAGGGAGCGGGAACGGAAGAAGGGAGCCGTGAGGGAGCCGAACCGTCCGGCGAGGTGCCGGCCGGTTTTGGCGAGCTGGTAGGTTCCAGGGCAAAAGTGGAAGTGTCAAAAACGATAGCAGGCCGAAAACCACATGATGGCTGCACGTGGAATACGGCGCGCCGCGCCCGGTGCATTGCTCTAACGAAAGATGAACGACCGGCCGCAAACCGGGTTGAGCCGCACCGGGCCGTGGCCCAGCCTCCGTGCTTCCGAACACCCCGCCCACCGCCGCCAAGTCGGCCGGGCCCACCGCCTGCCTCCCACACTTCCGCAGCCATGGCCTCCCTCGCCTCGCCCACCCCTGCCGTACCCGCCACCAGCGCCCCAAGCGGCCCGTCCGCGTTCAGAAACCCGATGTTCTGGGTGCCCACCCTCTATCTGGCGATGGGCATCCCCTTCAACGTGATCATGAGCGGCACGGCCGCCCGCATGTACAAATCGCTCGGCTACGGGGACGGACAGATCACGGTGGCGCTGGGCAGCATCGGCGTGGCCTGGTCGCTCAAGCCGCTCTGGGCCGCCTTCCTCGACATGTACCGCACGAAGAAGTTCTTCGTGCTCTCGATGGAGCTGCTGCTCACCGCGCTGCTCGTCGCCGTGGCGATGTCGCTGCCGACGACCGGCTTCTTCCAGACCAGCATCGCCATCCTCTGGGTGGCCGCCTTCGCCTCCTCCACGCAGGACATCTGCGGCGACGGCATCTACCTCACAGCGATGGACCGGCCCTCGCAGGCGCGGCTGGCCGGCTGGCAAAGCACGTTCTGGGTGCTCGGCAAAGTCTTCGCGTCGGGCGTTCTCATCTCCGCGATGGACTGGATGCGCGAGAAGCAGGGCTGGTCCAACTCCGTGATGTGGCAGGCCGTCATGGGCGTGTGCGCCCTCTCGATGGCGCTGCTCGCGGTCTACCATTTCTTCTTCCTGCCCACGGGCAGCACCACCGAGCGCCCCACCAGCGCCAAACAGGTCGTGCAGGACTTCCTCGGCACCGCCACCAGCTTCTTCCACAAACGGATGTTCTGGGGCATGATCGCCTTCGTCTTCCTCTACCGGCTCGGCGAAGGCCTGATCCTGATGGAAGGCCAGCTCTTCCTCCAGTCACCCGTCGAGGCGGGCGGCCTCGGCCTGACCGTCGGCCAGGTCAGCAACATCGACGCGGTCTACGGCACGACGTTCAACATCCTCGGCGGTCTGCTCGGCGGCTGGTTCGTCGCCCGTCGCGGTCTCTCCAAGAGCCTCTGGTTCCTCGGCCTCTGCCTGAACATCCCCCACTTCACCTTCGTCGCACTCAGCCACTTCGCCGCCACCCGCCACGGGCTCGACTACTCGACCGTCGTCACCTTGGTGAGCATCGAGAAGTTCGGCTACGGCTTCGGCTTCGTTGGCAACATGATCTACATGATGCAGCAGCTCGCCCCGGGCCGCTCGACAATGACGCACTACGCCTTCGCCACCGCGCTGATGAACCTCATGCTCGTCCCCACGAACATGATCTCCGGCCCCCTCGCCGAGGCGCTCGGGTTCTCGACGTTTTTCTTCGTGGTGATGTTCGCCTCGATCCCCTCGGCCTGGGCCGCCTTCAAGGCGCCGTTCCCCTACAGCCGGGAGAATGTCGGCGCCGACGGCAGCATCACCCCCGACGATCCCACACGGCTCTCGCCCACAGAGCACGCCGTGCAGAAGCTGGCTGGCCGCGCCTCGATGTTCGCGATGCTCGGCATCCTCGTGATCCTCGTCCTCGACGCCCGCTGCCTCGGCTGGCTGCAAGGCGCCACGCCCGGCGCTGTGCAAGTCGACTTCAAGCTGCTCTGGCTGCTCCCGCTGAAGTTCAACACCGGGCTGAGCGTCGGCCAGATCGTCCTCGCGCTGGTCTCGCTCCTAGCACTGCTGAAACTCTACCTGGGATTGAAAGTGTTCGGTTACGCGAAGCGCGTGACCACCGAGAGTGCCGCTTGCCCCGGCAACCCGTACCGTGGCAACGCCCGCGGCGCGAAGATCGCAGTCCTGCTCTCCGCCGCCGCTACCCTCGGCATCCTCGCTTTCGCCGCGAAGATGGCGTTCTGAACGCCGCCTCAGCCTCCTGCGCCGGCACGGCTTCCCGTGAGCCAGCGCACGTACCCTGCATGACCTCCGGGTAATGCGTGGCGTCCGCCCACGCGGGGTTTCCAGCTAACACCGGAGCAGGGGTAGTTCGCGATTGCCGCCACCGTTCGCCGCCACCGGCCGCCGCACCGTCGGACACGACGAGGACGACTCGATCCAAGCGCCTAACTGGATGCCCGACGGCCGCGCGCTGCGCTGCAACCGCAACGGCCACCACTGGCGCGACCCGCACGATGGCGATCCTCGACACCGGCGACCAGATGCGGAACAACAACGACCACGCACTCTCGGCCGACGGCTCGGTGTTCGGCAGCAACAGCAGCGGCGCAAGCTACATGCCACCACTTTCCATTCGGGCAAAATAGCCCCTCTGCATTCGACAACCGGGAATGCGCCCCCACCGCCACGCGTGAAAGCCTCGCCGCAACCGACATGAGACTACTCCTCACCGCCTGCCTGTCCGCACTCTTCGGGCTGATCGCGCAGATCGTGGCTTTCGGCCTTGAGGTCTCCCTGTCGGGCGGCGCGGTCTACCTGCCAGCCTCCGAATGGGCGGTCGTGCCCACCGCATTGGCCGTGGCAGTCGAGATCCTCGCCATCATGGTAATGTGGATGTACCGGATTTCCCCTTGGCTGCTGATACTGATGCGCGACCGGTTTGAGAGCGATCGGATCGCCCGGGCGAAGCCGGAGGCGATGGACTGGACAACGCGCATGATCGTCATCGCGATGACCGTCCGCTGGCTCGTCCACATGGCCGACACCGGCTCGTTTGTCCTGCCCCCCTTGATCCCGGTGGCATTCTGCCTGTGGCCGTTGCTCCTCCCCAAGCCGGCTCAGTCACGCCCCCCCTCCAGTCCGCTGACGGCGCCCGCCTGCGGTGAGCCGTCGCACCGCCGATCTCGGGCAGCGCCACGGGGAGCCGGGCAGAGGCCTCGAGCCCCCGGGCTCGCCACTTGACCGCTCCCGGGCCGTAATACGGTAAGACCATGCCGACGATCTCCTTCAAAGTCTCCGAAGCCGAGGCGGCGCGCCTCCGTCGTGCGGCCAAGGGGCGTTCGTTGTCCGAGTATCTGCGGGCGGCGGCGCTGCCCCCGCTGCCGAAGGTTAAGGCGATCTACCGGACCAAGACCGACAAGGCCACCGGCCTCCCGGTTACCGTGACACCGCCCGGGCTGGAGCTGAGCAGCGAGGAAGTGAGGGAAGCGCTGGCCGATTTCCCATGAAATACCTGCTCGATGTGAATGTGCTCCTCGCGGCGTGCCACATCGGGCACCGGGAGCATGCACGGGCGATGCGCTGGCTGGCCGGTGTCAAAGGCGAGGAGCTCCTCACCGCCCCGATCACGGAGCTGGGCTTTGTGCGAATCGCGGCGGCCTCGGGAATGCAGCCGGACGTACCGGCCGCGCTCCTGCTGCCGGCCTGAAGGCGCATCGGCCAGAGGCGAAATCCGGCCCGCGGATTCGGGCACCAGAGGCCCGGCAGGTTCAGGAGCTGCGTGCGACGACGCTGAACTTGTAGCCCTCGTAGATCGCGATGCCGTAGAACAGCAGATCCATCGGGCTGAAGGTCTGGGCCATCGCACCGGGCAGCACCGAGAGATCGACGATCTCGAACACCTTGGAGATCCCGATGTCGGCCTGCTTACACACGAAGCCGAGCAAGCTGAACGCATTCCCAAGCACGCAGCCCAGCAACGCCAGCCCGCCACCGATATATCCGTAGAGGCTTGTCGTTCCCTTGCCGAACCAGCGGACGGTAAACCCGACGAGGCAACCGACGCCCACTGCCATCCAGCCGATCTGGTATTCGATCGCCACGGTGATGGCGGCCCAGATCACGGCGCCGATCAATGCAGCGACGAGACCGGTCCCAAGCGCCAGCGGCAGGCTGCCAGCCGGGGGCAAGGACTGGACGAAGGCGGCGGCCTGAGCCTCCGGAGCATTCTCGGTGGTGGTGTTCGGGGTTTCGTCGTTCATACGGGGTTTCCGGGGGACATTCAGGTTGAGCCGGGTATCCGGCAAAATCGGCGGAATGCGCGCCTCTGGCGCCAGAAACAGGCCTTTCGCCGGCGGGGTTTGCGGGGAACGCCGTCGACCGTAGTGGGCGGCTTGTTGCAGGCAACCCCGAAGGCGGTCGGGACGCCAATCCGGACCCGTGCCGCCCCGCCCGACTCGGAAAGCCGGTCGGGGCGGCGGATCCGCTAGGCGGAATGCGTCGGCTCCCGAGCGGTCTCGGGTTTGGCGTCGCTTACAAGCCGGAGCGGCGGCTTCGCGGCGGGCCCTGTGTGGGCAGCGCCACCCTGCCCTTCGCCGCGCACGAGGACGACAAGGTCCGTGACCAGCGCGGCGATCTCGTGCGCCTGCGCGGAGAGTTCCTCGGCAGCGCTGGCGGACTCCTCGGCGTTGGCGGCGTTGGATTGGACGACGGACTCGAGCTTGCCCGTGGCGGAGGAAACATCGTTGATGCCCTTGGCGAGATCGCCGGTCGCGCGCGTGATGGACTCGACCTTCTCGCCGATGATGGTCGCGGTCTCGACGATCGCCTCGAAGTTGGCGTTCACGCCGGTGATGCCCGTCGCGGCCTGGCGGATGAGACCGACATTGTTGTCGAGTTTGACCTGAGTGGTGCGGGCGGCTTCGGCGGCGCGGCCGGCGAGGTTGCGCACCTCCTCGGCGACGATGGCGAAACCGGCGCCGGCCTCTCCCGCGCGAGCGGCTTCGACGGCGGCGTTGAGGGCGAGGATGTTGGTCTGGAACGCGATCTCGT
>CAZXHR010000005.1:0-47767 GCA_964640465.1 uncultured Opitutaceae bacterium
GCGTCTTTGACGATGGTACGTTGCATGGTGGCGGTGTAGCACACGTTGTTCCCCAAAACATTAAAAAAGTCACAAACGAAAACGCGGCCACGTGGCGGGCCGTACTCTCGTAAATTCCGCGTTAAGGCTGGATCAGGCATCCTGTTCGTGTAGGGTGAGCGCGCACACCCGCTCCCAAACACCATGCCAGCCGTCTCCCCCACGCCGGTTGCACGTCAGTCGCAAACCGTCTCCACCCCGCCCCGAGAAGCCGATGCGGCAGCCCTGCGTGCGCTGGATCGCGCGCTCGACGATTGCGCCCGGCTGGATCTGTACGCGACCAACCCGTGCCGGACGCTGGGCGTGTTTCCCCCTGTGGAGGCCGCGACGCTCGTCGAGCGGGTGCAGACCCTTCTCTCCGCCCTCCTTCAACCCGACTGGGCCTTCGCGCCCACGCTTCCCCTGTCGGCCGAGCAGCTGCGCCGAGCCGGGCTGGCGGCGGACACCCCGGCCGACCGCCTTGTGGGCGAGCTGTTCTGGTTCTGGCCGGAGTCGTATCCGGAGAACAAACCTGACGAAGCGCTTGCCGATCTCGCCGCCGGCAGCGCCGAGGTGGCATACGGACGCTGGCTGGCTGCGGGGGACAAGGGCCACGCCGCGCACAACATGGCGGTGATGTTCCACTACGCCGCGCTCGGGCGCGAGCTGGAGCACGGCCCTCTCGACGAGGAGGCCCGCTCCTGGTGGACGGCGGCTTCGGAGCAGTGGACTGCGGCTCTGGCCTCGGACGACTTTTGGAGGCGCTATGCCGTGCGTTGGGCGCAGGACGGCGCGGCCGTCGTCGCGCGAGTGCGGGCGGAATTGCCGCGACTGCTTGGGCTCTTGTCGCTGCTGGCGGCGGCCGAGCGGGCGCGGCGGGACGAGCTCGCCGAGGCGCACTGGCTGTGGGAGTTCGCGGTGCGCCGGCTGGCGGATGCTGCCGTGCTCGAGCGTGCGATCGCGTCTGTCGCCGAGGCGGAGCTCGCGCGCAGCGAGGAGCTTGTGGCGGAGTCCGAGGTGCGCCTGAAGGCGGACTCCGAGCCCTGCCTACGGCATGTTGTCGAGATGCTGCGGCAGGTGGCGGCGCGGCGCCGGGTGATCGAGGCGATCGCTGGTGCGGATTCGTTGCCGTTGCGCCGGCTGGGCACTCGTGTCGTCGAGGCCGGTCTTGCCGATCTGGCGGAGCACGCGCGACGTGCGAACGCCGACTCGGCAGTGCTGCCGTGGCTGCTGCATCTGGCCTGTTGGCCTGCCGGCCCCGAGACGCGCAAGAGCGTGGCGACGGCCGCCGCCGCAGTGTGGGATCGCATGATCGAAGCCGCGCAGGCCGCGGCCGACGGCAAGACGAGCCGGCACGAGTCCGTGCTTCGGATTTGTGCCGAGATTCTGGCGCCGGCGGCGGAGCAGTTCTCCTGGGACCACCGGGTGCAGGCGGCGTACCGCCAACGCGTGGTGCAGCGGCTGCGGGAACTGGCGCGCTCGGCTTGGCTGGAGCTCGGCGAGTTCGAGGTGACGGCGCAGGCCTGCGTGCTTGCGGCGGAGCTGTGCGACGAGGAATCGAGCCCGCTGGTCGTGCGCGAGCGGCGGCAGCTCTGGCAGCAATACCAGCGTGCGCAGAACGGCGCGCTGACACTCGAATTCAACGGCGCGCGCCTGGAGATCGACTCGCACCGGCTGCGCTACGATGGGCGCGAATGGCCGGTATCGGCACTCAACGGACTTCGTTTCGGTGTGGCGGAGGGGCTCGGTGGCGAGGGCCCGCAGGTCACTTGGTACGCCGGGCGAGATGCCATGACTCTCGATGCGATGACCTGGTTCGACCCGGCCGATGGCGGCACGGAGCGCTACCGGCAGGTGAGCGAGGCGCTGGATGCGTGCGTGGTGCCATCGCTGGCGACACGGATCGTCGAGCGCGTGCGTGCCGGGCAATCCGTCGTTTTGGGACAGTCGGCACTGAGGCCCGAAGGATTTGTTTTCCAGCGGCGACCGGGGCAGCTGACGCCCGACACCATCGTGCCGTATTCGCAGGTCACGCAGCGGGTGGAAGAGGGCGAACTCGTCCTCGGCTGCAACGACGCCCCGTCGGTCGGGGCGCGCTATGCGCTCGCCTCGGTGTGGAATGCCGTCGCCATGCCCGAGGTGCTGGCGCGGCTGGCCGAAACGTGCGAGGTGTGAGCGGGGCGCTGGCGGCTTCCTCCGGCTAGGGCTGATTCCGAGGCTTGTGCAATCGCATGATAGCTGCCGCTGGGTTTCGGCGGCGGCTTGGCTGCATCGCCTTTCGGGGGCAAAGCCGGTTGCGAGTGGTTGGGCCCCAGACCTGCGGCCGGCATGTCAAGCGTCGGCCCGGTCTCTGACCGGGTATGATCATCCGATGACGCTCAAGAGCGATGCAATGCTGGGGCTATCTTGTGCGAGCGGCGCGGTGGGCGAGCCCGAGCCCACCGAGTGCTGCGAGAAACCAGAAGGCGAGCGCACCGCCACCACCTCCGGAGGAGGACGGAGTCGTGGGCGTGGTGGGAGTTGTGGGCGTCGTCGGTGTTGTGCTGCCGGCGGTGAAGGCGATCACAGTGATCGAGTAGGGCTCGAAGCTGGCGGTGAAGGAGGCTGCGGCGTTGGCGATCGAGCCGGTGGTGATGTCGCGCGCGGTGCTGCTGCCTCCGGTCTGCGCCGCGTTGTCCTCGACCATTCCGTAGGTATAGGTCGTGGCGGTGGCGGCAGGCGTGAAGCCGGAGAGCGAGACGGTTGCGCTCGTGGTGGCGGTGGGGCTTTTGTTGATGACGAGGAGGCGCAGGGTGCCGTCGGTCTTCAGGCAGCCGAAGGCGGAGAGGAGCGACGAGTCGGAGGTGGTGCTGACGATGCTGTCGCCGCCGCGGGCAAACTTCGTGAGGAGCTTGAGGGCGTAGTAGGGCGGGTAGGGCGTGGAGGAACCTCCGGTGGCGGGTGCGGAGAGAATGCCGTAGTCGCCGAACTGACGCCAGCCGTAGAGGGCGGACGAATTGTTGTTGCCGGTGTCGGTGCCGTTGCGCAGGTCCCACCACGCGAGGGCGTTGACCTCGGACTTGAGGAGGTTGCCGACGCTGTCGGCGAGGTAGAGGGCGTTGACGAGGCTGGTGGTCTGCTTGCCAGGGCTGGAGTAGACGGAGTTATTCTCTGTAACCAGAATCTCGACCCCGGAGCCGGCGGTGCCCAGATAGTCGGTGAGCTGCTGGCGGAGCGCGGCGATGTCGGTCGCCCAAGTCGAGGCCTTCTGGAGGAGGGCGGCGTCGCTTTCCTGGCCGGGGGCGCCGTCGTAGCGATGGAGGGCAACGAAGTCGGGGGTGACGCCGAGCGACTTCAGCGTGGAGAGCATGACGGCGTTCCAGCCGTTCTGGGTGGCGCCGGTGCGGGAGTTGACGACGGGGTGGTCGGTGTAGGTGGCGTACTCCTCGCTCGCGAGGGTGACGACCACGCCGACCTTGATGGTGGAGTCTGCCGCCTTCATCTTGGCGATATAGTCCTTGGCGCGGGTGGCGTAGATGTAGGGATCGTGGGCACGGGACTGCGAGTCCGCTTCCCAGCTTCCGTAGTTTTCGTTGCCGACTTCCCAGTACTTGAAGCCGGCGGCTTTCGTCACGTTGCAATAGGTCACCCAGGCGGCCGCCTCCTCGGGGGTGCCGGTGCCGTAGTTTGCCGTCATCACGACCTGGGCAGTGGTCTGCTTGGCGACGTTGATGAAGTCGTCGGTGTCGGTGGCCCAGGTCCAGGTGTAGGAGCCGGAGGTGTTGGTCTGCCAGTGGTACTCGTCGGAGGCGGAACCGCCGGGAAATCTGAGAAAACGGATACCGGCTGCGTTGAGCAGAGAGATCGTCTCCGTGGTGTTGCAGGACTGGTCCCAGACGGCGGTGTTCAGGCCGAAGAGGCGTTCGTCGACGGTGCGGACCTTGCTGGCGGCGTTGACGGCGATCGTCGCAGCGGCGGAGGAAAGTGTCGTGGCGGCGAGCAGGCCGAAGAGGAGGGCGCTGCAGATTCTGCGGCGGGGGGAGATCATGGGGTGGGTGTTGTGGCGGAGTGTGCGGGGCACACAGGGTCCCCAATCTGAAGGATTGGGCGGTCCCTCGTCGAGCCTCGGCTTGGTGCACGCCGACGATGGACGATTTTTCCTAAGAAAGCCGGCGGTGGCGCGTTTCCCTCATGTAACCCACCCCAAAATTATGACTACCAAAGTCGCCCTCATTCCCCGGATTCTCCCCGGGCTGTTTCATCTGCCGACGGCGGCGGCGACGCCGGCCGGCTACCGGATGCCGCACGAGCGGTACTTCGTCTACGCGGCGGCGTTCTCCGCCCTGCTGCATGTGGCGGTGCTGTACGGCATCAGAAATCCGCCTCCGCCTCCTCCGCACGGTGGACCGGATGCCGGCGGGGATGTCGTCAGGGTTTGGGAGCATCCGCTTGCGGTCGAGCTAACGCCACCTCCTCCGCCGGAAGCTCCGGCGACTAGCAAGCCCGACAAGCCGACCAATCCTGCCGAGGTCGAGGACGGCGCTTCGCGTGCGACGATTCCCGAGCTGCTCAGTCCCTTGATCCCTGGGTTCGTCACGATAACCGGAGACCTGAATCCGAATGGCGTGGCCCCGATCAAGGGCAGCCTGCGCTGGGAGGTGCCGAAGAACCCAGTCTCGGCCGCTCCAAAGGGCCCGAAGGGCGGTTTCGTTCCGCTTGAGGATCTCGATGAGAAACCGGTCGCGACCAATCGCATCGCACCGCGCTATCCCTCCGAGATGCGGCGCAACGGGATCGAAGGTGTGGCCGTGCTGCGGTTCGTCGTCGACAGCCACGGGGAGGTGACCGACGTCGAGATCGTGCGGGCGGACACCGCCGAGTTCGGGAAGGCCGCTGCGGATGCGATGCTGCGGTGGAGATTCAAGCCCGGCATGAAAAACCGCCGGCGCGTCGACACCCGCATGGAGATGCCGATGAGCTTCACCCTGGAGAAGGGAGTCTGAGCGGCTTCCGGCTGTGGATTGGTGAAGATGCGCCCGCCGCGGGTCTCCCGCTGCGGGCGCCGCCGCTTCCGGGACGTTGACGGCGTGGTGGAAACTTGGCGTGTTGGATCCATGACCACCGACTACGTGCACGGCTATTCGGTTCGCGAGAGCGAGCGTCTACGCGACCAGGCGTCGACGCTCACCGAACTGCTCCATGGCGATACACGCTACCCGGCCGGCAGCCTGGTGCTGGAGGCCGGTTGCGGCGTGGGCGCGCAGACGGTGACGCTGGCCGCCAACTCGCCGCAGGCGCGATTCGTGTCCATCGACATCTCCCCGGTCTCGCTGGCGCAGGCCGAGCGGGCGGTGCGCGAGCGCGGCTTCGCCAACGTCGAGTTCCGCCAGGCGGACATCTTCGCCCTGCCGTTCGCGGAGGCGCAGTTCGACCATGTGTTCGTCTGCTTCGTGCTGGAGCATCTGGCCGATCCCGTGGCGGCGCTCGCGAAACTGCGGCGCGTGCTCAAGCCTGGCGGCACGCTCACCGTGATCGAGGGCGACCACGGCTCGACCTATTTCCATCCGGACAGCGCCCCCGCGCGGCGCGCGGTCGAGTGCCTCGTCGAGCTGCAACGGCGCGGCGGCGGCGATGCCAACATCGGCCGCCGGCTGTATCCGATGCTCACGGCCGCCGGGTTCGGCGACGTGGCGATCTCGCCGCGGATGGTGTATGCCGACGGCAGCCGGCCGGCGCTGCAGGACGGCTTCTCGCGGAAAACCTTCAGCGCGATGGTCGAGGGCGTGACCGACGCTGCACTGGCGGCGAAGCTGATGGCGCCGGAGGAGTGGGCGGCGGGCGTGCGCGATCTCTACCGCACGGCCGAGCCCGATGGCGTGTTCTGCTACACCTTCTTCAAGGCCGTGGCGGAGCGCTGAGCGCGACGCATGGGTTTCGCGTTGCCGGCCTGGGCGGGTTGTTTTGCCGACCAACAGCGGATGGCGGCGATCTCATCGGAGGGAATGCCGAGCGACTCCAGAAAGTCCTGATGCGCCTCGGGCGAGAGCTTCTCGAACTCGCGGTGCCACTTGTCGCGATCCTGTTCGTCGAGCCCGCAGGCGGAGAGGAGCTGGACCCAGCGCTCTTTCGTCATCACCCGCGAGCGGCCGTGGGCGGAGCGGTCGCGCAGTAGCGCGAGGGCGACCTGCTGTTGGCGGCGCAGCGCGGCGATCTCTCGGTTGAGGTCGGCGAGGCGGCGGTTGAGGGCATCGCCGATGGGGGCGCGGAGCTTGGGCGAGGGATCCAGCACGGCGTCGATTTCGCCCAGCGGCATGCCGGCGGCGCGCAGCTCGCAGATGCGGGCCAGGCGGGCCTCGTCGGCATCGGAGTAGAGCCGGTGGCCGGCGGAGGTGCGGTAGTCGGGGTGCAGCAGGCCGAGACGATCGTAGTAGAGCAGGGTGGTGCGTGAGAGACCGAATTGGGCGGCGAGCTGGCGGATGGTTTTCACGGGGGCGGAAACAGGTGGGACGAGAAGACGGACGACAGAAGGGGAAATCTGGAACTCAGGGACTCAGGAAACGGATTCGGTGGCGGAAGCCGTGAGGTTTTCGGGACCGGGAAGAGGAGAGAATGTGGAAAACTGGAAACGGGCAGGAACGGAGGGGCTGAGGATGCCGGAGGGGGCCGCCAGCTCTGTGCCGGGTGCGCTCAGGCGGTGCGGCTGCGGGAACGGATCTCGCGGACGGCATCGACGGGGAGGCCGAGCCATTCGAGGAAGCTTTGGTGGGCTTCCGGATACCGCTTTTCGAAGGCGGCGTGCAGCCGCGCTTTCTGTTCCTCGGTGATGCCGGCGTCGTTGAGCACGGCGATGAACTGATCCTTGGTGACGTTTCTCATGATGTGTTTCGTTTTCCGGTTTCGTGGTCGGCGTCGGTGCCGACGGGCGGACTGTGCGGGGTGAAGCGGTAGTCACCTCCAGAAGTATCGGTACTGTAGTGTACAAGAAAGCCGCGCTGGGTTCAGCGCGGCTTGGGGAGACGATGCGGGCTGACGAGGCTCAGGGGCCGCCAAGGACCGGAACGCCGAGGCTGAGTCCATAGGAGTCCCAGTTGTCGCGGTAGCCGAAGGGAGTCTTCCACTTCTCGCGTCCGGTGGCGATGGTGACGCCGATCTCCGTGCCGGTCTTGGTGTCGAGGAGGGTGGTGTTGAGCCATGCGGCGCGGGAACTGTAGCCGCCGCTGCCGGCGCCGAAACTGAAGCCGACCTGCCCATGGACTTCGAAACGGTTGGGG
The DNA here is from genome assembly GCA_964640465.1 of uncultured Opitutaceae bacterium. Lineage (GTDB taxonomy): Bacteria > Verrucomicrobiota > Verrucomicrobiia > Opitutales > Opitutaceae > CAJCBL01. Next base: position 7,269 of record CAZXHR010000005.1, read on the forward strand.
AAGAACTGGACGGCCTCGGGGCTCGAGGCCAGCGCCGGGCGGTAGGTGGGGAGCGCCGGTGCCTGCACGGCGACGAGGGTGTCGATCGCGGATTGTTGTTCGGCGGTGAGTTGGTCAAGGCCGGCGGCGCGGCGCTGGTCGGCGGAGAGGGATTGGGAGAAGGCGACCGGCTGTGGCTCTGGTGCAGCTGCTGTGGCGACGGCCGTGGGCGCGGTGGCGGCCGGTGTCGCGGGGGCCGACTGTTTCTGCGAGTCGGCCTTGGCTCGCTCGGCCTTGAGGGCGGCAGCCGCGGTCTGGTTGCGGCTGAGGCGCACGAGGGCGTCGAGCGCAGCAAGTTGGTCGGAGTCGAGGCGGTCGATGCCGGTGGCGGTGCGCTGTTCGGCAGTGAGCGACTGCGAGAAGCGAGGAGCGTCGGCGGCGAAAAGCGCGGCGGACAGAAGCGCGCAGGTCAGGGCGATGAACGAACGGGTGCGCATGGGTGTAGGTGTGGGACTCTGCCGGACCGGAATTGTTCAAAATGCTGTCCGGAGAGACGTGAGGCGCAAGGGCGGGTTACGGGGGCGAAGGCTGGTCTTGTCGCCCGCGTCGATGGCCAGGTTGCCGGGCGCGTGGCGAGATCCGGGGCGAAGTGCGCGTGCTGATGGGGCAGTGCCGGCGGGAAGGCGGTGCTGCTTCCGTGGGGGGCAGGGCGCCGCCGGCCGGACGCCTGCGGACGAAGCGGTGCAAAACCGGTTTCGGCTCCGGGTTACGCGGGGCGGAAATCTTTCTTTTTCCGCGAGGTAACGGGGACCACCTTTACTCGTCTTGGGCGCTCGATGAAGATCCCCGCCCACACTCGGATCTGCAATTCCACGAGCAAGCGCTGGCGCAGGCTCCGCCATGTCCTCGGCGCGCGGTTCGGACGCGCGAGTGGCGTGTCCGGGCGCACAGGCGAGCCGGAGCTGATCGTCAGCCTGACCACGATCGCCGAGCGGGTGCACTCGGTCCACCTTTGCCTGGACAGCCTGCTGCGCCAGACGCACAAGCCCGACAAGATTGTCCTTTGGCTCAATCGCACGGATACGCCTGGTCGCCCGCGGCTGGTGCCGGAGACGCTGCCCGGCCGGCTTCTGCGGCTCGCCGCCCGGGGCGTCGCCATCGAGTGGTGCGAGAACATCGGGCCCTACTGCAAACTGATCCCCTCCCTGAAACGGTACCCGACCGCACGGATTGCCACGGCGGACGACGACATCCTCTACCCGCCCGACTGGCTCGAGCAGCTGGTGCGGGCGCAGGCGCGCGAGCTGCAGTTCGTTCATTGCCACCGTGCACACCGGATGCGGCGAGACGCCGACGGCGAACTTCGCCCCTATGCGGAGTGGGCCCGGTGCGAAGCCGGCGAGGCGGCCTCGTTCGACGTTTTCCCGACAGGTGTGGGCGGTGTGCTCTACGCGCCCGGCGATCTCGCGCCCGAGGCGCTCAACGAGGCTGCGTTCCGCGAACTCTGCCCGCGGGCCGACGATGTGTGGTTCAAGGCCATGTCGCTGCTGGCGGAGCGGCAGTGCCGGCGCGTGCCGCACAGCTCGTTCGAGGAACGCCGGTGCGGGCTGAAGGTTTCCCGGAGGAACAACCTGCGCGCCTACAACGTCGCCGGCGGCGGCAACGACATGCAGATCGAACGCGTCGCGCTGCGCTACGGGGTGTTTGGCTGGAGGCCAGACCTGCCGGGGCCGGTGATGTGCGCCGAGGCCGCTGTGCCTCCTTCCCACCGATGAATCCGGTCGCGGCATCGCCTCGCTTAACGAATCCGGCGTTGTGCGACACGTTGCGCTTTGCCGGGCGGTCGTCCCGTGCCGCCGCGGTCCGGCGCCAGGTGGAGACGGCTCCCGACGTTGGCGGGATCGACGCGGTGGTCACTTGGGTCGACGGCACCGACCCCGCGCACCGGGCCAAGCTCGGCCGCTTCCTCGGTGCGCTTGGGCGCGTGCCCGAGATCGCGAGCGCCGGCCGCTACCGCGAGACCGGGGAGTTCGCCTACTGCATCGCATCGCTGCTGCGTTTCGCGCCGTGGCTGCGGCGGATCTGGATCGTGGCCGATGCACAGGAGCCGGCGTTCATGCCCGCGCTGCGCGCCTCGCCGTGGCGCGGCAAGGTCGAGATCGTGGACCACACGGTGCTGTTCGCCGGCTATGAGCGGAACCTGCCGACGTTCAACAATCGGTCGCTGCTCAGCGCCCTCTGGCGTATCCCTGGCTTGAGTGCGCGCTACCTCTACCTCAACGACGATTTCGCGCTGCTGCGGCCGGTCGAGCCGGAGGATTTTTTCAGGGACGGCAAGGTCGTGCTGCGGGGACAGTGGTGTCTCCAGCGCTGGTGCCCCGCTGCGGCGCGGCTTTGCAGCGCCGTGCTGGCCCGCGCTGGGTGGACACCGCGGCGCTCCGAGCCGCGCCCGGGGTATCACCAGGCGCAGGCGCTGGCGGCTCGCATGGCCGGCTACCGGTGGCGGTACTTCCGGGTGCCCCATGCGCCGCATCCGCAGTTGCGGGCCTCGGCGGCGGAGTATTTTCGTACCCATCCGGATCACTTCGAGGCGAACATCCGCCACCGGCTGTGCTCCCCGGCCCAGTTCCTGGCGGATGCGCTGGGCAACCACCTCGCGTTGAGCGAGGGGGCGGCGATCGTCGACAACCGGCTGCGCTCACTCCGGCTGAAACGGGAGCACTATGCGGCGCCGTTCCTGGAACGCGCGCTGGCGGCCGCGGCCGGCGACTTGCGGACGGCATTCCTGTGTCTCCAGGACCTCGAGTCGATTGCCCCGGAGCGTCGCAGGGCCGTCTTCCACTGGTTGGACGCGACGATCGGACGCCCCGATGCCGTTTTCCGCGGGGAGGCTGCGAGGCTGACGGCGTGCGCGGCCTGAGCCTCCCGGCGCCGGCCGAATTTGCTCCCCATGCGGCGGCACGCCGCGTACCACGGTGTCGTCCACAACGCAGTTTTCTCCCCACGAAGATGGCCCGTACCGAAATTCTTGTCATCAACCTCGATCGTTCGCCCTCGCGCCTCGCCCGGATCGACCGGCAGCTGCGCGGCCTCGGGCTCGACTATGTGCGGGTGCCGGCGGTCGACGGCGCGGCGCTGCCGCCCGAGGTGGTGGATCGACTGCTCGCGCGGCGGCGCTATTTCCGCGAGCTGATCAAGGGCGAGGTGGGCGCGACGCTCAGCCACCGGGCCTGCTGGCAGCGAGTAGTGGAGACCGGGCTCGAGTGGGCGCTCGTGCTCGAGGACGACGTGGATCTCGCGCCGGAGTTCGCCGCGGTGCCGGCGGCGCTGGAGCGGCTGAAGCCGGGGTGGGAGATGGTGCGGTTGTCCAACGGCTGGCGGCGGCGCCACCTGCGGCCCGTTGCCAGCGCCGGTCCGTTTCAGCTCGTGAGCTATTTCAAGATCGCCTCCGGCCTGCAGGGCTACGCCGTAAGCCGCCGCGGCGCGGAGCATCTGCTGCGGATGCCGGAGGTGGTGCGCCGGCCCATCGACGTGGATCTCCAGTGCTGGTGGGAGCATGGGGTGGAGATCCTCGGGCTGTCGCCATTCGCCGTCGCCTCGATGCGCGAGGACGCCAGCGACATCTGGGCCGGGCTGCGCGAGCGCAAGCCGACGCTGCCGCGCATGCGGTTCGCGCTGTGGTTCTGGCTGATGAACCTGCGTTCCTGGGGCCGGATGCGGCGGGAGGAGCGCGCGTGGCGCCGGAGCGAAGGGAACTTGCCTAACGGCTGAGGATGCGGGCAGCGTCGCCGCCACCATGGATCTGTTCCGACGCCGTCCGCCCGTGTGGGCGCTGATCGTTCTCCCGGCTTTGCTGTGGCTGGGGCAGTATTGGCAGCGCGGATTGTGGGAGCCGGACGAGGCCCGCTACGCCTATGTGGCCCGCGAGATGCGCGAGTCCGGCGAGTGGCTGGTGATGCACATCAACGCCGATCTCTACCCGGACAAGCCGGCGCTGATGTTCTGGCTGATCAACGCGGCCTCGGTCGTGACCGGTGGCGAGATCAACGGCCTCTCGGCGCGTCTTCCCAGTCTCTTCGGCATGATCCTCGGGCTGTGGGCCGTGGCGCGGCTGGCCGAGCGCTGGAAGCTGGATGCGGCGGCGGCGTGGCGCGCGGTACTCGTGACGATGACGGCGTTCCTGGTCTGGCAGGAGGGCGGCTGGGGTCGGATCGACGCGTTGTTGTTCGGCTTCGAACTCGCCGCGATCTATCACCTTTTCTCGTACAACGACGATGGCCGGCGCTGGCGTCTGCTTGCGGCGTACGGGTTGCTCGGGCTTGGGACGTTCGCGAAGGGGCCGGTGGCGATCCCCGTGGTGCTCGGCGGCTATGCCGTGGCGACGTGGGCGGTCGGGGAGGGCGCGAAGTTGCGGCGCTGGCACTGGGCGTGGGGGCTTCCGCTCGCGTTGGTTCCGCTTGGTGCGTGGCTGGCGGCTGCGCGCTGGATCGGGCAGGGCCCGGACGAGTATTTCGGCGCGATGTTCGGCGTGAAGTTCATCGGGAGGGTGGCGCAGGCGGAGGACCATGCGAACCCGGTTTACTACTACCTCGCGCATTTTCCCGGGGAGTTTCTCCCGTGGACGATCTTCCTGCCGGCGGCGTTCGTCGCTCTCGGCGGCGGGGCGCTGCGGCGGCTGCTGCTCGGCTGGGCGTTGTTCGTGCTGGTGCTGTTCTCCGTGATTTCCGGGAAGCGGCCGATCTACATCCTCGCGATGTACCCGGCGGCGGCGTTGCTGATCGCGGGTGCATGGCCGAGGTTGGCCGGGCTACCGCGCCGGTGGACGGCGATCACCGGCTGGCTCGCGATGGGGCTCGTGCTGCTGATCGGTGTGGCGTGCTTCGCGGCGGTGGCGGTGCTGAATGCCGCGCCGGCGGAGTCGAAGCTGGGGCTGAAGATCGCGCAGTTCACCGCGCAACTGGGCGGGGCAAGCCTGAGCTGGCGGCTGTTCCCGGTGGGGTTGCTGATGCTGACTGGCGGGGCGTGGCTGGTGCGGGTGTTCCGCAACGAGCGGTTGTCCGACCGGTGGTTTGCCGTCTTTGCCGGACTGAACTTCGCGAACTTCGCCCTTGCCGGGGCGCTGCTGCTGCCGGTGCTCAACCCGGTGAAGGCGCCGCTGACGCTCGTGGCCGAGGTACAGGCACGGCTCGCGCCCGGGCAGCCGATCCATCTCTACGACCAGCAACTGGCAATCGTGCCGTTGTACATGGACCGGCCGGGGCGCGTTCTGCGTTCGCCGGAGGATCTTGAGACACTGTTGCGGCGCGAGAAGTCGGGTGTGGTGGTGGCTCGGTCGGACGATTGGGCGGAACTGTCTTCGCGCTTCGGCGACCGCCTGCTGGCGCACCCATTCCGCATCGGCAGCAAGCGGATGGTGTGGGCGGAGTTTCCCGTGCCGGCGGGGGCAGTGAAGGAGCCGATCGATTTCGCGGTGAGCAACGTGCGGGTTGGCGTTGGGCGCTAGTTTGCGTTCAGGCCGAATTCGCTGTCGTGGCTGAGAAGCTTCCGCTTCCACCGCGCTTCGGCGGCAAGGAGCATCTCGTTTCCGGGGTCAGTGAGATCCGCGGAGACGACTTCAAGGATTCGCACGTGGTAGTTGGCGGGAGAGATCTCCTGCATCCGCACGTTGCCCCCGTGCCCGGTCGCCACGTAGTTCATCCAACGCGCCCAGAAGCCGCCAACGCCGTAGGCAGCCCCGACATATTGTTTCCCGGATTCTGGGTGGATCAGCAGGTAGATGCCCGAGACCAAAGCTAGTTTCTCCTTCCAAGAGTATGGAATGGTCGGCAGCTCATCGAGCTGCATGGCGAAATCGGCGAAGCCGGGGAATGGGCGTGGCGCTTCGCTTTCGCGAATATAGCGCACTGCCTTGTTGTTGGTGCCGGCATTTTGCACCCAAGCACGGAAGCCTTTTCCCCAGTCTATCACGAGCCGCCCGGTATACTCGTCCAAGGTGTCTACACGTTTCAGATTGTAGAGATTGAGCCCGGTGACGTCGTGCCCGCCAACTGGGTCGATCATGCCGGCAGGAGCTTTGGTTGGCCTGCCAATGCTATAGAGCCCCACAAAAAGCGTTTCGTTGTTGGGCGCGGCCACGAAGGCTGCCAGGTAGCGGGCATCCTCGAAGACAAGACGTCCTTGGATGCTCTGATACTGGTCGAAACGCCCATCCCGAGCGGTCCAAAGCTGGTATGGTGTCGTGCTGCGGTGTGTGCCGCGATGGTCCTGATGACGCACGAGTTTGACCTGATCGGCGTCGATCCCCTCGCGTTGCAAGATGTCGTTGAAGGTGATCATGCGATTAGCCCGATGATATCGGGCGTGCAGCATGGCGTAAGGTGAAACTCCAACGTTCGCAAGGGGCTGACGACGCGCAATAGGGGCGAGCGCGGGCTCCCGTACCGACGGAAAGGCCCAGGGGCAAAAATGCGGCGCTTCGGTTTCCGGTGTTGACCGGCGCGGCGGGGTCTATCTCCTCTTGCCCCTCGCGTTTCCGAATCCGGGCGACCGGTGCCGGTGATGCGAAGCCACGGAGAGGTGGCAGAGTGGTCGATCGCGCACGCTTGGAAAGCGTGTGTAGGGAAACCTACCGAGGGTTCGAATCCCTCCCTCTCCGCCATTTACCCGGCTCCCGACGGAGCCGGGTTTTTTGTCGCCGGGTGGGGGCGCGGCGTTTCCCCGTTTAACCGGATTGGCGAGCAGGCGTTTTGCTGTCCTAGTGGCGGCTCGACTCCCTCATGCGCACGTTTTTCGGCATCCTTCTCGAAACGCTCACCGTCCTCGCGCTGGTGGCGGCCAACGGTTTCTTCGTGGCCGCCGAGTTCGCGCTGGTGAAGGTGCGCACCAGCCAGCTGCGCCCGCTCGAGAAGACCGGCGGCTGGCGCGTGAAGGCGGCGATCAAGGCCAGCGAGCACCTCGATGCGGCGCTCTCGGCCACGCAGCTGGGCATCACGCTGGCTAGCCTCGGCCTGGGCTGGATCGGCGAGCCGTTCCTTGCGCACCGGCTCGGGCCGGTGCTGGCGGTGGTCGGCGTGACGGACCCGACGGCGGTCACCTCGATCTCCTTCGCCCTGGCGTTCACGGTGATCACGTTTCTCCACATCATCTTCGGCGAACTGGCGCCGAAATCGATGGCGATCCAGCGCGCGAAGGGCGTGTCGCTGTGGGTGTCGGGACCGCTGTTGATCTTCTACTACGTCTTTTTCCCGGTCATCTGGTCGCTCAACAGCATGGCCAACCGCATCGTGCGCTGGGCGGGACTAGCTCCCGCGACGGAGGGCGGTGGCAGTTTCAGCGCCGACGAGCTGGAGTACGTCTTCAGCCACGCCAGCCATACCCATCCGGCGGATGCGCTGGTCAACAAGCTGATGGTGCAGTCGCTGCGCGTGCGCTCGACGATGGCCCACCAGATCATGATCCCGAAGGAGGAGGTTGTGGTGCTCTGGCTGGACCGGCCGCTCAAGGACAACCTGCGCGTGGCGCAGGTCAGCGGCCTGAGCCGTTTCCCCGTTTGCCGCGGCACCAAGGACAAGGTCGAGGGCATGCTCCTCGTGCGCGAGTGGCTCTGGCAGATTGCGGCGCTCGGTCCGGACATGCCGTTCGAGCCGCTCATCCGCCCGGTGCTGACCTTCGAGCTGAAAACAACCGTCCCGACGATGATCGAGCGGTTCCGCGCCAAGCGCAGCCACCTCGCTGTCGTCCTCAACGAGACCGGCGGCATGGCGGGCATCGTCACCTTCGAGGATGTGCTCGAGGAGATCGTGGGCGACATCCGCGACGAGTTCGACATCGAGCATGGACCGATCTTCGAGCGCACGGCCGACTCCATCGTCGTGAGCGCGGGGTTGACGATGCGCGAGCTGCAGGCCGAGACCGGCTGGCCGCTCGAATGGACACCGCACCAGACCGTCGGCCAGTGGCTTCAATTGCGGCTCGGCGTGACGCCCCGGCGCGGCGATGTGGCGACGGTTGGCGAGTACCGGTTGACGGCGACGGAGGTCAGCTCCGAGCGCCTGCGCCGGGTACGTGTCGAACGCGTGACCGAGGAGCCGGCGGCCGACGACGGCGGGGATTGAGCAGGGCAGGGTGGTGGCGGGGCGTCGGTGCGGACTATGCAGCCGGTGCAGGGGCTACGGAGGCGGCTCAGTCAATGGGCGGACGTTGCCGGTCGTTTTGCCGCAAAAAACGTGTATCCCGGCGCTGCATTTGGACCCAAATGCGACTTGCTGCCCTTTTGCTCAAACCATAGCTTGCGCCGCTCCCGGCAAATCGACGTCTCCGCACATGGTTTCACCGAACACCGAAGTCCTTGATTACAACAGCACTGTCGAAGGCGGGGTTATTGTTTCCCGCGTCGACGCGGTGATCAATTGGATCAGGGCGAACTCCATCTGGCCCATGCCGATGGGCCTAGCGTGCTGCGCAATCGAACTGATGTCGGCCGGCGGTTCGCGATTCGATATCGCGCGCTTCGGCGCCGAGGTCATGCGTTTCCCCGCCAGACAGTCCGATGTGATGATCGTGGCCGGCACGGTGACGTACAAGATGGCCGTCCACACGCGCCGCATCTACGAGCAGATGGCCGAGCCGAAGTGGGTGATCGCGATGGGTGCCTGCGCCTCCTCGGGCGGCATGTACCGCTCGTACGCGACGCTCCAAGGCGTCGACCGAATCGTGCCCGTCGATGTCTACATTAGCGGCTGCCCGCCGCGGCCCGAGGCGGTGCTCGATGCGTTGGTGAAGATGCAAAACGTCGTCCGCCGCGACCGCGGCGCGCGCAAGACCACCATCGGTTCTGCGCTCCTGCGCTGAGCTCCGCCGACCACTCCCACCCATGTCCGCCTCCGCCACCACCGACCTCGCCGCCTCGCTCCAGGCGCGTTTCCCGAGCCTCACCGTGCGCCCGAGCGCCGATGTGCCTGCGTTCAACGTCCCGGCGGCCCATGTGCTGGAGGTGCTCGCGTATCTGCGCGACCAGTGCGGTTTCGACGTTCTCTCCGACCTCACCGCCGTCGACTGGGCGGCGGGCGCCTCGCCGCGCTTCACCGTCGTCTACCATCTGCTTGCCACCGAGCGCGCCGAGTACGTGCGCCTCGCCTCCGATTGCCCCGGCGGCGACGAGCCGACGATGCCCACCGCCACCGGACTCTGGCCCGGCGCCGACTGGCATGAGCGCGAATGCTTCGACCTGATGGGCGTGAAGTTCGCCGGCCACCCGGACCTGCGCCGCATCCTCATGTGGGACGGCTACCCGTACCACCCGTTGCGCAAGGAGTTCCCGCTCGCCGGCCTGCCCACCGAGCTGCCCGACGAGGAGATTGCCGAGGTCTCCGGCGTGAAGGTCCAGCCCGCGCCGATGGCTGGCGGACCGTTCGTTGCCCAGCCCGACGGCAGTGTGACCACCGCCGGCGACCGCGAGCCTCGGGCACTCGACCAGTCGTGGAACGAGAAGAAGGAGAAACCCGCCGCCGGCTGACCGCGCCGCACCGAACCACCCACCGACGCCATGCCGACGGAACATATTTTCCCCGATAGCGCGGCCCGTGCCGCCGAAGCCGCCGAGAGCGACCGGCTTGAGATCAACCTCGGTCCCTCTCATCCGAGCACGCACGGCGTGCTGCGCGTCCGGCTCGAGCTCGACGGCGAGGTCGTCACCAAGGCCGACCCGGTCGTCGGGTACCTGCACCGTGGCGACGAGAAGATCGCCGAGAACATGACCTACAACCAGTTCGTGCCGTACACGGACCGGTTGGACTACCTCGCCCCGCTGGCCAACAACGTCGCCTACGCGATCGCCGTGGAGCGGTTGGCTGGCATCGAGGTGCCCGCGCGTGGCCAGGCGCTGCGTGTGATCGTCTGCGAGCTGGCGCGCCTCTCGTCGCACCTCGTCGGTCTCGGCGCCTTCGCGATGGATAACGGCGCGTGGACGGTGTTCATGTACGCGTTCGAGGAGCGCGAGAAGCTCTACCGGCTCTTCGAGGAGCTCACCGGCGCGCGCTTCACCACCAGTTTCAGCCGCATCGGCGGCATGGCCCGCGATGTGCCGCCCGCATGGCTCGATCACGTGAGCGACTTCTGCGACCAGTTTGTGCCGCGGCTGGAGGAGATGCTCGGGCTGCTCACCGACAACCGCATCTGGCGCAAGCGTACCGAGGGCGTGGGCACGATCTCGCGTGAGGACGCCATCGCCTGGGGCCTCACGGGGCCGAACCTGCGCGCCAGCGGCGTCGCCTTCGACCTGCGCAAGGACAAGCCGTACTCCGGCTACGAGCAGTACGACTTCGACGTCCCCGTCGGCACGCGCGGCGACTGCTACGATCGCTACCTCGTCCGCGGCGAGGAGATGCGCCAGAGCGTGCGCATCGTGAAGCAGGCGATCGCGAAGTTCCCGCCCGGAGCCGTGAGCGCGTTCGAGGAGCGCAAGATCGTCGCGCCTCCGAAGGCCCGCGTGCTCGAGAGCATGGAGGAGCTGATCCAGAACTTCATGATCGTCACCGAGGGGCCGCAGATCCCGGCCGGCGAGGTCTACTTCGAGGCCGAGAACCCGAAGGGCGCGCTCGGCTTCTTCATCGTGTCGAAGGGCGGCGGCGTGCCGTGGCGCCTGAAGATCCGCTCCCCCTCGTTCTGCAACCTGAGCATCCTCCCGAAGGTGTGCGTCGGCGCCATGTTGGGCGACGTCGTCTCTATCCTCGGCAGCCTCGACTTCGTCATGGGCGAATGCGATCGGTGACGCTGGGCGTCACCTAACGAAGAACGTAGAACGAAGAATGCAGAATGAAGAATAGAGAAGTTCGGAAGAAACGAGAACCCGGAGAATGAACCGCGCAGAAAACAACATCGTTGGAGTGAAGATGGCGACCGACCCGCTCGGCCGTTCCGAGCTCTGCATTCCGCACTCTCTCTTCTCCCTTAGTTCGATGGCCTCATGAACTTCACGCTCAAACCCGAAACCCTCGCGGCCATCGAACGCGCGATCACCCACTACCCGGTGAAGCGCAGCGCCGTGCTTCCGCTCCTGCATCTCGTGCAGGAGGAGCAGGGCTACATCTCCGCCGAGGCCGTCGAGTGGATCGCCGCCAAGCTCGAGCTCCAGCCGATCAACGTCCAGGAAGTGGCGACGTTCTACCCGATGTTCCGCCACCACCCGGTCGGCCGGCGCCACGTGCGGCTGTGTCGCACGCTCTCCTGTGCGCTCAACGGCGGCTACAAGGTCGCCGAGCAGTTCGAGAAGGAGTTCGGCTGCAAGGTCGGACACACCTCGCCCGACGGCGAGGTCTTCCTCGAGTTCGTCGAGTGCCTCGCCAGCTGCGGCTCCGGCCCCGTCGTCATGGTCGACGACGAGCTCCACGAACACGTCGACACCGAGAAGGCGAAGACCATCGCCGCCCAGATCAAGGCCGACGCCGCCAAACGCGCCTGAGCCACTTCTGCATTCTTCATTCTGCGCTCCGACTTCACCACCATGCCACATCCCGCCGAACGTCGAATGATCTTCCGGCACGTCGACGAGCCCGGATATTCGCCCGACATCGCCTGCTACCTGAAGCACGGTGGCTACGAGGCGTTGCGCAAGTCCGTCGCCCGCCCGCCGGCGGAGCTCATCGACGAGGTGAAGAAGTCCGGCCTGCGCGGCCGCGGCGGCGCTGGTTTCCCCTGCGGCATCAAGTGGTCGCTGGTCGACCGCAAGAGCGGCAAGCCGATCTACCTCATCGTAAACGCCGACGAATCCGAGCCCGGCACGTTCAAGGACCGCCACATCATCCACCAGGACCCGCACCAGTTGATCGAGGGCATCATGATCACCTGCTGGGCCAACCAGGTGAAGCAGGCCTACATCTACATCCGCGGCGAGTTCCCGCACGGTGCCCGCATCCTCGAGAAGGCCATCGCCGAGGCGCGCGCCGCCGGCTTCGTCGGTCCGAAGATTCTGGACACCGACTACGGGTGCGAGATCTACGTCCACCGCGGCGCCGGCGCCTACATCTGCGGCGAGGAGACCGGCCTGATCGAGTCGCTCGAGGGCAAGCGCCCGTATCCGCGCATCAAGCCCCCGTACTTCCCCGCCGTCCTCGGCCTCTACCAGTGCCCGACGATCGTCAACAACGTCGAGACGCTCTGCCACGTCCGCCACATCGCCGAGATCGGCGGCGCGGCCTACGCGTCGATCGGCACGCCGAACAACACTGGCACGCGTCTGATCGGCGTGTCCGGCCACGTGCAGCGCCCCGGGTATTTCGAGTTCGAGTCCGGCAAAATCACCCTCGGCCAGTTGCTCAACGACGTGTGCGGCGGCCCGCGCCCGGGTCGGAAGTTCCAGGCGATCATCCCCGGCGGCTCCTCCTCGAAGGTCCTGCGCTGGGACGAGAAGTTCGCGATCAAGCAGAAGGACGGCTCCGTCCTCAACTGGACCACCGCCGACATTCCGATCGACTTCGATTCGTTCGCCGCGTGCGGCACGATGGGCGGTTCCGGCGGCGTGATCGTGATGGACGACAGTGTGAACGTCGTTGAGGCGCTGGCCAACATCGCCGCCTTCTACGCGCACGAGAGCTGCGGCCAGTGCACGCCCTGCCGCGAAGGTTCGGCGTGGATGCGCAAGATTCTCCACCGCATGGTCCACGGCGAGGCCCGCACCGAGGACGGTGCGCTGCTGAAGTCCGTCGCCGACCAGATCGCCGGCCGCACCGTCTGCCCGATGGGCGAGGCCTGCGCTTGGCCCGTGCAGGCCTTCGTCCAGAAATTCGGCGACGACTTCAAGGCCTACCCGGCCGCCAAGCAGAACCGCCATGCCGAAGCGCCGACGCTGCTCTGAGCCCGGCACTCTCCAACCGCTAATCCACGCTAATGAACGCTAATCGCAGAACTCAGGCCTCCTTCGTCTGCCATCAGTCTGGATCAGTGGTTCCTACATTCCGGAGCCTCTCCGGATTAGCGGGTATCAGCGTCCATTAGCGGTTCCTACTTCCGTCACCGAGCAATCCGAACCCACAACCATTATGAGCACCGCCCGCGAAGTCCTGGCCGAAGTGAAAGCAGAGCGCGTCAGCGAGCAGTCGCGCGAAGCTGCGCACAAGAAGCTCATCGGACGTTGCTGGTGCCCGCGGTATCTGGTGGTGGTGCTGTCGATCTGGGCGCTCATCTCTTTCGCGCACCTCGTTCTTCTGACGGCGCAGTATGTGAATGACCCCGCGCAATTCCGAGTCGGCATGGCCGCGGTCGCTTTTGCGAACATGGCGCTGGCCATCGGAACCATCGTCATCCGCCTGACGCGGCGTAACGCCGCCTTGACCGAGCTGGTCCGGCAAAATGCTCCTGCGCTTTATGATGAGCTTTTGGAGAAGGGCCTGTTCTGAGCCCATTTCCGCGAAACCGCTAATCCACGCTAATGAACGCTAATCGCAGCACCTACACCACCTCCGGCCTCTCCGGATTAGCGGGTATCAGCGTCCATTAGCGGTTCCCACTTCCTCCACTTTCCCGTCTTTTCCGCGTGAGCCAGACACCGACCAAACCCGACCTCGTCACCGTCAATATCGACGGCCGCGACATCGCGGTGCCGAAGGGCACCAACATGATCGAGGCCGCGGCGTTGCTCGGCATCGAGATTCCGCATTTCTGCTACCACCCGAAGCTCCCGGTCTCGGGCAACTGCCGCATGTGTCTGGTCGAGATGGGCACGCCCGCCGTCGATCCGGCCACCAAGCAGCCGGTCATGGATCCCGCCACCGGCAAGCAGCGCGTGAACTGGATGCCCAAGCTCCAGATCGCCTGCTTCACCAACGCCACCCCCGGTCTCCACATCCGCACCACCACGCCCCAGGTCAAGGAGGCCCGCGCCGGCGTGATGGAGTTCCTCCTCGTCAACCACCCGCTCGACTGTCCGATCTGCGACCAGGCCGGCGAGTGCAAGCTCCAGGAACAGGCCGCCGACCACGGCCGCGGCGCCTCCCGCTTCATCGAGAAGAAGAACGTGAAGCCGAAGCGTACCCAGCTCGGCCCGCGCGTCACCCTCGACGACGAGCGCTGCATCCTCTGCTCGCGCTGCATCCGCTTCACCCGCGACATCGCCAAGCAGGACGTCCTCGGTTTCGTCGACCGCGGCAGCTACTCGACGCTCACCTGCTACCCCGGCCGCGAGCTCGACCACAACTACTCGCTCAACACTGTCGACGTCTGCCCCGTCGGTGCGCTCACCAGCACCGATTTCCGCTTCAAGATGCGCGTGTGGTTCCTGAAGACCACGCCGAGCATCTGCACCGAGTCCAGCGTCGGCGTGAACACCGAGGTCTGGTCCCGCGAGGGCGTCATCCACCGCATCACTCCGCGCCGCAACGACGCCGTCAACGACACGTGGATGCCCGACTCCGGCCGCCTGCTCTACAAGCGTGTCACCGACGAGAAACGCCTCGTCGAGCCGCGCATCGGCGGCCACGCCGCCACGCCCGAGGCCGCGCTCGCCGCCGCCGTCGAGCTCCTCCGCTCGCAGCCCGGCACCACCGCCATCGTCGGCTCCGGCCGGCAGTCCGTCGAGGAGCAGTACCTCACCAAGCAGCTTGCCCACGCGCTCGGTTCCGTGCCGTGCGACATCGTCGGCCGGGTGGGGGCGAGCGACGGTTTTCTCCTCTCAGCCGACCGCAACCCGAACACCCGCGGCGCGCTCGTCACCGGGCTCCTCAAGGCATATCCGCCGCCCACCGCGCTCACCGAGCTGGCCGACGCCATCGACCACGGCGCGGTGAAGACGGTCGTCACCTTCGGCGAGGACCTCGCCGCCGCCGGCCTCACCGCCGAGCGGCTCGCGAAGATCGCCATCGTCGCCGTCGGCACGCGCCGCAACCCGACGACCGACATCGCGAAGATTCTCATCCCCTCGCTCACCGTATTCGAGAAGCGCGGTTCGTTCCTCAACCAGCAGTTCCGCCTCCAGAAGTTCGATGCCGCCGTGCCCGGTCCGGCCCAGGCGCTCGACGACCTCGCGATCCTCCGTCGCCTGATCGCCGGAGTGTCCGGCGAGGCCGCCAAGCCCGCCGCGGTCGATGTCGTCTGGTCCGAGCTCGCAGCGCAGGTGCCCGTGCTGGCCGGCATCGCGTGGTCGACCATCCCGGCCGATGGTCGGCTGATCGACGGCTCCGCCTGGGCGCGCGAGCCCTTCGTCGAGGGCGAGACGCTCCACTTCAAACCCGCGGCCAAGCCCGCCAACGCCTGATGGACCTCTTCTACCAGCTTCCGCTCGTCCTCCAGCTCCTCATCAAGGCGCTGCTCGTCGTCGCCGTGCTGATGGGCCTCTGCCTCTACGGCTCGCTGGCCGAGCGCAAGGTCTCCTCCTGGCTCCAGGGCCGTCTCGGCCCCAACCGCACTGCGATCCCGTGGGTCGCCGCGATCCCGGTCTTCGGCCGATTCCTCCAGCGGCTCGGCATCTTCCAGCCGCTGGCCGACGGCGGCAAGTTCCTCCTCAAGGAGGAGCCGATCCCCGGCCACGTCCGCTGGTTCTACTTCAACCTCGCGCCGGTCCTCGCCCTCATCCCCGCGCTCTGCACGGTCCTCGTGGTTCCGTTCGGCGAATACCTCGACGCCGCCGGCTCCCGCGTGCCGCTGATCCTCGCCAACCTCGACCTCGGCATCCTCTTCCTCTTCGCGATCTCCTCGCTCGGCGTCTACTCGACGATCCTCGCCGGCTGGTCCTCGAACTCGAAGTACCCGTTCCTCAGCGCCGTGCGCGCCTCGGCGCAGCTCGTCTCCTACGAGGTCTCGCTCGGCCTCTCGGTCCTGCCGCTCTTTCTCATCGTCAACGGTCCCGGGGCCGAGGGCACGCTCAGCCTGATCCGCGTCGTCCACTGGCAGGCGGAGACGGCCGGCGGCGCCGCCTGGTTCCTCCTCGTCGCGCCGCTCTCGGCCTTCATCTACCTCGTTTCGCTCTTCGCCGAGACCAACCGCCTGCCGTTCGACATGCCCGAGGGCGAGGCCGAGCTGGTCGGCGGTTTCCACACCGAGTACGGCGCGTTCAAGTTCGGCCTGCTCATGACCGCCGAGTACGCGCACCTCTTCGTCGGCTGCGGCGTGTTCTCCGTCCTCTTCCTCGGCGGCTGGCAACCGCTGCCGGGCGTCACCTGGGATCATCTCGCCGCGTGGACGGCGCTGCCGCTCAACGCCGGCCTGATCGGCGCGCTGCTCGCGCTCGCCGTCTTCCTGGCGAAGGTCGTCTCGCTGGTCTTCTTCTTCATGTGGGTGCGCTGGACGGTTCCGCGTTTCCGCTACGATCAGGTCATGCACATCGGCTGGCAGAACCTCCTCCCGCTGTCCCTCCTCAACCTCGTCGTCTACACGATCGGCATCGCGCTTTTCGCCAACTGACCATGAACGGCGCGCTCACAGTTCATCGGGTAGGGCGGGTACGCTGGGCCCGCCGCGTAGGGGCGTTGTCTTGCAACGCCCTTCAGCAGCCCAAGGCCGGTACGGTATGCGCCCACGAACCGGGCGCCGCAAGACGGCGCCCCTACTGCTTCCGCGGTAGCTGGACGGCGCAGCCGTTCAGCCTCCGCGCGAGGTTCAGCCGATCTGGCGTCGCTCCGCTGAACGACTCCGTCTTCCAGCTACTTTCAGCATTCCGACTTCTGCCCTCAGCATTCTGACTTCCGACTTTCTTTCTCGATGCCCGCCACCGTCAAAGTCCTCGAACGCAAGCCGCTCACGCTCCTCCAGCGCACCTACCTGCCGGGCGTGCTCGCCGGGCTGCGCACGACGTTCCGGCACCTCGCCGCGCCGAAGGTCACGATGGAGTATCCGGATGTGCGCCCGCCGATCCCGCTCGGCTACCGCGGCGTGCCCACGCTGGTGAAGGATCCGCAGGGCCGCGAGAAATGCGTCTCCTGCCAGCTCTGCGAATTCGTCTGTCCGCCGAAGGCGATCCGCATCACCCCCGGCGCGGTCGACGCCACCGGGCCGAACGCGCACGTCGAGAAGGCGCCCAAGGAGTTCCAGATCGACATGCTGCGCTGCATCTACTGCGGCTACTGCCAGGAGGTCTGCCCCGAGGAGGCGATCTGGCTCCAGAACGTCTATTCGCTTTCCGGCTACAAGCGCGACGAGATGGTCCACGACAAGGCCCGCCTCTACGAACTCGGCGGCACGCTCCCCGACACCCACCGCAAGTGGGACAAGAAGAAGGCCGCCGAACAGGCCGGCAACGCGCACTGAGCCCATTTTCGGAGTTCCACAGAAGGTAACGAAGAGAACGAAGGAATGAATTTCGTCCGACAAAGCAGCAGCTTCAGGGGTAGGGCGGTTTCTCCGAAACCGCCGCTGGCATTGCTTGCGCCAGGGAGGGCAAACACGGACGGACGTTTCGGAGAAACGTCCCTACCTTTTCGATCCACCCTCCCTTCCCTTCGTTATCTTCTGTCGTCATTCCGACGTTCCTCAGCATTCCGCAATCCGCATTCCGCAATCCGCAATTAGCGATGGCCGACTTCCTCTTCTATCTCTTCGCCGCCCTCACCGTGGGCTCCGCGCTCTCGGTCGCGCTCAACCGCAACGCCGTCAACGCCGCCATGTCGCTCTTCCTGACGCTCTTCGGCATGGCCGGCCTGTTCGTTCTTCTTGAGGCCTACTTCCTCGCGGTGCTCCAGATCATGGTCTACGGCGGCGCGGTCGTCGTGCTCTTCGCCTTCATCGTGATGCTCCTCGATGTCGACAACCGGAAGCTCAAGCCCGTCGGCGCGCTCTCGTACGCCGCCGGCGTCGTGGCCGCGGCGCTCCTGCTCACCGCCGCGCTCTGGCTCTTCCACAAGAACCAGCTCACCGCGCCCGAGCTCCCCGCCGAGGCCGTCGGCAGCACGCTGAAGGTCTACGGTCGCCAGCTCTTCACCACCTATCTGCTCCCGATGCAGATCGCCGGCTTCCTCCTCCTCGTTGCCATGATCGGCGTGATCGTGATCAGCAAAAAAACGCGGGAGTCCGATGAGGCGGATGAGACTCTTGCTGCGAATGGAGCTTCTTCAGCCGGACGGGGCCAGAGCTCGTAACCCGCGTTTTTATGACCATCTCCCTCAACGCCTTCCTGCTCGTCGCCGGCCTGCTCTTCGCGATCGGCTTCTTCGGCGTGCTCCTGCGGCGCAACACCCTGGTGCTGTACATGTGCCTCGAGCTCATGCTCAACGCCACCACGCTCGCCCTCGTCGCCTTCTCCCGCTTCAACGGCACGCCCGACGGCAACACCTTCGTCTTCTTCATCATCACCGTCGCCGCCGCCGAGGTCGCCGTCGGCCTCGCGATCGGCGGCCAGCGCTACCGCCAGCGCCGCACCGTGCAGGTCGACGAACTTACCGCGTTGAAGGACTGAGGAAATGAACCACCCGCGCCCCATTCCGACTCGTAGCGACGCTCGTGAGAGCGTCGAGAGCTCGGCTGTGCGTACGCCCGCGGCTTCCGACGTTCTCACGAACGTCGCCACGATGGTAGGGCGGGACCGCTGGGCCCGCCGCCCGCGTAGCGAAACTCGCGAAAGTTTCGTCCGTCGCCTGCCGGTTCCGACGTTCTCACGAACGTCGCTACGCTATCCTCGTAGCTGGACGGCGCAGCCGTTCAGCTCCTCCGCGCAGCCGTTCCTCCGGTCTCGCATCGCCCGGCTGAACGACTTCGTCGTCCAGCTACCTACCGAACACGGCGCGCCCAGCGGTCGCGCACTACCTCGATCCTCCGCCCTTCCGCGCTCCGGTCGCTCTGCATTCTGCACTCTTCGTTCCGACTTTCCTCGATGACGCCCGTCACGACCACCCTCGCACTCCTGCTGCTCCCTCGCCTGGCTCACCCTCGGGCCGCTCACGCGTACGCGCGGCTTCCTCGTCGACGACCTCGCGAAGCTCATGCTCTCGGTCGTCGCGTTCGTGGGCTTCCTCATCCACGTCTTCAGCCTCGGCTACATGCACGACGATGCGGCCAAGGCGCGGTTCTTCGGCGGGTTGTCGGTCTTCATGTTCTCGATGCTCGGCATCGTCCTCGCCGACAACCTCTTCATGATTTTCATCTTCTGGGAGCTGGTGGGCTTCAGCTCGTACCTGCTGATCAACCACTACAACCAGAAGCAGTCCGCGGCCGACGCCTCGAAGAAGGCTTTTATCGTCAACCGCATCGGCGACTTCGGCTTCCTCCTCGGCATCATCTGGTGCTACTGGCAGTTCGGCACGACCAACCTCACCGAGCTGACCGCGATCATGGGCAAGGGTGGGGTGGTGGTCGCCACCGCGCTCCCGCTGCTCCTCTTCTGCGGCGCCGTCGGCAAGTCCGCGCAGTTCCCGCTGCAGGTCTGGCTGCCCGACGCCATGGAGGGCCCGACGCCCGTCTCCGCGCTCATCCACGCCGCCACGATGGTCGCCGCCGGCATCTACATGCTCTGCCGGATCAACGTTCTGATGACGCCCGACGCGTGCCAAGTGATCCTGTGGATCGGCGTGGTCACCGCCGCCTACGCCGCGCTCTGCGCCGTCGTCCAGCGCGACATCAAGAAGGTCCTCGCGTACTCCACGCTCTCGCAGCTCGGCTACATGGTTGCGGCGTTCGGGTTGGGAGCAGTTCTCGAAGGCGGTCACGATGGAGTGTTTCGCGATGAGCTTGGCATGATCGTCGGCACTGCTTCGGGTTTTCTCGTTATTCAGGCCGGCGCCGCCGCCGCGATGTTCCACCTCACGACCCACGCCTTCTTCAAGGCGCTGCTCTTCCTCGGTTCCGGCTCGGTCATCGCCGGCTGCCACCACGAGCAGGACATCTTCAAGATGGGTGGTCTCTGGAAGAAGATGCCGGTGACGTTCTGGACGTTCACCATCGGCGTCGCTGCCATCGTCGGCCTGCCGCTGCTCTCCGGTTTCTACTCCAAGGACGCCATCCTCTATCTCGCCTTCCTGAACAACAAGGCGGTCTTCGGCATCCTCACCGCCACCGCCGTGCTGACCGCGTTCTACATGTTCCGCATGTGGAAGCTCACCTTCTTCGGCGAAAGCCGCTCCGACGCTGCGTCGCACGCCCACGAGACTGGCCTCACGATGACGCTCCCGCTCGTCGTCCTCGCGCTCCTCTCGGTCGTCGGTGGTTACTCCGGTTTCTTCGCCAAGCTCGCCGGTTCCTTCGCCGAACTCGTGCCCGAGGCCCACGGCTCCGCCCACACCGCGATGCTCCTGCTGTCCATCGGGATTCTATCCGTGGGCGGCGGTGTGGCGCTGCTCTTCTACAAGTCCGACGCCACCGACTCGCTCGCGGCGAAATCCCCCGCGGCCTTCGGTCTGCTTGAGCGCCTGAAGGACGGTCCGGATCGCTTTTATGGCTACTACGTGGCGAAGGTGCAGCAGCGTTTCGCGATGGTGCTGAACTTCCTCGACTACCTCTTCGTCGCCGGCCTGCCGCGCTTCGCCGCCGAGGTCGTCTCGTGGTTCGGCGCTGGCGCGCGGTTGCTGCACGTCGGCAGCCTGCACGGTTACGTCTACTGGTTCCTCTTCGGCGCCGCCCTCTGCTGGGCCATCGCGACGGGGTTGCTGTGACCGCAAAATCTTTCCGGAAATGTTAACCGCAAAGAACACAAAGAGCACAAAGACCTTGAGGTCCGACTTTCCTCAAGGCTCTCGCTGCGCCTGCCAAGCTCGCGATCTACCGAGCGCTTCCCCTGCGTTCTCTGCGCTCTTTGCGGTTAAATCCCTTCAGGGTTCTCTCGCATGACCGCCTCTACGCTCCAGCTCCTGTTGCAACTGGCCGTGGCCACTCCGCTGGCCGGCGGGCTCATCCTCGCCTTCGGCAACTTCCTCCCGAAGCGCCTCTGCAAGCTCGTCGCCTTCGTCGGCTTCCTCGTGCCGCTGCTCGTCGCGCTCCACCTGTGGTGGGCGTACTCCGACGCCCCGAAATCCGACGGCTACGCGTTCCTTTCCAGGGTCGATCTCGGCCTGTCCGGCCTGCTCGGCATCTCGCTCAAGCTCGGTCTCAACGGCATCTCGCTCCCGCTCTTCGCGATGGCGGCGATCGTCGGTTTCGCGGCCGGCCTGGTGGCGCTCAACTCCGGCGCCGAGCGCCTGAAACTCTACCTCATGCTCCTGCTCGTCATGCACGGCGGGCTCATGGGCGTGTTCGCGTCGGTTGACGTCTTCTTCTTCTACTTCTTCCACGAGTTCGCCCTTATCCCGACGTTCATCATGGTCGGCGTCTGGGGCGGCCGCGACCGCACCTACGCGGCGATGAAGATGACGATCTACCTTACCGTCGGTGCGATGCTTTCGCTGGCCGGCTTGATCGCGATCTACACGAAGAGCGACGCCGCCTCCTTCGACCTGATCGCGTTGCGCGCCGCTCTCGCCAACTCCGATGGCCTGATCCCGCTCCTCCAGCACTATTTCTTCGGCCTGCTGCTCTTCGGCTTCGGCATCCTCGTTTCCCTCTGGCCGTTCCACACGTGGGCGCCGCTGGGCTACGGCGCCGCGCCGACATCCGTCTCGATGCTCCACGCCGGCGTGCTCAAGAAGTTCGGACTCTACGGCCTCGTGCAGATCGCGCTTCCGCTGCTCCCGCTCGGCGCGCGCGACTGGGCGCCATGGCTGATCTGGCTCGCGTTGGCCAACGTCGTCGTCATCGGCTTGGTCACGCTCGCGCAGCGCGACCTCAAGCAGATGATCGGCTTCGGCTCGGTGATGCACGTCGGCTACGGCTTCCTTGGTGTCGCTTGTCTCTCGACCCTCGGCGCCGGCGGCGCGGTGCTCTTCATGGTCGCGCACGGCCTGTCCGTCGCGCTGCTGTTCCTGCTCGGGCAGGAGGTGCTCGTGCGCACCGGCACGTTCGACATGACGCAGATGGGCGGGCTCGTGAAACGCGCACCGGTCCTCGCCGGATTCTTCTCGGCGGCGATGCTCGCCAGCATCGGCCTGCCGGGCTTCGCCGGGTTCTGGGGCGAGCTCACGGTCTTCCTGGCGCTCTGGAACGTGTCCCATCTCTACGCCGCGCTCGCGATGCTCGGCCTGATCCTCTCGGCGGTGTACGGCCTGCGCGCCGTGGCGAAGATCTTCTTCGGCCAGCCCACCGAGCTGCACGCCAAGTACGCCGCCGCCAATCCGACCGCCGACCTTTCCTGGTCCGCGCGGCTGCCGGCGCTGGTGCTCTTCGCCGCGCTGTTCTTCCTCGGCTTCTGGCCGAAGGCGCTCACCGCGCCGCTCAACGAAACCCTCGGCACGATCTACCCGGCCATCGAGGCCGCCGTGAAGCTCGCCGCCGCGCAGTAAACTTAGCCACCGATCTCCACCGATGCGCACCGATGACAGACAGCTTGCCGCTGGGCGGCGGCCCATGGTCGCCCGATACTCCAGTGTTCTGATCTGTGTCCATCTGTGTTCATCTGTGGCAGCTCTCTACTTTTGCCCGGCCAAATGACTCCGGAACAACTCAACGCTCTTCAGGAAATCGCCGCGACCAACCGCTGGTCGGCCCTCGCGCCCGAGCTCGCCCTCGGCGTGGCCGCGCTGCTGCTGCTCGCGCTCGAGTTCGTGTTGCCCAAGCGCGCGCTCGCCCTCGCCACCCCGCGCATGACCTTCCTCGGCCTCGCCGCCGCGCTGGCGTTCACGCTGCGCGACTGGGTCGCGTCGCTCACCGGCCAGCCGCTCTTCGGCGGGCTGCTGCTCCAGACTCCGGATTCGCAGGTCATGCGCGTGTTCTTCCTGGTCGCCTCGGCGCTCGTGGCGTTCGTCGCCGCCGTGGTCCTGCCGAAGCACAAGGCGCCGCGCGTGGAGTTCTTCCACATCCTGCTCGTCGCCACCGGCGCGCTGATGCTGCTCGCGCAGAGCAACCACTTCGTCCTGCTCTTCGTCGCGCTGGAGACGGTCACCGTGTCGTTCTTCATCCTCGTCGCCTTCTTCCGCGAGAGCCCGTTCTCCCTCGAAGCCGGTCTGAAATACCTGGTGACGGGGTCGCTCAGCTCGGCGCTGCTGCTCTTCGGCATCGTTCTCCTCTACGGCGTGACGGGCAACCCGCTGCTCGACGGCCACACCGCCGAAGGGATGAACTTCGACGCTCTCGGCCGGTTCCTCCTCCTCAACCCCGACAATCCGCTCGCGCTCGTCGGTGCGGCACTCGTGCTCTGCGGCATCGCCTTCAAGATCGGCGCCGTGCCGTTCCAGATCTGGGTGCCCGATGTCTACCAGGGCGCGCCCACGCCGGTGACGGCGTTCCTCGCCGTGTCGTCGAAGGCCGCCGGTTTCGCGCTGCTGCTCATCTTGGTGCGCGGTCCGTTCCAGCCGCTTGCCTACATCACGGTGCCGCTGCTCTCGATCTTCGCCGCGCTCAGCCTCGTCTTCGGCAATCTCGCGGCGCTTGGTCAGCGCAACGTGAAGCGCCTCATGGGTCTCTCCGGCATCTCGCACGCGGGCTTCCTGCTCCTCGGCGTGGTCGCCGCGATCGCGCCGCGCGACGCCGTGGTCTGGGCGCCGGCCGCCGTCTATTTCTACCTCTTCACCTACCTGATCGGCGCGATGGCCGCCTTCGGCGTGATGGCCTATGTCTCCGCCGGCGACGATGCCGACCAGGATTTCCGCCACTATGCCGGACTCGCCCGCCGCAGCCCGCTGCTCGGCGCGGTGCTCGCGTGCGGCGTCGGTTCGCTCGCCGGCATCCCGCCGCTGGCCGGTTTCATCGGCAAGCTGCTGATCTTCGTCGCCGCGTTTCAGGCGCATCAATGGCTGCTCCTCGTCATCGCCGTCGCCGCGGTGATCGTCTCCATCTTCTACTACTTCGGCTGGATTCGCGCCGCGTTCTACGACCAGAGCACGGAGGCCGACCGCAACGTCGCCCCGATCCACTTCGGCGTCGCCGCCGCGACGACACTCGTCGCCCTCGCCCTCGCCGCCGTGGTCCTCGGCCTCTACCAGGGCCCGTTCATCCAGTGGCTCGCCGCGCTGTGAGTTCTCAGCTGTAGGGCCGATCTTCAGTCCGTATTGCGACCTCTGTCTGGCGAAGCAAGCGGGCTGTGCTGTCGCGTCCGGCCGCTTGACCCGCTGCCGCTTCTGGACAGCATGCTGTCCATGACCGCGATCACCTACACCGCCGCCCGCGAGAACTTGGCCGCCACCATGGACAAGGTCTGCGACGACCGCGCGCCGGTCGTCATCACCCGCAACCGCGATCAGTCGGTGGTTATGCTCTCGTTGGCGGAGTACGAGGCGCTTGAGGAGACGGCGCACCTGCTGCGCAGTCCTGCGAATGCCCGACGGCTGCTGGAGTCCATCCAGTCGCTCGAAGCCGGGAAGGGGAAGGTTCGTAGCATCAAGAGCGAGGCATGAAGCTCGTCTTTTCCGAGCAGGCGTGGGCGGATTATCTGGAGTGGCAGCGCACCGATCCGGCAGTGCTGAAGCGGATCAACCAGCTCCTGCGGGAGACCAGCCGCGATCCGTTTCAGGGTATCGGAAAACCCGAACCCTTGCGTCACGCGCTTCAAGGCTGGTGGTCGCGGCGGATCGATGGCGAACACCGCCTGGTCTACAAAGTCGCCGGCGACCAACTCTGGATCGCGCAACTGCGGTACCACTATTGAGCGGCACCGCAGCCTTTCGCTGCCGAACTCATTCCGCCGGCACTCCGTAGATGATGCCACGGCCGACGGTGGCGAAGTACACGCGGCCGAAGGCGCGGGCGTCTCCCGTTACCGCGTAGATCCAGCCGAAGCGGTGCGCGTCGTCGTCGATCCGCTGCCACGTAGCGCCGTCGTCAACAGAGCGAAAGAGACCATCGGCACCGGCGACGATGCCGGCGGCGTAGAGCGCGGGATTCGTGCGTCCCGGTGCCGGTGCCCCGAGGCCGAAGGAGTGGATATCCTTGGTTTTCGCGATGGCACGGAAGGTCTTGCCGGCGTTGGTCGAGCGGAAGAGCGAGCTTCCGCGGATGCTCAGCCAGACCTCGCCCTCGGTGCCGTAGGGCGCGACGAGCTCCGCGGTGAATCCGTCGGCGAAACCGCCGGGCGCGGGGCCGACTGCGGGGAGCGTCTTGCCGCGCGGGGCGAAGCTCGTGCCGCCGTCCTCGCTCACGCGTAGTCGTGCGCTTCCCCGGTCGTAGGCGTAGAAACGCTTCGGATTCGCGCCGTCTGCGACGACGACGGTGCCGGACTCGAGGCCACTGCAGCGGGTCCAGGTGGCGCCGCGGTCGCGCGACCAATGCGCGCTTCCATCCCTCGGTGTCCAGACGATGGTGGTGGCGTCGGCCGAGACCGCGATGCGGCCTTCGCCGACACCCGGCGGCTCGGATGCGAATGCCGACCACGTGCCGCCGCCGTCCTCGGAGTAGGCGCCGCGGACCTGGCCGGGCTGGCGGTTGCGGATGTGCCCGGTGCGGACGACGAATGCCGGCTTCGCGGCGGCGCAGGCGAGGCTGTCGGTACTGGTAAAGCGGACTCCGACATGCTGCACGGGCGAGACGGCGAGGTCGTCGTGGCGGAACCCGTCGATGTCGCCGACGCCGCTGAGCAGCGGCGCTCCAGCGGGCGGGCTGAGGAGCGCTAGCGGCACGGTTTCCTCGAGGCCGCGGTTGGAGAAGGTCCAGCGCACGCGCTCGCCGCGGTCGGCGGCGGTGAGGTTGCGCGTCTCCCACACGCCGTAGCCGGTGCCGAAGAGCGCGCGGTCGGGATTGGCGGGATCGATGGCGACGGTGCAGATCCAATGCGGATTCATCGTCGCGATCCACGGCACGCCGGCCTTGTCCCACTCGGCGCCGGCGAGGGTGGGGCGCCAGGTCTTCCCGGAGTCGGTGCTGCGGTAGACCTCGTCGCCGCCGGCCCACTTGTTCCAAGTGGTGACGAGCAACGTGCCCGGATGCGCCGGATCGAACGCGAGAGCGGAGTAGCCGAATTTCGCCGCATCGCCGGGCTTGAGCGGCGAGATGTCGGTCCAGCGGTCGCCGGCGGCGGGCTCGAGTTTCCAGACGGCGCCGTCGGTCATGACGTTCGGACACGGATCGCTGCCGTAAACGACATAGAGCGCGCCGTCGGGGCCGATGGCGCCGCGGGTCGGGCGGAGTCCGGTCGGCTGTCTGGGCACGGGCTGCCACGTGGTGCCGGCGTCGGTGGAGCGGAAGAGGTTGTTCGTCCCGGCGATGGAAACGGCGGCGTAGAGGGCTGACGTCGGGTGGCCTGCGGTGCCGCCGGCCGGATCGAAGAGCACGAAGCTGATTCCGATGGCGTGGTCGAGCCACTCGTTCTTCCAGCGGCTGCCGGGCGCCGTCGCGACTGCGGGGAAGCTGGCGACGCGTTGCCACGAGGCGCCGCTGTCGGCGCTGCGCCAGAGGCCGGCGTCGCGTGAACCGAAGAAGAGGATGCGGCCGTCGTGCGGGTCGACCGCGAGGCGCTCGCCGCCGCCGCGGCCGATCTCGTTGCCGCCCATGCCGAGCGGGATCGCGCCGCGGGCGAAGGTCCGGCCTCCGTCGGTCGAGCGCAGGATCGCGCCGTTTCCGAACGACGGGTGGTTGTAGGTGCCGGCCGCGAGGTAGAGCTTCGCGGGGGCGCGCGGATCGAGGGCGAGGCTCTCGATGCCCATCAGGTTCGAGTCCTTCCAGCCGAGCCAGTCGGTGAGCGAAATCCAGCGGCGGCCCGCTTCGTCCCAGCGGTAAGCGCCGCCGACGTCGGTGCGGGCGAAGAGCCCGGCGCCGGGCGTCGGGTGGAACTCGAGACCGGTGATCAGCCCGCCGCCGCCGATGGCGACTCCATCCCAACGATAGGGGATTGCGGTCATGGCGGCTGCCGGCGCGGTCTCCGCGGTGAGACGGCTGGTGCCAAGAAGGACGAGGGGCAGGAGGAGAAGAGATCGGAACATAGGGGATGGGGCAGGGGAAGTGCCGGCCATTCCGGCCGCAAGTACAACCCGCCCGCGATGCATTGGCGGAGGAACACAGATGCTCGCACGACGGGGCGCCGCAGGTGGCCTGCGGTGGACCCGCGCAAGCGCGATTTCGGACTGTCTGCATAACTCCGGGTCCGGGCCGTACGGCGTCATCGATGTGCGGAGCCAGAGGGCGATTCCCGCAGCGGCGCGCGGTCCGTCGAATGGCTGGGACCGGGGGCCGGACGGGATGTGCCGGAAGCCCGAACACGCAGGATTCGCCTCGCGGAGGGTTGCCGGACCCTCGTATGTCAAGGGACGGAGCAACCCCACTCATGCTGATCGTCGCTTGCATCAAACAGGTCCCGGACACGACCCAGGTCAAGATTGACCCGGTCACCAACACTCTCGTACGGCAGGGCATCCCCATCATCGTCAACCCGTACGACACGAACGCCCTGGAGGAGAGCCTCCGCATCCGTGAGCGGTTCGGCGGGCGCGTCGTCGCTCTGTCCATGGGCCCTCCGAACGCCGATGTCACCCTGCGCAAGGCGCTCGCGCTCGGCGTGGACGATGCCGTGCTGCTCTCGGACCGCGCGTTCGGCGGTGCGGACACGCTGGCGACCAGCCGCGTGTTGTCCGCCGCAATCGAGAGACTGGCGCAGCCGGACGAGCCGCTGCTCGTCGTCTGCGGCAGGCAGACCATCGACGGCGACACCGCGCAGGTCGGCCCCGGCATCGCGACGCGGATGGGGCTCTCGCAGCTCACCCTCGTGGATTCCGTCCAGAACGTCGACCTGAAGGCCCGGCGCATCCGCGTGCGCCGCAAGCTCGAGGGACGGCACGAGATCGTCGAGGCGCCGCTGCCGGCGTTGCTGACGGTGGTGCGCGAGATCAACCGCCCGCGTTACCCCACGGTCCCCAAGCGCCTCGAAGCGGTCACGGCCGCGGTGAAGGTGTGGGACAACAAGGTGCTCAACCTCGATGTGAATACGATCGGTCTCAAGGGCTCGCCCACCTGCGTGCGCCGCATCTTCTCCCCGGAGCGGGCGAAGGGCGAGATCGTAGGCGACGGCATCCGCGACCCGGAGGGCGCCGCCAGCCTCCTGATCGAGAAACTGCTGGCGAAGGATCTTTTGCCGCGATGAACGAACCCAAGAAACTGCGCAAACCCCGCGGCAAGGTCCGCGCGGTGGAAGGCAAATGCGCCGCCTGCGGCGGCCGTTGCGAGAGCTCCTGCCCCGCCGACGCCATCTCGATCAACGCGGCCGGCGAGCCGGTCATCGCGCTCGACCGCTGCATCGGCTGCCTGAAGTGCGTGAAGATCTGCCCGGCCCAGGCGCTGGAGGCGTTCTTCACCGCCGAGGAGCAGAAGCTCCTCGAGGAGTTCGCCCGCCTCGAGAAGGAGACCAAGCAGGCGGCGGAGGTCGTTGCCGAAGGGGCCGACGAGACTGCCGCCGTGCTCGCGGCCCACCGCGGCGTGTGGGTGTTCGTCGAGCAGACCGAGGGCGAGGCCGCATCCGTTTCCTGGGAACTGCACGGGAAGGGCGCCGAGCTGGCCAAGTCGCTCGGCGTGGAGCTGTGCGCCGTGGTGCTGGGCGAGCACGTCGACCATCTCGCGCAGGAGGCGTTCGCCTACGGCGCCGACAAGGTCTACCTGATGGACCAGCCGATCCTCAAAAACTATCGCACCGAGCCCTATCTCCAGGCGATCGTCGAACTGGTCGCCAAGTACAAGCCGGAGGTAATCCTGATGGGCGCCACCGGCCAGGGACGCGACCTCGCCGGCGCAGTCGCCACGCGTCTCAAGACCGGCCTGACCGCAGACTGCACCGAGCTCGGTGTCGATGCGGACCGAAACCTCCTCCAGACGCGTCCTGCCTTCGGCGGCAACATCATGGCCACGATCCTCTGCGACCGCTTCCGTCCGCAGATGTCCACCGTGCGGCCGCACGTGATGCGTATGCCGGACAAACGCCCGGAGCACCGCGGCGAGATCGTGCGCGAGACGCTCGCGCTCCAGGAGGACGCGATCCTCACGAAGGTCCTCGAGATCGTCGCCGACGCGAAGAGCCGCGACCACGTCGATATTGCCGGCGCCGAATTCATCGTCTCCGGCGGCCGCGGCATGATGAACGCCGAGAACTTCGCCATCCTCAAGGAGCTCGCCGACGAGCTCGGCGGCGTGGTCGGCGCCTCCCGTTGCGCCGTAGACGCCGGCTGGATGCCCCACGACCGGCAGGTCGGGCAGACCGGCAAGACCGTGCGCCCGAAGATCTACATCGCCTGCGGCATCAGCGGCGCCATCCAGCATCTTGTCGGCATGCAGGACTCCGACACCGTCATCGCGATCAATCGCGACAAGGACGCCCCGATCTTCGAGGTGGCGACCTACGGGTTGGTTGGCGACCTCTTCCAGATCGTGCCTGCGCTGACCCGCCGCGTGCGGGAACTGAGGACAAAGAAATGACCTTCCCCCGCATTTTGTTCGCCGCGCTCTTCGCGGTTTCACTCGTCGGCTTCCTCGTCGCCGTCCAGCGGCGGTTCGGCCTCCTCGCGCTCGGTCGGAAGGAGAACCGGTTCGACCGGCCGCTCGAGCGGCTGCGCGGCATGTTCGTCTTCGCCTTCGGGCAGAAGCGCGTCGTGGCGCGGCCCTTCGGCATCAACCACTCCGTCCTCTTCTGGTCGTTCCTCGTGCTGCTGCTGGCCAACGGCGAGTTCGTCGTCGGCGGGCTCTTCCCGTCACTCTCGTTCCAGCGGTTGCCGGCGGCGGTGCTGCGCCCGCTCACGCTGGCGTTCGAGACGGTGTCGTTCCTCGCGCTGGCCGCCGTGGTCGCCGCCGCCGCACGCCGGCTCTTCTTCGCGCCGGCCTACCTGAACTCCAGCTACATCAAGGCGCGCAGCGGCGAAGCGTTCCTGATTCTCGGGTTCATCGCGATCCTGATGGTCGCCTATTTCGGGATGCACGCCGCCGCCATCGCGCTCGGCGTCGAGGCGGCCGGCTGGTTCTCCCCCGTCTCCTCGTCGCTCGGTCGCGCGCTCGCGGGCTTCCCGCCGGAGGGCCTCTCGACCGTCGTTTCGGTGTGCTGGTGGGTTCACGCCGTGGTGCTGCTGGTGTTCCTCACCTACATCCCGCTGAGCAAGCACATGCATATTCTCGCGGCGATCCCCAACTGCTTCTTCAAGAACCTGGAGCCGGTCAGCGTCCCGCCGCGCGAGGAATTCGCCGCGGGACGGAAGTACGGCGTCGGCCGGGTCGACGAGTTCACGTGGAAGGATCTGCTCGACGGCTTCGCCTGCACCGAGTGCGGACGTTGCCAGGACGTCTGCCCGGCCGCGAGCACCGGCAAGTCGCTCAATCCCCGGCAGGTCGTCCACGACATGAAGGTCAACCTGCTCAAGAACGGCCCGCTGCTGGCGCGCGGTGCCGCACCCGCGCTCGCGCTCGTCGGCGACCGGGGCGAGGGCAGCATCCGCGAGGATGCGATCTGGTCCTGCACCACTTGTGGCGCCTGCCTGGAGGCCTGCCCGGTGTTGATCGAGCAGATGCCGAAGATCGTGAAGCTGCGACGCAACCTCGTGGAGACGCACGCCCGTTTCCCCGAGGAGCTGCTGAACCTCTTCGAGAACGTCGAGCAGCGCTCGAACCCGTGGGGCATCGCTCCGAGCGAGCGGGCCAAGTGGGCCGCCTCGCTCCCGGTGAAGCCCTTCGTGAAGGGCGAGACCGAGTACCTCCTCTTCGTTGGTTGCGCCGGCGCGTTCGACGCCCGCAACAAGAGTGTAACCACGGCTCTGGCTGCGGTACTCGATGCCGCCGGCGTGAGCTGGGGCATCCTCGGCAAGGACGAGAAGTGCTGCGGTGACAGCCTCCGGCGCCTCGGCAACGAGTACGTCTTCGACCAGACGGCGCGGGCGAACGTCGCGCAGTTCGCCGAGAATGGCGTGACGAAGGTCATCACCCAGTGCCCCCACTGTTTCCACACGCTGAAGAACGACTACCGCCAGTACGGCGCCGCTTTCGAGGTGGTCCACCACAGCGAGTTCATCGCCGGCCTGCTGCGCGACGGGAAGCTCAAGCTCGACCACCAGGTCGCCGAGCTGGGGCGGACCGTCGTCCACGATTCCTGCTACCTCGGTCGCCACAACGGCGTGTACGAGGCGCCGCGCGCCGTCGTCGGGGCGGCCACCGGCGCCGCGCCGGCCGAGATGGCGCGGCGGAAGAGCCGGTCGTTCTGCTGCGGCGCCGGCGGCGGCCGCATGTGGATGGAGGAGAACGCGGGCGAACGCATCAACCTCGCGCGTGTGAAGGAATCGCTCGAGACGAAGGCGGACACCGTCTGTGTCTCCTGCCCGTACTGCCTGACGATGTTCGAGGACGGCCTGAAGGATCTCGGCGCCGGGCGGGTGCGCGTGAAGGACATCGCCGAAGTCGTCGCCGCCGGGCTGAAGCGCTGAGGCCGGCGCTGCAGTTGCCGGCGTAGGGGCGTCGTCTCGCGACGCCCGTTGGACTCCCGGCGGCTTTCCGCTGCGCGGGGGCTCCGTTCATGCCGGTTGCGCAGCCGCACCGAGTCTGCTACCCCTCGCAGCTTCCAACGCTCCCGCATGCAAGACCTCGAATTCAACGAGATCATCGACCTCATCTACAAGGACGACTCCCGCTACGACAAGCGGGCCTACCACTTTGTCCGCGCCGGCCTCGACTTCACCGTCAAGGAGCTCAAGAAGCGCGACCCCGAGCGCGCGAAGAAGAGCCAGCACGTGGCCGGGCAGGAGCTGCTCCACGGCTTCCGCGCCTACGCGATCGAGCAGTTCGGCCCGCTCGCGCACACCGTGCTCACCGACTGGGGGCTGAAGCGTTGCCGCGATTTCGGCGAGATCGTCTTCAAACTCATCGAGTACAACGTGCTCTCGAAGACCGAGAACGACTGCCTCGAGGACTTCGCCGAGATCTTCGATTTCGACGAGGCGTTCCTCCAGCCCTTCGAGCCGGAAACCCGCCGCCTGCCGCTGCCCAAGCTGGGCGAGGGTGACGGCAAGGAGTAGGCGCGGCGCGCCGGCGGCTCTGTTCCGCCGGTCGACATCCACTCGCTTCCGCTCCCGCCTGCACCGCCCTTTCCGCTTCGCATTCTTCATTCTGCATTCCTCGTTCTGCGTTCTCCCCATGCCCGCCGCCAAACGCGCCCGCCGCTCCGACGATTTCGCTCTCCTCCGCCCCTTCTGGGAGGAGACCGTGAACCGGCACGTGCTGCCCAACGGGCTCACGGTCCTGCTCAAGCCCGACCATTCCTCGGCGCTGTGCTCGGTGCAGGTCTGGGTGAAGACGGGCAGCATCCACGAGGGCTCGCTGCTCGGCGCCGGACTCTCGCACTACCTTGAGCACATGCTCTTCAAGGGCACCGAGCGCCGCGCCGGTCGCGAGATCTCGGCTACGGTTCAGGCGCACGGCGGCTACATCAACGCCTACACGACCTTCGACCGCACCGTCTACTACATCGACATCCCCAGCGAGCACGCCGGCGTCGCCGTCGACCTGCTCGCCGATGCCGTGCTGCACTCCACGCTCCCGGCCGACGAGGTCGAGCGCGAGCGGCAGGTGATCCTGCGCGAGATCGACATGACGCTCGACGAGCCCGACCAGCGCCTCGGCGAGAAACTCTTCGAGACGGCCTTCCGTCAGCACCCGTACCAGCATCCGATCATCGGACACCGCGCCGTCTTCGAGCGCGTCACCCGCGACGACCTCGTCGCCTACTACCGGGCGCGCTACGTGCCGAACAACCTCGTGGTCGTCGTCGCCGGCCACTTCGAGCCATCGTCGCTGCTGGCCGAGGTGGAGAAGCACTTCGGCTCCGTGCCGCGCGCGCGGCTGGCTCCGGTGTTTCTCCCCGACGAACCCGTGCCGCTCGCCCCGCGCGAGGCGCACCTCTTCGAGGACGTCCAGATTTCCCGTGCCGGCATGGGGTGGCAGATCCCCGGCCTCTCGCATCCGGATACGCCTGTGCTCGACCTCCTCGGCACTGTGCTCGGCTACGGCAACAGCTCCATCCTCTGGGAGGAGCTGCGTGAGAAGCGCCGCTTCGTCCACTCCATCGAGGCTTCCGCTTGGAATCCCGGCACCGTCGGGCTCTTCTACGTCTCGATGCTCTGCGATCCGGACAAGCGTGCGGCGGCCACCGCCGCCGTGCAGGCCGAGCTGGCGAAGATCGCGCGCCGCGGCGTCGCCCCGGCGCTGATTCGGAAGGCCATGCGCCAGCTCGTCGTGGGCGAGATCAACACCCGCAAGACCATGAGCGGCCAGGCCTCGCGCCTCGGGCTGGCCGAGGTGGTTGTCGGCGATCTCCACTACAGCCGCCACTATTTCGAGCGCCTCGCCGCCATCACACCGGCCGACGTGAAGCGCATCGCCGCGAAGTACTTCGTGCCCGCGCGGTTCACGTCCGTGTCGATGAATCCGAAGGTCGCCGCGGCCGCCCCCGCCGCCGCTGCGCCGGCTGCGGAGCTCGGCGATTTCTCCGAGGAACGGTTGGCCAACGGCGCCCGCCTCCTGCTCCTGCCCGACAAGCGTCTGCCCAACCTCCACCTGCGGCTCGTCTGCCTGGGGGGCGTCTGCCACGACCTGCCGCAGGCGCGCGGCGCGCTGTCGCTGATGGTCACGTTGCTGACCAAGGACACGAAGAAGCGCAGTGCCGACGAGGTCGCCGAGGCGATCGAGGAGGTCGGCGGCACGTTCAACGAGTTTTCCGGCAACAATACCTTCGGCCTCAGCCTCGAGGTTCTCCCGGGCGACATCGACCGTGCGCTCGACGTGCTCGGGCAGGCGGTGCTCGCACCGGCGTTCGCGCCGTCGACGTTCGAGATCGAGCGCGAGGCGCACCTGGCCGAGCTCGCCGAGCAGGCCGACGATGTCGTCACCGTCGGCCGCAAGCTCTGCCGTCGGAAGTTCTTCGGCACGCACCCGCTGGCGATCGATACGCACGGCACCGAGGAGGGGCTGCAGGCCGTCACGCCCGCGCTCCTGCGTGCGCTGCACAAGCGGCTGCTCGTGGCCGGCAACTGCGTGCTCGCCGTGACCGGCGACTTCGAGCCGCGCAAGCTCGCGCCCAAGCTGAAGGCGTTCCTCGCCAAGCTGCCCAAGGGTGCCGCGCCCGACAACGGACCGGCCTTCGCCGGGCCGCAGGCGGGCCGCTTCGAAGAGATCCAGCCACGGCAGCAGGCCGTTGTCTTCCAGGCGTATCCGTGCACCGGAATCTGCGGTGCCGACCACTATGTCTCCGAGGTGGCCGACGAGGTGTTCAGCGGGATGGCGTCGAACCTCTTCGAGCGCGTGCGCGAGCAGAAGGGGCTGGCGTACTTCGTGCGCTCGTCCCGCGTGCTCGGCGTCGATGTCGGGCTCTTCGGCTTCTATGCCGGCACCACGCCGGAGAAGGCGCGCGAGGTGCTCGACGAGATCGAGGCGGAGATCCGCCGCGTGCAGGAGGGCGGCATCACGTCCGAGGAGCTGCAACGCTGCCAGACCCGCCTGAAGGCCGCGCGCCGGATGAGCCTCCAGACCAATGGCGCCCGCGCGCTCCAGGCGGCGCTCAACGCCGTGTACGGGCTGCCCGTCAACGACTGGAAAAACTACGACGCGAAGATCGACGCCGTGACCATCGAGCAGCTCCGCGACTTCGCCCGCGCTCGCTTCACGCCCGAGCAGCGCGTGGAGCTGATCGTCCGGCCGTAGCGGGTGGCGGAGGCGCCGAACCGTCGCAACTCAACGGCCGCGTGCCAGCTCGGCTGCGGCGCGCTGGGTGACGGCGACGATGAACGCCGTCTTTTCCGCGGTGTAGCGGATACGGTCCGCCTCGTGCTCACCAGCCAGACGAAGCTTGAGTGTCCGATACTCGGCGGCGGTCTCCGGGTGTGCGCGCAGGTAGTCGCGAAAGTGGAGCCGGTCCCAGTGCTCGAAGTGGGATTCCACGCAATGGAGATGATGGGAGCGGTGGCCGGCGGCGTCGCGCTTGATGAACCAGGCGTACCAGAGATGGCCGTCGTCGCCGTGCGACGGGCGCCAGAAATAGTCGTAGCCGAGCGGCTCGAGGACAGGCGGCATCTCGACGCGGGCGCGTTCCAGCGACGAGACCTCGATGAGCATGTCCACCATGGGCTTGGCGGCCAGGCCCGGCACGGCGGTGCTGCCGAAGTGCTCGATCCGGCCGAGCAGGTCGGCCGGAAATCGCGAACAGAGAAAATGCCGCTCCGCCTCGAATACGGCGGGCCAGTTCGGGTCGTAGGGACGACCTCGATCCTGTCGCGCAGGCCCCGGGCGACCTTCTCCGACACGGTCTCGGGCTTCATACGCTGCGGCGGCTCGACTGGGACGGGCGTAGCGTCTCAGCGGAACTGCTGCACGCGCTGGGCGATGGCGGACCAATCCTGCGACGGGACGAGCGGACCGAGGTGGCGGACGGTCTCGGCACCGAGCACGGCGGCGATGTGGCCGCAGACGGGCAGCGGCAGACCGCGCAGGTGTCCGTAGAGGAACCCGGCGGCGAAGGCATCGCCGGCGCCGGTGGTGTCGACGACCGAGGCGACGTGGACGGGCTCGATGCGGTGCAGCTCGGCGCCGCGGCCGACGTAGGCGCCGTCCTTGCCGAGTTTCACCACGGCGAGCGTGCCGCGGGCGGCGAGGGCGCGGGTGTGGGCGGCATAGTCGGTCGATGTGGTGCCGAAGAGGGCGCGGATCTCGTCCTCGTTGGCGAAGACGATGTCGACGCCGTGGCCGAGCTGGGCGAGGAGCCAGTCGCGGGCGGCGGCGGCGACCTCGAAGGAGGCGAGATCGATGCTGAGCGTGCAACCGGCGGCGCGGGCAGCTGCGAGCACGGCCTCGGCGAGCGCGCGGTTGAAGAGCAGGTAGCCTTCGACGTGGGCATGTCGGCAGCCCTTGAAATCGGCGGCCGTGATCTCCTCGGGCGCGAGTGTCATCGCGGCGCCGAGACAGGTGCGCATGGTGCGCTGGGCGTCGGGGGTGACGAGGGAGAGGCAGCGGGCGTTGGGCTGTGCGGCCTGCTTGAAACGGGAGCCGTCGACACCGACGGCGGCGAAGCGCTCGCGGTAGATGCGGGCGTTGTCGTCGTTGCCGAGTTTGCCGAGGAAGGCGGTGCGCAGCCCGAGGCGGGCGACGTTGAAGGTGGTGTTGGCGGCGGAGCCACCTGTGGCCGCCGCGGGCGGGACGGGCAGGCGCGTGACGATTGACTGCATCTCGGCGTCGTCGACGAGGACCATGCCTCCCTTATCGCCGCGGACGGTGGCGAGAAACGACTCGGGCACGGGCGCGAGCAGATCCATGATCGGCGAACCGACGCCGATGAGGTCGAAAGCGGAAGCGGGGGAGGACATGGGAGAACGCAGAGCGATGAATGAGGAATGAAGTATGCGGTCGCGAGTGGCGAATGGAGAGTCGGTTCTCTGAATTGCCGGAGTGGTGACGGTTAGGGGCGGAGTGCTGGGCCGCTCGTGTGCTCGGCAGGCCCAGCGGTCCTGTCCTACCTCTGGCACCGGTGCGCGGCGCGTGTTACTCCGCGATGGTGAGGTGGGTGGCGAGCACCACGTCGTCGTCGACTTCGACGAGGATGTTGTAGTCGCCGGCCTGGGGGAAGGAGCAGTTGCGCAGCTCGTTGATGAGATTGATGCGCTGCATGGGGCTCTGCGATTCGAATTCGCGCTCGATGACCTTCATCATGTTGGTCGGATCGAGACCGATGGAGATCTTCATCGTGTGCTTGCCGGGCACGCAGTCGGAGACCGTCAGGAACCAGATCATGAACGGATGCACGACTGGGAACTGGCGGGCGCGGATGCTGGAGAAGGCACCGAGGATGGTGTGTTTGCCGGTGGCGGGATCGATGTGGACGCCGTCGCAGGTCATCCACACAAGCAGTTGAGGTTTGGAGTTCACGTGCCCCGGAGCTTCGTGGCGGGTCGGCTGCGGGCAAACGTTTTCCGGCGGCGTTGCGAGGCGGGGTGCGGGTGGGAACAGAATGGAAAGCTTGACGCAGACGCTGCCTTCGATAGTTCTATAGGCGTGAAACAATCAAACCTCGAACGCTACTTCAAGGCTCTCTCCTGCGAGCAGCGGTTGCGCGTCTTCCGGATCATCCGCGAGGGTCAGGCGGAGAGCGGGAGCTGCACGGGGCTCATGAAGGCGTTCTCCTGCGCGTGCGACGAGCTGGACGTGTCGAGGTCGACCGTGTCGCACCATATCAAGGAACTGGAGAACGCGGGGTTGATCGAGTGCACGAGGCACGGCCAGAGCGTGTGCTGCCGCGTCAACGAGAAGGCGCTGGCCGAAATCCGGGGGTTCATCGGATGAACTTTTTTTGCCCAGAAAGTACGACGGTTGCAGAACAATCGGAGCGCGAGACGCTCCGGTCCGCGCTCGGTGTGCTGCGGGAGTCGCCGTTCACCGTGGGGATCGAGCGCGAGGCGTGGCGGATCGTCGCGGGCGGCTGTCCGGCGCGCAGCGATCACCCGTTTGCACCGGGGGCGGAGCGGTTCCCCGAGGGGCAGATCACCGTCGACTTCGCCGAGAACCAGGCGGAGCTGGTCACGGCGCCGGCGGCCGGGTCCGCTGCGGCGGCGGAGCGGCTGCGGCTGCTGCATGGGCGCCTGCACCGGGCCCTGTCCGGAGAGCTGCTCTGGCCGTTGAGCCTTCCCGGCTGCTGGGGCGGCGAGGCGGAGCCCGCGCGCTTCGGCGGCGTGGCGGCACAGGAGGGCGCCCGTCAGTACCGGCGTTACCTCGCGGCGAAGTACGGCACGGCGCGGCAGGCGATCTGCGGGGTGCACTTCAATATCTCCCTGCCCGAGGCCTTCTGGACGGCGCTGGCCGGACGGACCGGTGCCGAGCCGGACCGCTCGGCGTGGTACTTCGCGGCGATGCGGAACATCCTCCGTCACCGGTATGTGCTCACCTACCTGTTCGGGGCGAGCCCGCTGGTCGACCTGCGCTGGGGCGCCTCGCTGGGGGCGGCGCTGGGTCCGGAGGATCGAGCGTTGCTCGCCACGTGCGGGCGCCACTCGTCCAGCCTGCGCTCCAGTCCGCTCGGGTACCAGATGCCCGGCGACACGGCGCGGGCGTTGGCGGGCGTGTGGGCGGGGCCCGACGCGTTTGCGACGGGACTGCGCGGCGCGATCGAATCGGGGCTGCTCGCTGGCGAGCGCGAGTTCTACGCGCCGGTGCGGCCGAAGACCGTGGAGGGCGGCTCGCTCGCGGCGCTGGAGCGTCGCGGCGTCGAGTACATCGAGATCCGCGTGCTCGACATCGACCCGTTCGCGGCGACGGGCATCTCGTTGGAGACGCTCCAGTTCCTCGAGGCGTTCACGGCGGCGGCGCTGCTGTTGCCGTCGCGTCCGTTGCTGCCGGACGAGTTGGAGGAGGAGGCGCGGCTCAACGCCTGGGCGACGCTGTGCTCCTGCGGCGCCGGCACCGAGCGGCGCAGTATCTATGCCGTTCGCACGGGTCCGCTGTGGGCGGCGCTGCGCGAGGCGGCTTCACTGCTCGGGCCGGCGCACGAGGCTGCGGTGGAGGCCGCGGCGGAGGTGTTCGACGGACGAGCGCCGCGGATCGTCGACCGGTTTTTCCGGGCCGCGGAGGCGGCCGGCGTGTCGCTGCGCGAGCAGGGGCTGCGGCTGGCCCGGGCGCAGCGGAAGGAGCTTTTGCCATGATTGATCTCGATCCTCGTTTCGACGGCATGGAGCTCTCGACCCGACTGGTCGTGGCCGAAGCCCTGCGGCGTGGCGCCTCGGTGGAGGTGCTCGACCTCTCCGACAATTTCATCCGGATCTCACGCGATGGCCGGTCGCACCTCATGAAGCAGGCGACGCGCACCGGGGCCGACTCCTACATCGCCGCGTTGGCGATGGAGAACAAGCAGGTCACGAAGCTCCTGCTCGCCGAGGCTGGAGTGCGCGCCCCGGATGGGCGGCTCCACGACTCGGTGACGGCGGCGCTGGCGGACTGGCCGCGGGTGCGCGGGCGGGCCACGGTGGTGAAGCCGCGCAGCACGAACTTCGGCGAAGGCGTGGCGATCCTCGCGGCGGGGGCGGCGCAGGAGGAGTACGAGCGGGCTGTGCGTGCGGCGTTCGCGCTCGACGTGGCGGTGCTGGTCGAGGAGTTCGCGGCCGGCCGGGAGTTTCGCTTCCTCGTGATCGGCGGGCGGACGCGCGCGGTGCTCCATCGGGTGCCGGCCAACGTCGTCGGCGACGGGCGGCGTACGGTGCGCGAGCTGGTGGCCGCAAAGAACGAGCATCCCTTCCGCGGCGAGGGCTACGTGAAGCCGTTGGAGAAGATCGTCCTCGGCGAGGTCGAGCTGGCCTTCCTGGCGGACGCCGGGCTTACGCCGGACACGGTGCCCGAGGCGGGGCGCACGGTTTTCCTGCGGAAGAATTCCAACATCTCCACCGGCGGGGACAGCATCGACTGGACCGACACGATGCCCGCCGTCTACCACCGCATCGCCGAGCGCGCGGCCGAGGCTCTGGGGGCGCGGATCGCCGGGGTGGACATGATCGTGCCCGATCCGGCCGACGCCGCCCCGGGTGCCGCGTACTCGATCATCGAACTCAACTTCAATCCGGCGCTCCACATCCACGACTTCCCCGAGACCGGCGAGAACCGGCACGTCGAGCGGCATGTCCTCGATCTGCTCGGCTTCACCGATCCCGCGGCTGCCACCCCAACTTCCGCACCCCTCCCATGAAACTCCCCAAGGACTCTTCGGCCTGCCTGTTCGATCCGCTCGTCGAGCTGACGCCGCGCTGCCGCACCTGGCGGCGGCGGGAGCGGCTGGCGTTCGCCCTGCGGCAGATTGCGTTTCCGCGCCGCGATTATGGCGCCATACTGCGGGAGGACCCGGCGCTGCTGGGGAAGCTCGGGGGGCGCGTGGAGGCGCTGTTGTACCCGGGATTTTGGGCCATCGCTGCGCATCGTGTCGCGCATCTGCTCCACGCGGCGGGGCTGCCGGTGCTGCCGCGTGCCCTGAACCTGCTGACGCGTTTCCTCACCGGGATCGACATCCATCCCGGCGCGCGGATCGGCCCGGGGCTGTTCATCGACCACGGCTATGGGGTCGTGATCGGCGAGACGGCGGAGCTCGGGCGCGATGTGGTGCTCTTCCATCAGGTCACGCTCGGGGGCCGCGGAGGCGGACGGGGAAAACGTCATCCGACCGTAGGCGACGGTGCGTTCATCGGGGCCGGGGCGAAGATTCTCGGCGCGATCGAGATCGGTGCGGGCGCGCGGGTGGGGGCCAATGCCGTGGTGCTGGCGGACATCCCGGCCGGGGCGACGGCGGTGGGCATACCGGCGCAGGTTGTGCGGGCGGCGCCGCGTGGGATCGCGCATGCGGAGGAGTCGCTTCGGCTGATCTGCTGCGGGTAGGGCGACGGTGGCCAGTTTGCGGGTGGCAACGGGGGCTGCGCCTCGCTTGGCTGGCGGTGCCCCAGAAGCTGCGCCGACACGAAAAACCCCGCGTTTTCAGCCATGAATATCTTTCATCCGCTCCAACCTTGCTCCTTGCAACCGGGCGTCGTTTCTCGTCCTCCCGTGAAATACATTTTCGTCACGGGCGGCGTCGTTTCTTCCCTCGGCAAGGGCCTCACTGCGGCCTCGCTCGGTGCGCTTCTCGA